>JBDUDH010000082.1:0-28789 GCA_040003015.1 Verrucomicrobiota bacterium | reverse complement strand
ATCATGCTGCCGTTCGCGTTGTTGTTGCTTTGCATCGCGGTCGCGCCGCTAATCGTTAGGCATCATTGGGAACGTTATTATCATCTGCTCTGTGTCGCACTCGCGGCCATTCCCTCGGGTTATTATCTGCTCGTTCTCGGGAGCGGCGCACGGCTGCTCCATGTCGGTTTCGAATACTTCAGCTTCATGGTCGTGATCGGTTCGTTCTTTGTCGTGACGGGCGGCATCCATATCGTCGTGCCAGGCAGAGCGCGACCATTGAAAAATTCCCTCTTTCTCGCGCTCGGCGGGATCCTTGGAAACGTCATCGGCACTACCGGCGCTTCGATGTTGCTCATTCGGCCATGGATTCGAATGAACCGATATCGCTTCACCGGGTTGCATCTTGCGTTTTTCATTTTTCTCGTGAGCAATATTGGCGGCGCGCTCTTGCCGACGGGGCCGCCCTTGTTCCTTGGATATTTGAAAGGAGTCCCATTTTGGTGGGCCCTTCAACGCTGCTGGCAGCCCTGGAGCGTTACTTTCGCCGCCGTTCTGCTCATTTTTTATTTTGTCGATCGCCACAATTTCCGCCGCTGCCCAGTCGCCGTGCGCGAAGAAACCGCAGCTTCGGAACGGTGGCGTTTCGACGGTTTGCGCAACGTCGGATTAATGCTCGCGATCCTCGGCGCGTTAATTCTGGCGCCGTTTGGCTGGCGGGAGTTGATCATGATCCTGGCCGCCGTCACCGCCTACCTTTGGACGCCGCGTCGCGTTTATCTGGAGAACCAGTTCACCTTTGCTCCCATTAAAGAAGTCGGCTGGCTTTTTCTCGGTATTTTCGGAACGATGGTGCCGGTTCTCGATTACATGGAGCTGCATGCCCGCGAGCTCGGTTTGCATTCCAATCTGCAGTTCTACTGGTTCACCGGATTGCTCTCCGGAATTCTCGACAACGCGCCGACGTATCTCACTTTTCTCGCCGGCGCGCTCGGTCTGGAGGGTTTCAAGATCGGCCAGCCGGAACAGGTGGCCGCGTTCATTAACCACTATGATCATTACCTGATCGCGATCTCGTTAGGGGCGACTTGTTTCGGCGCCCTTACCTACATCGGCAACGGTCCGAATCTGATGGTCAAAGCGATCGCCGATCAAGCAAAGGTGCATACGCCAAATTTCTTCGCCTTTATTCTGAAATTCGCGCTCCCGGTGCTGCTTCCCGTTTTCGTGCTGGTTTCACTTTTATTTTTTCGGCATTAGCCAGCCGATTGTTGCGGATGAAACGCGCGCGCCTTTAATTCCCTCTCCCGCGATGACGAGAGCTTTACCATGTTTACCGGATTGATCGAAGAAGTCGGCAGCGTGCTCTCGATTCGCGCGACCAAACGCGGCACGCAACTGCAGGTCGCCGCGCCACAAATCGCAAACCGGATTCACGCCGGCCAGAGTGTGTCAGTCAATGGCTGCTGTCTCACGGTAAAATCGCAGCGCGGTGAAAACGTAACGTTCGACCTTCTTAAGGAAACGCTCGAGCGTACCAACCTGAAAACATTGCGCCGCAACAGCCGCGTCAATCTTGAGCGAGCCCTCTCCGCGAATGCGCGTCTCGGCGGGCATTTCGTCCAGGGACACATCGATTGTACGACGCGCGTTTTAAGTTTCGAGGAAATCGAAAATGATCACCGCCTCGAAGTGGAACTGCCGCCGGAATTCAGTCATTACGTTGCCCCGAAAGGTTCCATCGCGACGAACGGCATCAGCCTGACAGTGGCGGAATTATTGCCTTCGAGTTTTGTGTGCTGGATCATTCCGCACACTCGGCGTCACACCAACCTCGACATCGCGAAACCCGGCGACTGGGTAAATCTGGAATTCGATATTCTGGCAAAATACGTCGAGCGCATTCTGCCGCGCGGCGCGGTCACGCGATAAGCGCAAATGCGCCCCTTGCTCAAAGCAAGTTGGCCGGCGCCGAAAAGTGTCGGTGTCATTTCCTCGCACGCGGATTTGCGCGCGGCCCTGCGTTTGCGCTCTCCGCCTGATTTTTTCGAGCTGCGGCTCGATGCTCTCGTTACTGACATCGATAAAGCGGAAAGCGCGATCCCGAAACTTCCGGCGCCGTTGATTATCACCGCGCGACATCCGCTCGAAGGCGGCGCGAATCGGTTACGCGCGCACGAACGTCGCACATTACTCCTGCGCTTTCTGCCTTATGCTGCTTATGTAGATATTGAGCTTCGGTCTCTTCGCGGATGTCAGCGGGTACTCGAGGCTGCGCAGTCGAGCCAGATTCCGGTCATCATTTCTTTTCACGACTTTCAAAACACACCATCGCAGAATCTGCTTCGCGCTAAGGAGCGCGCGGCGTTCGCGGCCGGCGCCGGCATTTTTAAAGTTGCCAGCCGCACCGATAGCGCCGCGCAGCTTGCACGGCTGCTCGCCTTTTTCACCTGGGAACAACACGCGTTGCCGGTCAGTGCGATGGGAATAGGAAAACTCGGGCGCGCTTCGCGAATCGCGCTCGCACGATGCGGATCGGTCCTCAACTACGCGCACCTCGGCAAGGCGCGAATCGCAGGACAACTGGATTTGCCGTGGCTCCGAAAATTGATGTAAGGTTGTCGCGTTCGCTGGCAAAATCATTGACTCGATTGTCGTAACATTGCGCGCCGTCGCTGCCCACTGACTCTGATGTTTTCCCATACTCGCCGCGTCGCGCTGCTTCTTTTCGGGTCGGGGTTCTGTGCCTTGATCTACCAAACCACCTGGCTGCGGGAGTTCCGCCTCATCTTTGGTGCGTCCACCGCTGCCTCGGCGGCGGTGCTCGGCGTCTTTATGTCAGGCCTCGGGTTTGGCGGTATCATTCTTGGACGACGTTCGGAAACGAAAGCCCGGCCGCTCGCTTTCTACGCGCGGCTGGAGCTGTTGATCGCCGGAACAGCGGCGACATCACCGCTGCTCATCGTGCTGGCGCGATACCTCTACATCGCGTGTGGAGGCACGCACGCGATGGGGATCTTTATGGGTACGATCGTTCGGCTAATTCTCGCGGCAATCATCATGGGCGTTCCGACTTTCCTGATGGGCGGTACCTTGCCTGCGGCGGTGCGCACCGTGATTCCTTCGGACGACAGCGAACGTCGTTCCATTGGTATCCTCTATGGCGTTAATACGCTCGGCGCTGTCACCGGCGCGGCGTTGGGCACCTTTTATTGCTTCGAACATTTTGGCAACCGCGCAACGCTTTGGTTAGCCGCGACGGTAAACGTGGTGGTCGCCCTGGTTGCCCTCTTCTCCGCCAAAGCGATCCCGGATCTCCCGGCAGAGCGGCGCCGCAAAGAAGTACAGGGGAAAATCGGCGCGGCAACCAAGCCCGCCTTTATCCTCGGCGCGGCAGCACTCGTGGGTTTCGCATTTTTTCTAATGGAGATGGTCTGGTACCGCATGCTCAGCCCGCTGTTGGGCGGCTCCACCTTTTCGTTCGGAATGATTCTCGCAGTGGCTCTTCTCGGAATCGGACTAGGCGGTGCGGCTTACGCACTTTTTGGTTTGAAGCGGTCGGCATCTCTCCAAGTGCTCGCACTCACCTGCGGCGCGGAAGCTTTCTTCATCGCGCTGCCCTATGCGCTCGGCGACCGGCTCGCGATGGTCGCGATGCTTCTGCGTCCACTCGGAACTCTCGGTTTCCATGGGCACGTTCTTGCCTGGACGGCCCTTTGCCTAATCATCGTTTTCCCAGCAGCGTTGATTTCGGGAGTGCAATTTCCGCTGATGATCGCGCTCCTCGGAAAAGGGCGGATGTCTGTCGGATCACAAACCGGCGCGGCCTATGCTTGGAATACGATCGGCGCGCTGGTTGGATCACTCGCCGGCGGCTTTGGATTGATTCCGCTGTTATCGGCGCCGGGTGTCTGGAAATTTGTGGTGCTCGTCCTCGCCGCGCTCGCGGTAGCTGCGATATTTCTGAGCTGGCGCACCCAACCGGACTGGAGAGGCGCTCTCCTTCCGGTCGCAACCGTAGCGCTAGCATTGTGGATGCTGATGGCTATCGGTCCCACAGCATTTTGGCGCCATAGTCAGATCGGTGTCGGCCGGCTCACGCGCTTTCAAGATTCGCCGAATCAACTGCGCGATCTCCTGCAGGAAGCTCGACTCCAAACAATCTGGGAGAGGGACGGGCGAGAGAGCGGCGTTGCGCTCGTCAAATCAGATGGCCTGGCTTTTGTCGTCAACGGGAAAATCGATGGCAACGCGAAAAAGGATGCGGGAACGCAAGTTATGTGTGGTTTAATCGGCGCGGCGTTGCACCCGCATCCCACAAAAGCGCTCGTTGTGGGCTTGGGAACCGGAAGCACTGCTGGCTGGCTAGCCGCCATTCCAAGCATGCAGAAAGTGGATGTAGTCGAATTGGAGCCCGCGATCTTGACCGTGGCGGAAAACTGCGCGGCGGTGAATCATGACGCGCTGCACAATCCGAAAGTGCATATCACGATCGGTGATGCCCGTGAGGTGCTTCTCACCACCCGCGAGAAGTACGACCTGATCGTCTCAGAACCGTCGAATCCGTATCGTGCCGGAGTTGCCGGATTGTTTACGCGCGAATTTTACGAGTCCGTGGAGAAGCGGCTCGAACCCGGCGGAATGTTCGTCCAGTGGGTCCAAGCATACGAGATCGATGATCGGACGGTGCGGATACTATATCGGACTCTTGGCTCGGTTTTTCCAAATATCGAGTCGTGGCAACCGATAGAGAGTGATCTCCAGCTCGTGTCGTCCCGCGAAGCAGTTCGTTATGATATGGCCGCGTTGCGCGCCCGGCTCGCTGAAGAACCTTTCAAAAGCGCACTATTAGCTGTCTGGCGCGCAGACGGCCTCGAAGATTTCCTCGCCCATTACGTCGGGAACTCGGAAGTCGCGGAAACGCTCCAGCATCTCGGCTCCGATCCGTTGAACACGGATGACCGCACCGTAGTCGAGTTCGCCTTCGCCCGGAGCGTAAATGTCGCAAATGGATTCCCAATCGCCAGTTTGCGTGCGAGCACCCACGCCGCGCAAGTTGACCGGCCGCGCGTGAGCGCGGGAGAGATCGACTGGGCGCGCGTCGATGAAGCGCGCCTGTCGATGTATTTGTCGCTGAATCGCGCGGAACAGTTTATCGCGACGTTCTCCACCCAGCAGCGCATCCGCGCTGCAGCGTTCGCCGGTTATATGGAGGGCGATTTGCCCGGCGCGTTAAGGCAGTGGCGAACGCAAGCCGAGGAGCCGAAGACGTTGTCCGAGCTCGCGCTCCTGGCAGAATGCCTGGCCGACGAAGGCGAAGATGGCGCTCTTCCCTACATCTCAAGGCTCGCAGATGTGCTGCCGGCCGACGCTGAGGCCATTCGCGCGGCATTCTTGTGGAGGCAAAGAAAAGGCAACGACGCGACCGAAGGCTTCGCTCGTTTTTTTCACGCTCTACTAGAAAATCCGTGGCCGGAGCATGAGCTAATCAAGCGGTCCATCTTACGCGCGAGCGAGATTGCGAGCGCCGATCCGAGCAAGAGGGCGAGCCTGACGCTCTATGATGCTTTGCGCGTCCCTTTTTCTGTTTACAACAACGAAGGCGATCGTCTCGCGAATCTCCTCGGCATCGGCCTTTATTTGGACGGTGACGCCCCGGGCAAATATGCCCTTGCCGCGCTTAAATTCTTCGAGCCTTCCGTGCCGTTCCGGCGTCAATTCCTCCAGGTTCGAAAAGATTGTTACAATGTGATGCACAGCCCAATGGCAGAAAAGGCGAATCGCGATTTCGATGATTTCGTCCGACACGAAGCTTCCGCCATCGACGTCCCGACCCTCACGAAAGCAATCGAAGAACGCGCCCGGTGACAACGCGCTGCGGCCTCATCCGGTGGGGCGCTTCGCGCGTATAGTTTATTGTCGCGAACAAGATGGATAATTCGGTAGCCCTGCCCAGCGAAGTTCCGGTCATGCCTTTGCCGGGCGCGCTGCTTTTTCCCCACGCATTGCTTCCACTCTATATTTTCGAGCTGCGTTTTCGCCAGATGCTCGAACACGCCTTGCAACATCATCGCATGTTTTGCGTGACGCTGGTAAAACCGGCGAGCCAGTTTTGGCAAACCAGTAACGACTTTTTTCACACCGCGGCAGTGGGATTGGTGCGCGCGTGCGTCGGACGCGGCGATGGCACGTCAAACTTAATCCTGCAAGGATTGCAGCGGGTGAAGTTTACCGGCTTCGAACAGGAAACGCCGTTCCCCATCGCGACGATCGAGCCACTGAAATCGAATCATGATCCGTCGATCGAAACCGACGCGCTCAGCGCGAAAGTGCTCGAGCTCTACCGCAATTTGAAAGGTAACGGCCGCGTGCTTCCCCCGAAAGTGGATCAATACCTGTCCGACCTCAGTAATCCAGAGATGCTGGCCGATTTAATGGCCTCTACTTTTGTTAATGATCCGCTTCGGCGACAGCGTGTGCTCGAAGAGCTCGATCTCAACCAGAGACTACGGCTCGTGATTCAGTATCTGAGGGAAGAAAGCGCGGCCGGCTAATGGTGTAGAGCGCACCCCGCCGACACTCTCAAACCCTCACGCGTTCCCCCATCAGCCGCGCATGCTCCTCTAATAAGTACCGATCCGTCATGCCGGCCAGGTAATCGCACACGGTGCGATGCAATCCTTCTTGCTCGATCCGTTTCGCCGCAGCTTCGCCCAACCGCTGCGGCTCGTGCACATAGGCCTCGAAGACAGACCGCAACATTTCGCAGGCCCGCTTGTTCACCTCCGCCACCTGCGGATGATAGTAAACGTTCTTATAAAGAAATCGCCGCAATTCCCGGTTCGCCTTCAATAATCGATCGCTGTAACGAATCAGCGGCGCCGATTGGCGGCGCACATCATCCGCGCTTTGCACACCGGATTGGGCAATCGTTTCCGCGCTCGTGCGCACCAAATCTTCCACCTGCACATCGATGATGTCGCGAATGATCACCTTGTGGAATTCCTGGCCCGGCGATTCTGAATGGCGGCTGAGCACTCGCTCGTGACTTCCGCGCCACACTTCGTTCTCGTCGAGTTGCGCGGCATCGAGAATTTGGAAATCGACCGCGTCATCCAAATCATGACTGTAGTATGTAATTTCGTCCGCGAGGTTGGCGATCTGCGCTTCAAGGGCCGGGCAGCGATATTTTTCCAAAGCAGGGCGAGCCTTTGGCTGGCCGTCTTTACTTCGCAACCTGGAAGCTTGCGCTACTTTTTCTGGCGGATCATAAAACGCCTGATGCTTCTGCAATCCTTCGCGCACTTCGAAGGTCAGATTTAATCCCGGAAAATCCGGGTAGACCGCTTCCAGCAGTTCAACCACGCGCAAGCTCTGCCGGTTATGTTCGAACCCGCCCTGTCCGCGCATGCATTCCGCCAGCATCTCTTCGCCCGAATGTCCGAACGGCGCATGGCCGAGATCATGCGCGAGCGCAATCGCCTCTGCCAGATCTTCGTTTAACGACAACGCTCGCGCGATCGTCCGGCTGATCGAGGCGACCTCGATGGTGTGGGTCAAACGCGTCCGCAGATGATCGCCGGTGCCGTTCAGAAAAACCTGCGTCTTGTATTCGAGCCGGCGGAAAGCGCGCGAATGAATGATCCGCGCCCGGTCGCGTTGAAACTCCGTCCGATAGGCGTGACGCGGCTCCGGAAATTTCCGTCCGTTCGAATCGCCGGATTTTTGCGCAAACGGCGCAAGCGTCTTCTGCTCGTCCGCCTCCATCTGCTCGCGCCTCTTCCAGCTGGTTCGCGATGGCGCGAGCTCGCGATCGTTCTTCACGCGGAAATTATTCGCCGTCGCGCGAGCTTGGCGAGTCCGGAGTTTGGGAAATCTCGTTTCGCAAAAGTTTTTCAGCCACGCGGGCCTGCGCGCGCATCAGTAGCATATCAAAAAGCGCGAGCAATGCTGCGAGCAGCGTGATCCACGCACAAGCGAACCAGAACAAAATGAACCCGCCCGGATGAACGCGGGGATCCAGGACCGGGCTCAGAAAAGTCGATCCCGAAAAAAGTAATCCAACCGCCACCAGTACTGCCGCGAACATCGTTTTACGTCGCGTTTTATGATCGCGGATCAAGCCGCGCGTAGCGTGAATCACAAACGAAGCCATCCAAAATTTCTTCTGCGGCGGAACTTCCATTTCGCCTAACGACTCATCTCCACCGGCCGGAATCAGATCAGCAGCAGTGCCGGATTTTCGAGCAGCTGGCGCAGCGCTTTCAAATACTCCGCGCCGATCGCGCCGTCGATAACGCGATGATCGCAGCTCATCCCGATGCTCATGCGCTGGCCGACCGCGATTTGATCGCAATTGTCGACCACCGGCTTTTTCGAAATCGCACCGATCGAAAGAATGAAACCTTGGGGCGGATTGATGATGGCCGAAAAGTTGTCAATGCCGTAGCTGCCGAGGCTTGAGACCGTAAAGGTGCCATTTTGAAATTCCTCGGGCTTCATCCGTTTGTTGCGCGCGCGATGCGCAAGATCTTTCACCGCTTCGCTGATCTCGCACAGTGATTTTTTTTGCGCAGCAGGAATGACCGGGGCGACGAGTCCTTCGTCGAGAGCGACTGCGACTGCGAGATTCACATCGCCATACTGAACAATCGCGTCCCGATCAAAGGAAGCGTTCACTTTCGGAACTCGAACCGCCGCTTCCACCGCTGCCTTGAGCACGAAATCGTTGACCGTAATTTTTGAAGCGTCATCCGCGTCACCGGCCGATTTCAATTCTGCGCGCGCGGCCATGAGCGGCCCGGCGTCGATTTCAATGTTAAGATAAAAATGCGGAACGGGCCCCTTGCTCGCGACCAGGCGCTCGGCAATGATCTTGCGCATGCCGGTCAAATTGATGCGCGCGCTTTCACCGGCACTGATTGCGGGGATGACCACCGCATGCGAGACGCTTTTCGACTTAGCCGCTGCCAGAACATCCGTTTCGGTGACCCGGCCTCCCGGACCGGAACCTTTTACACTGGCCAATTCCACGCCGTGTTCCGCCGCAACTTTTCGCGCGAGCGGCGAAGCTCTCACGCGGGCTTGCTCACCATCCGCGGTTTTCTCCTCGCGCGGTTTTACTTTTTTTGGTTCAGGTGTTTCTTCAGCCGCGGCCGATTTAGCTTGCGGAGGCGCGGAGGAAGGTTGTTGTGCTTCCGCAGGTGCAGGCTTCTCGGTTTCGGCTTGCGGTTTCTTTTCTGACTTCTTCGGCGCCTCCTTTTTTTCTTTTTCTTTCGGGACAGGCTTTTGGACTTTCTCCTCCTTGTCCCCCGATGGCTCCTCTTCCTTTTTCGCTTCCGCTTCGGGAGCCGCCTCTTCTCCTTCCGCGGCGATGAACGCGATTTTGTCGCCAACGTTTACCTTGCCGCCTTCTTCAACGTAAATCTCGGTAAGCTTGCCATCGTCAGTCGCTTCCCATTCCATGGTGGCTTTGTCCGTCTCGATCTCAGCCAGGACTTCGCCCGCGGAAACATTTTCGCCTTTTTTCTTTTTCCAGCTCACCAGCGTTCCTTCGGTCATGGTGTCGCTGAGTTTCGGCATTTTGATTTCTGGCATGATTTGAGAGCGTTAAAAAAGTGAAAGGGTTCCACGGTTAAAATGGGAGCTTTTCCTTTGTAACATTTTTAACCTTCTAACCTTTCAACTTCGCTCACGCGTAGCAAACTTTCCTGACCGCGGCGATCAGTTTGTCAGCGCTCGGCAGGACCGCTTTTTCAAGACGCTCGTTGTACGGCATCGGAACATCCTCTTGCGCGAGGCGCAGGATCGGCGCATCGAGCTCATCGAAAATTTGGTTCTGAATGCGGTAAGCGATTTCAGAACCGATGCCGCAGAATGGGCGGTCCTGCTCGGCGATGACCACGCGATGAGTTTTGGAAACGGATTCCAGAATCGCCCGCTCATCGAGCGGCCTGATCGAACGCAGATCGAGCACTTCGGCATTGATCCCTTCTCCCGCCAAAGTTTCCGCCGCCGCCAGCGCCATCGGGACAGTTTGCGCATAGCAGATAATCGTGACGTCGCCGCCTTCGCGTTTGATTTCGGCTTCGCCTAACGGAATCAGCAGTTCCTCATCGGGAGGTTCCACCGGACCTTTGTGGCTGTAGAAAAGTTCGCACTCGAGAACGATGACCGGATTGTTGTCGCGCACGGCAGTTTTGAGCAGACCTTTGGCGTCACGCGGCGTCGCAGGCGTGCAAACTTTGAGGCCGGGGATATTCGCGTAAAGACATTCGGTGGCGTGCGAATGGGTCGCGCCGAGTTGATGGGCGGGGCCGTTTGGTCCGCGGAAAGTGATTGGAATGTTGAACTGCCCGCCCGACATCGTGAGCATGTTCGGAGCGTTATTTACGATCTGGTCGAAGGCGACGAGGGAAAAACTAAACGTCATGAACTCGACGATCGGCCGCAAGCCGACCATCGCCGCGCCAATGCCAAGACCGGCGAAACCATTTTCGCTGATCGGGGTGTCGATGATGCGCGTCGGTCCGAAGCGATCGAGCAGACCCTGGCTTACTTTGTAAGCGCCGTTGTATTCGGCGACTTCCTCGCCCATCAAGAATACGTTGTGATCGCGCTCGATTTCCTCGGCGAGGGCTTCGTTGAGAGCTTGACGATAAGTAATTTCTCTCACGCGCTCGCTCCGTTCACATAGGTGTAATTATACAGATCTTCCAGCGTCGGCTCGGCGCTTTTTTCCGCGAACTTGACGCTGGCCAGCGCGGTCTCCTTCGCGCGCTTGTCCATCTGATCGAACTGCTCGTTAGTAAGTTTTTCCTCGCGCGTTAGTTGCGCACGCAAGCGCGTGATCGGATCGTCAAGTCGGAATTTCTCCAGTTCGTTCTTGGTTCGATAACTCGCGGGATCGGACATTGAATGTCCGCGATAACGATAGGTGCGAATTTCGACGAAAGCCGGGTGCGGATCCTTGCGGATCGATTCAACGACCTCGCTCAATTTGTCGCGGACTTCGCGAAAGTTCATCCCGTCTACGATTTCACCAGGAATGTCGTAGCCCTCGGCGCGATCGACGATTTGCTTGAGCGAAGTTGAGCGCTTCACCGAAGTCCCCATGGCGAAAAGATTGTTCTCGCAAATAAAAATAACGGGCAGCTTGAACAGAGCGGAGAGATTGAGCGCTTCGTGAAAGGAGCCTTGATTGATCGCGCCATCGCCGAAAAAGCAGAGCGTGATACGGTCTTCATTGCGGTACTTCGCGGCGAAGGCCATTCCGGTCGCGAGCGGCACGTGTGCGCCAACGATGGCATGCCCGCCATACATGTGATTTTTGCGATCGAAAAAATGCATTGAGCCACCCAGGCCCCGCGAACAACCGGTGACCTTGCCGAAAAGCTCCGCCATGCAGGCATTCGCGCTCGTTCCGCGCGCGAGCGCGTGGGCATGGTCGCGATACGCCGTGATGATGTAATCGTCCGGGCGCGTGGCGGCGACTGCGCCGGCGACGACGGCTTCCTGCCCGATGTAAAGATGGCAGAAGCCGCCAATTTTTTGCGCCTGATATTGTTGACTCGCGCGTTCTTCGAAACGCCGGATCAACAGCATCATCGCGAGCATCTCGACTTCGTCGCGTTGCTCGGACTGCTGCATCGCAACACGTTAGGCAGCGCGCGGAACGGTCGCGGTCGAGCGGACGCGATTGCCGCTGCGGCCAAAGCTTATGCAGACCACAAAAAGCAGAGTGAAGAACAAATCGCTGAGGACGGAGTTGCGGAAGAACATCCAGGTGGGCGTCGCGCTGTAAGCCGGCAGACCGACGGTCAGCGCTTGAATCAGACCGGCGAACGATTTTGCGTAGCCGGGATCAGTCAGCCAGGAAAAAGCATTTGTGATGAGGTAAAAAAGCGTCGAACCGGCGAGCGAAGCCGGAATGATTGTTTTCAGCGTGGCCCGGTTTCTAATCGCAAGACCGAGACAGCCGACGAGCGCGAACGCGACGTATCGGCAAACGATCAAAGCATCCCACGAGGCGTGGTAATAAAGATTGAGCACGATGTCGGAAAGCAAAAGCGCCACCAACGGCACGGTAAACTTGTATTTGCGTGGAAAATAAATGGCGCCGCAGAGAGCAATCGCGGCGAGAGGCGCGAAATTCGAAAGCCAGGTCGCGCCGGAATGAATCAGCAGGCCAGTCGCAACGCGGTATGCAATCGCTACGAGAATCAAAAGAAGAGCGGGGATCATCGTTAGGAATTTATCCGTCCTAAAAGATATGCAATGCAGTTTTGAGATGAGAGATTGTGTGATCTCGTTTCGCCGCTGCGAAACTCCGCTCAGAATTACAAAACGAACGTAGGCGTCGCGTTGTCAGGCCGTTGGCGTTCCCGGCTTTGCCGACAGCAGTTTATTCAAGCGCGCCTTCCGCCGGTTAGCGGCATTCTTATGAATGATGCCGCGTTTGGCTGCTTTATCGAGCGCCGAGATAAGCGCGCGAACGTCCTCGTTGTTTGCCTTCGTTGCCGCTCGCTTTTGCAACGAGCCGAGACGACTTAAAACGCTGCGATTGCGAAGAGCGCGAGCCGGCATTTGACGAGCACGTTTGGCGGCGGATCTGGTGTTGGCCATGGAATGGAAATTCGTGGACGGGGAGGCTCGCGGCATCGAATTGCGTTGTCAAGCCGCGGGACGGGCCGACTTAGGCGCCGTGTCTGAGTTGCGGAGAAGCGAGCGCCGAGACGTTCTTGCGTGTTTCTGGCGCGCACTTTGATCCGCTCGCGAGAATTCCCTGATCAGTTTTCGGTTTGATGGGCGTGATTCTCGGCAAGGCGTCTGGAATAATTTCCACGAGCGCACCGAGCTCGATCTGGTTGTAGATCGCGATCACGTCGCTCGTGCGCATGCGCACGCAGCCGTAACTCGCCGGTTTGCCGATCAATTTTTCCTCGGGCGTGCCATGTATATAAATGCAGCGATTAAAAGCATTCGCGTTCGATTTCTCCAAGCCGCGCAGCCAGATGATGCGTGAGACGATTGGGTCGCGACCAGGTGCATTCGGCGGCAGCACTTCGCCCGTATACCGACGATTGCGAATGACCTGGCCCGGCACGGCATGGTCGCCGATTTTCTGCGCCACCTGCAACCAACCGAGCGGAGTCGACATGCTCCCCCAGTGATCTCCGATCCCAAACTTGGAAGTCGAAACCGGGTAGACAGCGACCTTCTGGCCGTTTGCGAGAACCATCAGTTTCTGATCGTGCACGCTGATGATGACGCGCGGCGGGATTACTGCGTCGGATCCTCCGAGAACATTCCCGGCGGTGATGGCCAACAGTACCAGAGCGATGGAAGTTGCGCGAAAAAACATCGGTGTTCTTCTAGCTGAGTACGCACCCGCTGTCATGCGGGAATCGTGGCTTCTTCGCTGGAAGTTCCCCAAGCGACACTCGGCCACCATTGCGCAAGGGATGAGAGCGATACGTAAAGAAACCCAAGCTGGAAAAGGATGAGGAAGGGCAGCGAGATATATTGTCCGTGGTCGATCGCGTACCAAACGAAGTAACTAAAGTAGAGCGCAAACGCCATTTCAGCAATCGGCAAAAGGGATTTTAGCGGCATGTATTTGCAGCTGCGCCAGGGTTGTGATTTGCGCTCGATGCCGTATTTGGGCGTGCGCGCGAAATCGGATTTGTGATTGAAGACGGCTTCGAGCACGGCCCGGGCGTTATTGAGCGAAAGACCGACGCCGAGCGCCAGCAGGCAGGGCAGGAGCAGGATTTCTTTCATCCATGTGCGCGGATGCAATTCGCGCTGCGCGCAAATGTAAAAAACTGCCACCGAAACCGATGCCGTCAGGAAAATCGGCACATCGATGAGCAGGGTGCGCAGCCAGCCTGTTTGCGGCCCGCCGGTGGAAGGATGGAGCAAGACGCAAAGACAGGCGAGCAGCAGGTAAGCGAAGTTGGAAGTGAGATGGCCTGTCGCTTCCAACTTGATGGGAAGGGGAAGACGGCTGCGCCAGATCCTTGGGAGCAATTTCTTGCATGTCTGGATGGAGCCTTTTGTCCAACGGTGTTGTTGCGATTTAAAGCCGTTCATGTCGACCGGGAGCTCAGCGGGCGTGACCACGTCAATTAAAAAGATGAACTTCCAGCCTTCGAGTTGCGCGCGATAGCTCAGGTCCAGATCTTCTGTCAGCGTGTCGTGTTGCCAGCCTCCCGCTCCCTGGATGCAAGACTTCCGCCAGAGTCCCGCTGTTCCATTGAAATTAAAAAATCGACCGCTCCGGCTGCGGGCCGTCTGCTCGAGAAGCAGGTGACCATCGAGAAACATCGCCTGCACGCGCGTAAGAAGGGAATATCCACGATTCAAATGTCCCCAACGCGTCTGGATCATTCCGATTTTCGGATCGGAAAAGAAGTGAATCGTCCGGCGCAGCAGATCAGGCTGTGGGACGAAGTCCGCATCGAGGATGCAAACAAACTCTCCGTCGGCCGAGTCGAGTCCCGTCGCGAGAGCGCCGGCTTTAAAGCCTATGCGGTCAAGTCGATGGATCAGGCCGACATTAAATCCGCGCCGTCGCAGCTGCTCTACGGCGGAGGCCGTGATATCGCGGGTGTTGTCAGTTGAATCGTCGAGCACCTGGATCTGGAGCCGGTCCTTTGGATAATCCAGTTCGCTGACTGACTTCAACAGACGTTCCACAACATAAACCTCATTGAAAATAGGCAGCTGCATCGTGACCTTCGGCAGCTCCTTGAAATACGCTGCCGGGATCGGGGCGCGCTTTCGGTTCTTCAGGAACAGGTAGATAATAAAATACCGATGAATCCCGTAGGCCGAAAGGCCGAAGAGCACACTTAAGTAGCAGATGGTCCAGATCAAATCGATGACGCTTCCTCGCATAACGGTTCTAGAAAGTGCTGCCAGTTGAGGCGCGCAGGGCGACATGATGCCGGTTTCGCGTCTTGCGTCAAATCAAATCTGGCAAATTTGCCTCGCAAAACAAGGGCCGCGTCTTGGGAAAACTGGGGGAAATTACGCCGGAATCCCTCAGGACCAAGTGCCGGACGAGTCCTCGGAGGCAAGCGACTGCCGGGTAGTGCGCGATTCCCAATGCGAATGGGTCTCTCTTCCATCGCTAAAAGCCAACTCCTCCTTCTTCTGGCTGGAGTGGTTGCGCTGCCCTGCGCCGCCCGGGTTCAGGAGAAAAGCGACCGGGATTACGAGCGCGAGGAACTCGGCGTCAATTCCTACACTACGCCCTCCATCGCGCGAATCTTCCAACAGCTCGACGAACTACAGCCATTGCCTTTCGATGAACTTAAACGCGAGCCGGTCGCTCTGACACATGCCCGCCGCGAACAACTGGGCCTGGCGTTTGGCGGATTGATCGCGGACGGATTCCTGATTGTGGCCGCCAAAAAGAACGACTTGGTGGATGGCCTCGGCCGCTCATTATTAAAAGAAGCAAAAAGCCTTGGCGTAGCCGAACGAGTCATCCGCCATAGTAAAAGCTTGACGGAACTGGGGCGGCGCGGCGACTGGACCGCGGTGCGCCGCGAACTCACCGCGACCCAAACCGACGTTGAAGAAGCGATGATCGAGTTGCGCGACCAGAAGATGGCGCACTTGATTAGCCTTGGCGGCTGGCTGCGTGGCCTCGAGATCAGCGCCGGCACTGTCATGACGGAGTTTTCGTCTGCTCGCGCGAAGCTTCTCTTGCAGCCCGATCTTCTTAATTATTTTAGTGACGAGCTAAAAACCTTGCCGCCCGAATTGAGTCAGGAGCCGCTTTTCACGAAGATCCGGGCGGGAGTGAAGGCGATCCGCAGCCGGCTGATGACAAACTCGAGCGGTCTGACCGTAGCCGATGTAAGAATGATCCACGACGAGGCGCAAGCGCTGAATATCGCGATCCAGCAACCTGACGACAGCAAGCCGGAGCCGTAAAAGATCGAGGGTTGCTTCGCCAACGAACTCGCCGAAAAGTGAAAGAGGAAAAGCCGAACGGAGATCGTGCAAACCCAGCCCAGGTTCAAAAGTCGTCAGCGGCGCAGTTACGAGCGCCTCAACATCGTCATCACCATTCTTTTGGCAGGATGGGTGCCATCGATCCTGACGTTGGTGATTTCCTATACCATCCTTACTAACACGCTCGAATCGAAAATTCTGCGCGATCGTCAAACTTTCGTCCAATTGATCGCGCACTCGGTCGGCGAGGATCTCGGGCGAACCGGCGGCATCATCGAGTATTATCAGACACAGCCCGCTCTCGGCAAAATTCTGACCAGCCCGGCGCCGGAACCGCTCGCTCAGAATTGGCTGAGGGACACCTTTTTCTCTCATCCGCTCATCGACGGCATGTTTCTCACATCTTTCGATGGCCGGCTTGTCGGCGCGCTACCTTATGATCAGGAAATGATCGGCCGCGACTATCGCTCGAAGTCGTGGCTGCCCGGCGCGAGCGCTTCACCGGATGTTTTTGTCGCATCGGTGCACCCGCGCTCTCCCGACAATCGTAAGGCAACCGAGATTGTCGGAGCTGTGCGAGGGGCGGATGGAAAAATCATCGGCTTTATCGGCGTTTCGGTTCTGGTCGAACGGATCGGGCGACGTTTGTCTACGATCGAGTTTACCGATCAATCGACCTGCCAGATTCTCGATCAGGATGGCACTCCACTTTTCACGAAAGACTTCAAACCGAATCCCGGCGCCATGTCAGCCTCCGGCCTTAAGCTGATCGAACATATTCGCGCGGATAAAACCGGGCACCTCGAACGCGAAGGCAATCTTTATTCTTTCGCTCCAGTCGAGAACACCGGCTGGACGACTGTAGTCGAACAGCCGAAATCGGTCGCCTACAAACCGGTTCACGATTTGCTCAGCAAGATGACCGTTCTCTCCGGCTGGCTGATCGCTCTGACTGGGATTTTCGCCTGGCTGGCGGGCAAAGCTTACCGCCGTCAAAGCGAAGCCGCCCAGCGCATCGAGCGGGAAGTAATTTTTAACGAAAAAATCCTCGCCAATATGCCCACCGGCATCGCGCTGGTCGATCCCGAGACGCGCCGGTTCCTGCAGGCGAACGAAGCTTTCGGACAAATGGCCAAGCGATTCGGCGGCCTGGCGCCTGAGACAGACCTTGCCGACACCACCTACGCCGACGTAAAGATCGCGCCGGCGAAGGCGATCGATAAAGTCCTTTCCCTCGGCGCGCCGTTTCAGCTGATCGAACAACCGTTGCGCGATGGGGGAGGCGCCACGCACTTTGTGAATGTCAATCTCTTGCGATTGCAGGATTCGCAACAAACGGTTCAGGGCGTTCTTTATTTCGTGGAAGATAGAACGCGTGATGTCCGGCAGCGGCAGGAACTGATTTCGGCGAACGCTTCGAAGGACCAATTCCTGGCTTTGCTTTCGCACGAGTTGCGCAATCCGCTTTCGCCGGTTCTCGCTATGGTGGCCGAGCTCGAAGCCCGCACCTCGGACGAGCCGGAAGTGCGTCAGGCGCTGAAAGTCATCCGGCGCAACGTGGAACTGGAAGCCCGCCTGATTGATGACTTGCTCGACGTCACTCGTATCTCAAAGGGCAAGCTTCAGTTGAGCTTGGAAGTGGTTTGCGTGGAGGAAATTCTCCAGCGCGCCTACGAAATTTGCCGCCAGGAGATTCTGGCGAAAAAACTGCACGTCGAATTTCGTCTCCGGGCCCAACAGAGCCACGTCACTGGCGATCCGGCGCGGTTGCAACAGGTCTTTTGGAACCTGATCAAGAACAGCGTGAAATTCACGCCAGCCGAGGGCCGCATTATTATTGAGACATTTAATCCGACGGAGGACCAGATCGAGATCAAAATAATAGACACCGGCATCGGAATCGAAGAAGAGAAGCTTGGGAAAATTTTTAACGCGTTCGAGCAAGGCCAAAGTTCAATCACCCGCCGGTTCGGTGGGCTCGGACTCGGCCTCGCGATTTCGACGGCGATGGTGAAAGCACATGGCGGTAGAATTTCTGCGGAAAGCGCCGGTCCGGATAAAGGTGCAACCTTTACCGTCATATTAAATGCAGTTCCCGCGCCTGCCGAATCGAAATCTCTGGGAGCTAAAGTGTCCAGCGAGGACAAAAAGCTGGCCCCTAATCGCGCCACACAGCGCAAGGGTCGCGTTCTCGTGGTCGACGACCACCAGGACACCTGCATGGGAATGAAGATGATGTTGGAACGGCGCGGCTACCAGGTCACGCTCGCCCATAGCGCGGATCAAGCAGTGGAAAAAGCGCGAGACACAAAATTTGACCTTCTAATCAGCGACATTGGTCTGCCCGATCGCAGTGGTTACGAGCTGATGGAGGAACTGCGGACCAAAAACGGCTTGCCCGGAATCGCGCTCAGCGGTTTCGGGATGGAGAGCGATATCAGCCGGGCTCGGGCGGCCGGCTTCTCCGACCATCTGACCAAGCCGATTAACTTCGAGCGCCTCGAACAGGCGATCCGCAATTTGCTGGCGCCGGAACCAAATTATCAGTCGTAATCTTGTCTGGCCATGAGCGGGCCGATTGTCAGTGGCTAGCTTTCACCTTCGGCGTCGGAAATGCCTGCCGACTGGGTGCGCCGATCCGCCGCTTCTTTCAATTCTCGCGAGAGCTTCTCCACCCGTTGTCGCATGACTTTACCGGCTTTGAACTTCACCGTCGCTCGAGGCGGGATGACAAAACTGCTCCCGGGTTGGTTCGGATTTCGTCCCACTCGGGGCTTGGTCAGGCGCGTCTGGAATACGCCGAAATTGCGCAATTCTACAGTGACGTTATTGGCCAGGCTGCCGGTAATGTGATCCAGGGTTCGTTGCACTACATCGAAGACTTGGTGCTGGACCATGCCGGTCTGGTTGCTGATCGCCACCACGATGTCTCGTTTGGTGAGCTTTCCCATAGTTTGAATAGAAATCGTTTGCCGCGGCAGAGTTGCGCGGATGAAATCGTATCCAGGATTAAAAGTTTTGCCAGCCGATTGGAGTTCGATCGGGATGAAAATGTTACGCCGCAGCAACGGCGTGACTCGCGAATCGATTAACGGCTGCGTGCTGTTTCCGTCGAATATGCGCCCGGCATGATAGACGAGCGCACTCTGTCCCAGCAGCTCTTTCTTGAGCGATTTCAACTGTCCTGAACAACGCCCAGCCGGGGTGGAACCATATTCGGGGGATTAATGTTGCCACTCGCGGCGAGGGAGTGGCGCCGCGTAATGATCCGGTGCAATTTCGTGAGCCGTCCGGAAATGCACCTTCGCGATTTCCTGGAGTGCCGCGGGTCCCTTTTTTTCCACGATCTGCCGCGCGGCTTGTTTCACTTCGGCCGAAACGCCGCGGCCCAAATGCAGCCCGATCGCTTTTCCGCGGCGCTCCAGCCAATCGATGAATGCTTCCCGCGCGAGAATCGATCCAGCCGCGACCGCCACATCCGATTCCGCTTTTGTGCGTTGATCAAGCTGGATCGCGCGTCCGTGCTGGAGCAGTGATTTCTCGATCACGCGCGCGTCGGCAAACTTGTCGGAAAGCGCGCGCGGGCAATCCGGTTGCTTCGTCAGCAGATTTTCAATCACGCGGGCGTGACCCCAGCCAAGCAGGCTGTTAAGGTTGCCGAATTTGGCATAGAGTTGGTTGTAACGCTCCGGCCCGATCAAGATCACGTCCGTCGGCGCGGCGGGGGTACGGCGAATCATTTTTGCGAGCGCCTGGATTTTCGCATCCGACCCAATTCGTTTGCTATCCTGAATACCTTCGTCGAGAAACTTTCGCGCGATCTCGCGATTAACATAAGCGCCCGCGATCACCAGCGGTCCAAAAAAATCGCCCTTCCCGCTCTCATCCACCCCGAAGTGCGGCTCAAACATTTCGGGAGAGTGAACTTCTTCGTAGCCGAGTCTGGCCTCGCCGAAAATCTTCGGCTCGAGCTGGAACTGCACGAACTCCTCGATGCCTTTCCCTTGCAGCAGCACTTTTGGTCCTTTCTTGTAGACTGCGACGCTCAGCTTGTCTTTTCGCGCGAAAAACAAGGTGTAAGGTTTGGGCGCGAACTCGAAGCCACTCTCGGCCAGCAAGCTTTTCAATTTTGCCGCTTGTTCAGTCGAGAGCAGTGCGATGAACGAGTTCACAAGCGCATATTGTCACGTTGCGCGCAGCGAAACATCTCTCAATTTTCTCGCCGATGCATTATTTAGAGTGGGAACAATGAGAAATGACGAGCGTTTCCGCCTCACGCTGCTCGCCTGGTTTCGCAAAAATGGTCGCGACCTCCCGTGGCGGCAAACCCGCGATCCGTACGCTATTCTCGTTTCAGAATTCATGCTTCAGCAAACGCAGGTCGCGATGGTGCTTCCTTACTACAAAAGATGGCTTCGTCGATTTCCTGATTTCGCCACTTTGGCGAAAGCACCCGAGTCCCAAGTGCTCCACGCGTGGCAAGGTCTCGGCTACTACGCGCGCGCCAGAAATCTGCACGCTGCCGCGAAAACCGTCACTCGTGATTTCGGCGGTAAATTTCCCGCGAAGCTCGAACTCATCTCCGCACTTCCAGGCATTGGCAAATACACCGCCGGCGCGGTCGCGACATTCGCCTTCAACCGGCCGGTGCCCATTGTTGAGGCGAACATTGCGCGCGTGCTCGCCCGCCTGACGAATTTAGAAACACCAATCGATTCGAGTGATGGTCGCAATGCACTCTGGCGGCGAGCCTCTACCCTCATACCGACCCGCGGCGCGCGCGATTATAATTCTGCGTTAATCGACCTCGGCGCAGTCGTTTGTTTGCCGCGCGAACCGCGCTGCACGAGTTGTCCGGTGACTCGTTTCTGCCGCGCGCAATATCCAAAGCGACTCCCGATCAAAAAACCCAAACCGGCCACGGTGCGTTTTACTGAGACTCATGGTTTCGTGATGCAGAGCGGTCGCGTTCTGCTGGAAAAATCGCGCTCTCGCTGGCGCGGTATGTGGATTCTTCCGCATCTGGAAAATCCGCCAGTAAAAGATTCTCGCTACGCCGAAATTTTTTCATTCACCCATCATCGAATCACGCTCGCGGTTTTTGACCAATCTCCGCCGCAGCGGGTGAAGCGCGATCAGCGTTGGTTTTCTGTTCGAGATCTCGAAGCTATTCCAGTACCATCGCCGCATCAGCGAGCCCTCGTTCAACTCCTGGCGGTACAAAAACTTTGCAGCACTTTTTCGCCGGCCTAACGTGTTGGCTCAAATGAGGCCGTTCGAAACAATGCCCGCGCGGCTCTCAGTTGTTGAAGAAGAGAGCGACGAAGTGATTTATTGGATCGAGCTTCTGACTGAGGCGGGGTTTGTCCGCGCACAAAAAGTTGAATCTCTTCGAAACGAGGTTCACGAGATCGTTGCCATGAGCGTCGCCTCGATAAAGACGTTGCGATCACGAGCAATCCAAAATCCAAAACCGAAAATCTAAAATGCGCAGCATGACTGGTTACGGACGTGGCGAGATTGACCACCGCGGCGCAAAAATCAGCATCGAACTCAACTCGATCAATCGCAAACAGAGTGACATCGTGATGAATGTGCCGCGCGAACTGGCCGAGCTCGAGCCGCGCATTCGGCAGGCGATCAACGAGAAGATTTCGCGCGGCCGAACAAATGTTGTGATCGTTTACCACGCCGGCGCGAATGGCACGCGCAAACCGGCACTCGACACCGCCCTGGCCCGTTCCTACCACGAAGCGATGCACAGTTTGCAAACGGAACTTGGCGCCGCCGGTGAAATCACCATCGGCATGATTTTGCAGGCGCCGGGAGTGATGCGTTTTTCCGAAGACGACTTGCGCGCCGAAGAGATTTGGCCGGCCGTGCAGGCCGCGCTCGAAGACGCGCTGAAGGAATTAATCAAGATGCGCGAGCGCGAGGGCAGGCATCTCGCGAAAGATTTAATTCATCGTCTCAAACTGATCCGCCGATCGCTCAAGGAAGTGCGCCGGCTTCACTCGACGGTCGCAGAAAAATATCGCGCCACGCTGCTCGAGCGCATTAATCAAGCCGGACTCAACCTGCCGGCGAACGACGAGCGACTCTTAAAGGAAATAGCATTCTTCGCCGATCGCTCCGACGTTTCCGAAGAACTGACGCGACTCGAAAGTCATCTCGCGCAGTTCGCGCATCACTTGCGCAAAAATGAACCGGTGGGACGAACGCTCGAATTCATCACCCAGGAAATTTTTCGCGAGCTGAACACGCTGGGCGCAAAGGGCAACGACGCATCCATTTCGCAGCACGTCGTTGCCGCCAAATCGGAGCTGGAAAAAATTCGCGAGCAAATCCTTAACCTTGAATAAGCAGTTCACCCGCTACGGAATTCTCTTTGTCGTTTCCGCGCCGTCGGGCGCCGGAAAGACAACGCTTTGCGACGCGTTGCGACAAACGCCGGATTTTGTTTATTCTGTTTCCTGCACGACCAGACCGCCTCGCGCCGGGGAAATCGAGGGCGAAGATTATCAATTTCTGACCGAGGAAGATTTTCTCGCGCGGGTGCAAGCCGCGGAATTTCTCGAACACGCAAATGTGCACGGCCATTACTACGGAACATTGCGCGAACCGATCGTGCGCAGTCTGAAAGATGGCGTGGACGTGCTGATCGATGTCGATACGCAAGGCGCAGCCGCGATTCGGAACTTCGATGATACTTTTATTCGCCAGGCACTGGCTGACGTATTCATGATGCCGCCAGACCTTGATGAATTGCGGCGCCGCCTGACGAAACGCGGCACCGAAAGCGCCGAACAAATTGAACTGCGGCTGGTGAATGCCGCGCGCGAGATGGAACTTTGGCGCGACTACCGCTACACCATCATCAGTCGATCAGTGGAAGAAGATTTGCTGAAGTTTCGCAATATCATGGGAGCAGAACGTTACCTCAGCCACCGGATGGTGCTGAGCCCGCATCAATGAGAAAAAAAATTCAAAACCAAAAATCAGTAATCCTCGGCGTGACTGGTTCGATCGCCGCGTATAAATCAGCAGAGCTGGCCAGCCTGCTGGTGCAACAGGGCCATGACGTTTTTGTCGTCATGACAAAAGACGCGACCGAATTCATCACGCCGCTGACTTTGCAAACGCTCTCGAAAAATCCCGTGACTGCGAGTTTCTATGATGAAAAAGAAAATTGGCGCCCCGGCCACATCGAGCTGGCCGATCGCGCGAGCCTGCTCGTGATTGCGCCCGCGACCGCGCAAATCATCGCGGAACTCGCCCACGGATTCGCCGCACATCCGCTGGCGGCGATCGCGCTTGCTACACGCGCTCCGATTTTAGTCGCGCCAGCGATGAATGGAAAAATGTGGGGCCACGCTGCGACGCAGGAAAATGTGCAGGCGTTAAAATCGCGCGGCGTCGATTTCATCGGTCCAGAAAAAGGAATGCTGGCATGTGGTTACGAAGGTCTCGGTCGCCTCTGGGCAGTTTCCGACCTCGCCCGGCGCGTGGAGTTTCTGCTCGCGCGCGAGGATAAATTGATCGCGTGAAGTTTGTCGTCACGGCCGGTCCCACGCGCGAGGCGATCGATCCGGTGCGATTTCTCAGCAATCGCTCATCCGGAAAAATGGGATATGCGATCGCAGCTGCCGCCATCGCCGCCGGTCACGAAGTCAGGTTAATTTCTGGTCCGGTCAATTTAAAGGCACCGACTCGCGCCGAATTGATGGCGGTAACGACCAGTGACCAAATGTATGACGCGGTTCACGCCTCGGTTGAAGATTGCGACGTCCTGGTGATGTGCGCGGCGGTCGCCGACTATGCGCCGGCAAAATATTCCGAGCAAAAACTGAAGAAACAGACTGCGCCTTTCGCACTCGAACTTTGGCCCACGCGGGACATTCTCGCTTCGTTGCCGAAAGAAAATCGTTCTTATCTCGTGATCGGCTTCGCCGCGGAAACACACGATCTCGAAATTCACGCGCAGAAAAAATTACGCGCCAAGAATTGCGACATGATTGTGGCGAATAATGTGAGTCGTGCGGACTCCGGAATTGAATCGGATAAGAATGCCATCGAAATTTTTTTTCGAAGTGGCGAACGAAAAAAATTTGCGCAGGCATCGAAAGAATCGCTCGCCCGCGCGTTGATAAAAATAATTTTGAATGTGCGCGAAAAATGTTTGACAAAAAAATCATGACGCTTAGTGAACCGGTGTAGTGAAGTTATTCACACCTGTTCACACCCACCGCTTCTGCGGATCGAAAGGGGGGATACTGCATGGCTAAGAAAAAAGCTAAGAAAAAAGCACCCGCCAAGAAAAAGATGGCGAAGAAATCCAAGAGACACTAACTCTGGATCATCACGGAAGAACTCAAAAGTATCCCGTTCTTCTAAAACGTTAACTCCAACCCGGGAGGAGAATTCATTTTCTTCTCCCGGTTTTTTTATTCGCAAGTGACCGCGAAAGAGAGAGCGAAATTTTTTGAGCACCGTCGCGCAATCCGATTACTCTCTTTGCATGACGCATTATCTCGACGCGGCCATCGAAGCCGCACGCGCCGCCGGAGATCTATTGCGCGCAAACTTTCATCACCCGCTGCGCGTCAACGCGGCGGAAGCGCACGACATCAAATTGGAAATCGATGTCCTCGCACAAAAACTGATAACCGATTTGCTGCTGAAAAAATTTCCGCATCACGCGCTTTATGGCGAAGAAGGAATCGCGGGCGATCCGACGACCGAATATCAATGGGTGGTCGATCCCCTCGATGGCACGGTCAATTACTTCTATGGTATTCCCCACTTCTGCGTTTCGATCGCGCTGCGTTTCCGGCTCGAGATTATCGTCGGCGTGATCTTCGATCCAATTCGCGATGAAATCTGGACGGGACAAAAAGGCAACACGCCGAAGTTGAACGGCACACCGTTTCGCGTGAGCGAGAGAGCTGATCTCGCAGAAGCGGTCCTTTCCGTCGGACTTTCTAAAACTGGCGCGACGATTGAAGCAGGTCTTCCGCTTCTCCAAGAAATGGTTTATCGCGTGCGCAAATGCCGACTGCTCGGCAGTGCTGCTCTCGACATGGCCTACGTGGCGTGCGGACGCCTTGATGCCTACATCGAACAAGGGATAAGTTTGTGGGATGTCGCGGCCGGTTGGATTCTGGTGGAAACGGCTGGCGGCAAAGTGGAGATGCGACCACGCGAAGACATGAAGGATAAATACAGCGTCGTCGCATCCAATGGTGTGATTGATTTGCAACTCTGACGCGCAGAAAAATGTATCGCGCTGGAATTGGTTACGACGTGCACCGTTTCGCGAAGGGACGGAAGCTGATTCTTGGCGGCGTTGAGATCGCGCATTCTCACGGGTTGGAAGGCCATTCCGATGCGGACGTTCTGGCGCACGCCATCGCGGACGCACTGCTCGGAGCAATTGGAGAACCCGACATCGGACATCATTTTCCGAATACCGACGAAACGATTCGTGGACTCGACAGCATGGAAATCTTGAAGCGCGTTGCGGCAATTCTGGCAACGAATAACTCTCGCGTGATTAATGTGGATGCGACGTTGATCGCAGAAGCGCCGAAAATCGCGCCGCATCTTTCTGCGATGCGCAACAACATCGCGCAGGCGCTGCAAACGGACATGTCGCAAATCGGGATCAAAGCCACGACGAACGAGGGTCTCGGTGCGCTCGGGCGCGGAGAAGGCATGGCCGCGATCGCGGTGGCGAGTGTTGAGCAGAAGTGAGCTATCTGTCATTCCGAGCGGAGTCGAGGAATCTCTTGCTGTTAATCAGAGAACAAAATGAGAGATGTCTCGACTTCGCTCGAGATGACAAAATAGACAATGCCACTTCGTCTTTTTAATACCTACTCGCGCGCCGTCGAAGAATTCCGTCCGCTCGATCCGGCCGGACGCGAGGCAAAAATGTACACTTGCGGCCCGACGGTTTACAGTCGAGCGCACATCGGGAATTTCCGCGCTTACATTTTCGAGGATTTGCTTCAACGGCATCTCGAGTTACGCGGCTTTAAAGTGCGGCGCGTGATGAATCTCACCGACGTCGATGACAAAACGATTCGCGGGAGTCGCGAAGCGAATTTGCCGCTGCAAGATTTTACCGCCCCTTTCAAAAAAGCGTTCTTTGAAGATTGCGACACGCTCCGGATCAAACGCGCCGACGATTTTCCCGCGGCGACGGAATTGCGTTATATCGAAAAAATGATCCGCATGATCGAAACACTGATCGCGCGCGACCTTGCTTACGAGGCTGAAGACAAATCGGTTTATTTCCGGATTAAGAACTTTCCCACATACGGGCGTCTCGCCCATTTCGATCTCTCTCAATTGCAATCGACCGGCCGTGTGAAACACGATGAATACGACAAGGAGCACATCGGCGATTTCGCACTCTGGAAAGCGTGGGATGAAGAAGACGGCGACGTCGGCTGGGAAAGCCCATGGGGTCGCGGCCGACCGGGTTGGCACATCGAATGCAGCGCGATGGCGACCGCGTTACTTGGCGAACAGATCGATCTTCACTGCGGTGGCGTGGACAATATTTTTCCACATCACGAAGCGGAGATCGCGCAAACTGAA
The DNA here is from genome assembly GCA_040003015.1 of Verrucomicrobiota bacterium. Lineage (GTDB taxonomy): Bacteria > Verrucomicrobiota > Verrucomicrobiia > Chthoniobacterales > UBA10450 > JBDUDH01. The sequence goes on along the minus strand of JBDUDH010000082.1, from coordinate 2,236 downwards.
GGCGTGACCGGGGAAAAATTCGTGCGCTACTGGCTGCATTGCGCGCATTTGCTAGTCGATGGACAAAAAATGTCCAAATCGCTCGGCAATTTCTATACGCTCCCAAATCTTTTGGGAAAGGGATATACCGGCCCGGAGATTCGTTACGCGCTCATGCGCGTGCATTATCGCGCGCCGCTCAACTTCACTTGGGACGGCATGGAGGAAGCGCGGCAAGCGCTCGCACGCATCAATGAGTGGCTGCTGCGACTTCGCGAAACCGCTGCCAAGAAGATCGACAAGGTAAAAAACACGGCGCAACCTGGCCACCAATTTGAAGAAGCGCTCGATGACGATCTCAACATTTCCGCGGCGCTTGGCTTCTTGTTTGAGTCGATTCGTGAAACGAACCGCGCGCTCGATCGAAACGAACTCGATGCAGCCGCCGCGAAGGCATGGTTAAATTGGTGGGAGCGGGTAAACAGCGTGCTTGGGCATCGGCCAGAGTTTAAGTTGCGCGCAGAGACTGGCAGATACGGTCTCACGGGGGCAGAGGTTCACATAATCCACGGTCCTCCACCTGAAATCGCCAAGCTGGCTGAGGCACGCGCGCAAGCGAGGCTTGCAAAAGATTTCCGCAAAAGCGATGAATTGCGCGACAAATTGAATGCCCTCGGGTGGGAAGCGCGCGACACCAAGGATGGACAGAAGGTCACACGCCGCATCGGTTCCTAACTGAATGTTTTCACCGTCGGAATATTTCGATCTCGAGCAGACGGCGCACTCGAAGTTATTCGAGAGCCAAAAATATGTTTGGGATGCGCTGAAACAAATCCCCAGTTATTTGCAGTTTCGTTTGAAACCGGCAGTCCTCGGGGAGCTGGTCGGAAAACCGTTTATCAGCAATGCCGTCTTCGTCGGCAGCGGCACGATTGTGGAACAGGGCGCAATGCTCAAAGGTCCCGCGTGGATCGGCGAAAATTGTCACATCCGCAGCGGCTGTTACGTGCGCGAAAACGTCATCGTCGGACATGGCGTGGTGATGGGGAACTCGTGCGAGTTCAAGAATTGCATCATTTTAAACGAAGCACAGATTCCACATTTCAATTACGTGGGCGATTCGATCCTGGGCTATCGCGCACATCTCGGCGCCGGCGTCATCCTTTCCAATGTGAAGCTCGATCACGGGGAAATTTTCGTGATGTCAACTGATGGCGATCTCGCAACCGGTCTGAAGAAATTCGGTGCGATCATCGGGGACCGCACGGAGATTGGTTGTAATGCAGTAATTAACCCGGGCTCGGTGTTAGGCCGCGATTGCATGGTATATCCGGGCGCGAATTTTCGGGGAGTGCTCCCGAGCGGAAGCGTGGTGAAAGTGCGCCAGCAACTGCAAGTGCTCACCCGCCAGAACACGCAGCCGGCGTAGCACCCGATGACGCATTTCATCTGCGTGGAATGCGGCACGCAGTTCGCCGCAAGCGAATCGCTGCCGGAGCACTGCGCAATCTGTGAAGACGAACGGCAATTCGTCCGCTGGAACGGCCAAAAATGGACGACGCTCGAAGAGTTGCGCCACGATCACCGCAATCGTTTTGAAAACGAAAGCGAAAAGCTCACCGGCATTGGCACCGAACCGTCGTTCGCGATTGGCCAGCGCACTCTTCTACTGCAATCGCCCGGCGGAAATCTTCTCTGGGATTGCATCACCTTGATCGATGACGAGACGATAGAGAAAGTAAGGGCGCGCGGCGGACTGCGCGCGATCGCAATTTCTCATCCGCATTTTTATTCCGCGATGGTCGAGTGGAGCGAGGCGTTCGGAAACATTCCGATTTATTTGCACGCAGCCGATCGCAAGTGGGTCATGCGGCCTGATCCACGTATCGTATTTTGGAGAGGCGCGACGCAACAGCTTTGGGATAACATGACGCTGGTGAATTGCGGCGGGCACTTCGCTGGCGCGTCGGTTCTACATTGGCCTGCAGGCGCAGGCGGGAGCGGCGCATTACTGGCCGGAGATGGAATTCAAGTCGTGCAAGATCGCCGCTATGTGAGTTTCATGCGCAGTTATCCGAATCTGATTCCGCTGCCAGCCGCCGCTATCCATGGGATTCTCAAGAGCGTTGAACCTTTTTCGTTTCAACAAATTTTTGGCGCCTGGTGGAACCACATTGTGATGGCCGATGCGAAAGCAGCGCTCGCGCGCTCGGCGCAACGTTATTTATGCGCGATAACGGAGAAAAGTATTGGTTAG
>JBDUDH010000039.1:0-9009 GCA_040003015.1 Verrucomicrobiota bacterium | reverse complement strand
TCGAGTTTATCGAGAATGGTTTTCTTCGGTGCGACGCCCACGATCCGATCGCGCACTTCACCCTTGCTAAAGAAGAGCAGCGTCGGCACGCCGCGAATCCCGAAGCGCTGCATCAGCGCCGGATCGTCATCGATGTTTACCTTGGTCACGCGGAAGCGGCCATCGCTTTCTTTTGCAATCTCATCCAGCAGCGGCGCGATCATTTTGCACGGTCCGCACCAGGGCGCCCAGAAATCGACGAGGACCGGGATCGGTGAATTGATAACGGCCTTTTCGAAACTGGCTTCGTTGATGTTGATCGGTTCATTCATAATTTTCTCTTTTCTGAATGTTGAAAGCTTAATGCGTGTCGGCCCGGCGCATCGGCTGCGCTGGCGGGAGTTCGCGCGGCACAACCATACAAAAGAGTTTCTCGGTGCCACGCAGAAACATCACCGGTGAGGGGACGTTAATTTCAGCCGCCACCAAGCGTTTGTGCAAATCATCGATGGTGCCAATCGGCTGTCCTTTGAAGCCAACAATCGTGTCGCCTTTCCGTAAACCAGCGACCGCGGCTGGACTACCGGGCTCGACTTCGGCGATCAGGACGCCGCGCTCGTTAGGCAATCTGTGAAATCGCACGACGCGCGGATGCAACGGCACGTTCTGACCCGCAACACCAATCGAGCTGCGGCGCAACCGACCTTCCTTGATCAGCCACGCGGCGACGAATTGTGCGGTGTTGCTCGCGATCGCGAAGCAAATGCCTTGCGCCGGAAGAATAACCGCCGTGTTGACGCCGATGACTTCGCCCGCGCTATTCAAAAGCGGTCCGCCGGAGTTGCCCGGATTGAGCGCGGCGTCCGTCTGAATGATGTCATCCATCAAGCGGCCCGATTCCGCGCGCATCGATCGGCCGAGCGCGCTCACAATTCCTGCGGTCACGGTTTGCTGAAAACCGTAGGGCGAACCAACCGCGACGGCGATTTGCCCAACCCGGATGCGTGACGAATCGGCGAGGCGAACATGTTGCACCGCGCCCGCGTCGATCCGGATCACAGCGAGGTCCGTCTCCGGATCGGTGCCGATGAGCTCAGCGGGAAAAACTCGGCCGTCATGCAGCGTGACCTCAAGTTCACGAGTGCCGTGCACGACATGGCTGTTGGTAAGAACGAACCCGTCGCGCGCGATGATAAAGCCGGAGCCGCCGCCTTGCCCGCGCTCACCGCTCAAGACGCGGATATTCACCACGCTCGTCGCGACGCGCTTGACAACCGCCGCGATAGTTTTCGAATAAGAATCGAGAAGTTGATCGTCGGTTTCGATCGGACGCGCTGCGGGGAAGAGAGGGTCTTCGCCGTCGCTCAGCGCCGGAAAAATTTCGGATTTAAAATATGTGCTCTTCATTTTCGATTTTGTAAAAATGCACCGTTAATATCGCACAAAATTGGAAAGAAAAACTGTAGTGGACTGGAGGGCCGCCTGCCGGATTCCCAATGTGGAGCTGACACGGCAGCAGCTACAGGAAATCCGAAGGTTCTCAACTCGCTGTTCCCGCGAGACCGAGCCGTTCAGCATCGGCACACAGCGCGGTGATGACCTCCACGATTACGTCGTCGAGCGGCATTTCTAATTCGGCTGCGCCGCGCACGATATCTTCGCGATTGACGGCGCGGGCGAATGCTTTGTCCTTCATTTTCTTTTTCACCGCCGCAACATCTACTTCGTGGATGCTCTTTGACGGACGGACGCGCGCAACCGCCATAACAAAACCGCTCAATTCATCCACCGCGCAAAGTGTTTTCTCGAGCGGCGTTTCGCGCGGAATGTTCGCGTAATCCGCGTGCGAAAGAATCGCGCGGCAGACCTCCTCGCTCCAGCCGTGCTCGCGCAGCCACGTCACTCCTACGAAGGGATGCCCTTCGCTCGAACTTTGTTCGTGATTCGGATGGCGCTCGTAATCCATATCATGCAGTAGACCGACCGCCTCCCACACGTCCGCGTCCGTGCCGCGCAGTTGCGCGAAATGTTTCATGCAGTCCGCTACGGCGTAGCAATGCCGCCGCAGACTTTCCGATTGGACCCATTCGTGCAGAATGGCGAGAGCGCGATCAACGAGCATTGTTAACACCGCGCGCGGAGCGCACCCACCTTCATTCGACGACGACACCTTTCCAAAATGCGACGCGGTTGTTGATATTGGCCGCCGCTTGCTTCGGCTCTAGGTAATACCAGGCGGCATCTTTATTCACTTCACCGTTGACCGAGATGTCGTAGTAACTCGCTTCGCCCTTCCACGGACAAGTCGTGTGCGTATCGCTTTCGCTGAAATATTCGCGCCTGATCGAATCAGCCGGGAAGTAATGATTGCCTTCCACCACAACCGTTTCATCGCTCTCCGCGAGCGTCGCGCCGTGCCATGTTGCTTTCATTTGCGTGCCTTTCGCTTGGTTGAGCTTCACAGTTTCGGTGCGAAGCGTCGTGCCCGCCACTATTTGGGCAACCCGTTAGGGTGGGGGACCACAATTTGGTTGCAGTAAAATGTCAATCTCTATAAATCTCTAAACCATGTTCGACACAGGAATAACCGGCTTCATGCTTCTCGCAACAAGCCTTGTCATGTTAATGACGCCCGGCCTGGCATTCTTCTACGGAGGACTTGCCGGCAAAAGAAACATTCTCGGAATCATGATTCAGAGTTTTGTTTCCATGGGCATCACCACCATCATGTGGTTTATCTGCGGCTACTCGCTTTGCTTCAGCGGTGACGCCATGGGAGGTCTCATCGGCAACCTCGACAAGGCATTTATGCACGGAGTTGACTTGAATTCTCCGTTCCCCGGAAATCCCAAGCTGCCCGAGTTCGTTTTCATTGCCTACCAGATGATGTTTGCCATCATCACGCCTGCGCTCATCACCGGTGCGTTTGTCAATCGTGTCACATTCAAAGCATATTTGATTTTTCTCGTACTCTGGCAACTGCTCGTTTACTATCCGTTCGCCCACATGATCTGGGGAGGAGGCCTGCTCTCCAGATGGGGCGTGCTTGATTTCGCAGGCGGAATCGTTGTCCATGCCATCGCTGGTTTTGCCGCCCTGGCCTCTGTGTTTTATGTGGGGCAGCGCAGAGATAGAGAATCTCCACCGAACAGCGTCCCGCTGATTGCCATCGGAACGGGACTGCTCTGGTTCGGATGGTATGGCTTCAATGCGGGAAGTGCATTAAATGTAAACGCCATTACCGGACTTGCGTTTCTGAATACGGATGTGGCCGCGTCGTTTGCCGCAATCACCTGGATGGTGATTGAATGGAGTTTGCAGCGAAGGCCAAAGTTTGTGGGACTACTGACAGGGGCGGTTGCAGGTCTGGCGACGATCACACCTGCGGCGGGATATGTGTCATTACCCTCCGCGGTCGTCATCGGGATTGCAGCAGGCTTGGTTTGTTATCTCGCGGTGCTAATGAAAAACAAATGGGGATGGGATGACGCGCTCGATGTTTGGGGCGTGCACGGAATTGGCGGCGGTCTGGGTGTCATTTTGCTCGGAGTGTTCGCATCGAAAGCGATGAACAGCGCGGGCGCTGACGGGCTGATGTCGGGCGGAACCCATTTCTTCGCCAAACAATGCATCGCGGTGGTGGGTGCAGCTGTTTATGCTTTCGTGTTCACCTACGTGATGCTGGCTGTGATCAATATAATTACGAAGGTGAAAGTGTCGGAAGCGGAAGAAGATTTAGGATTGGACGCATCGCTGCATGGTGAAAGGGCATATGATGCGGGCGCGTTGTAAGCGAAGGATATTTTCTTAATCCGAAATCGGGCAGACAATAATCGCTTCTACTTTACGCCGGAGGCTTTCAAATTTTCACGGCAGTCACGGTGCGACCAACGTTTATGGCTCGGGCACGACGACGAAGCCTTTGGCATCTCGCTTTTTGCGTCTGTGTTTCTGTTTCTACCGCCAGCGCCGGTGAAGTGGCGACAGCGGATTTCGCAAAAGAACAAACGACGCGCTTCAAACTATACGGTTGGATTGAGAGCGGCATTACAGCCAACTTCGATAATCCGGCAGATCGCCAAAACTTCGGACACCTCTTTACCGATCGATCGAACGAATTGCTGTTGAATCAGGCGGTGATCACGGCCGAACGCACGCTCGATCCTCAAGCGGCGGGTTTCGACTGGGGGTTCAAGGCGCAGTTCCTGTATGGCAGCGACGCCCGCTACATTCATTCAGTCGGCCTTTTCGACAATACACAGCACGAGATCATTCAGCCTGATCTCGTCGAAGCATGGGTGCTGTTGCACGCCCCGATTCCGAACACAACTGGCGGTCTCGACATTAAGATAGGCAAATTCGTCACCCTCGAAGGGGCGGAAACAATCGACCCGCGCACCGATGTGTTCTATTCGCATAGTTACATTTTCAATTTCGGTATACCATTCAATCACACCGGCGTGTTGACGACGTTGCATCCGGTAAAATGGCTTGATCTCTACACGGGTGTGACGCGTGGAGTCAATACGAGCACAACCGATAATAACAGCTCAGCGGCCTTCGACGGAGGGATGGGTTTCAATCTTTTGGATGGCAAGCTGACTGCGCTCGCCACCACTCATATTGGTCCGGAAAACGCGAAGAACAATCACGATCAACGCTATCTCAACGACCTCGTCGTCACATGGAAAGCGACGGACAAGCTGACAGCGATTATCGATGGAAATTTCGCGATGGACGAGAGTGTGTCGGGTAATGCGAAGGCCTACGGAGCCGCGGTTTACCTCACTTATGCGCTGAATGAATGGCTGACGTTTGGAATTCGGGAAGAGGTCTTCCGCGATGAGCAGGGATTTTTTGTGGGAAGTTTCGCCGACAATGATGACTTCATCGACCTCGAACGCGGAAAAACGAGCAATATCGATCCGCGAACATTCTTCGCTCGCGGAACTTTCAACGCCGTCACGGTCGGCGCGACGATCAAGATTCCTGCCGGAAAGCCACTCAGCGGCCTCTCGATTCGTCCCGAGGTCAGGTACGATGCAGCCTTCTCCTCGAGCGGCGCTCCGTTTTCCGACAGAACTGCGACAGGTCAGGTGACCTTGGGACTCGACGCCATTCTGACCTTTTGAGCAGGGCGGCGGATTTTCTGCTCGCCTTCAAGAGGCAATTTCGCTACACTAGCAGGCAACTCTTTATGTACAACCTCCGACAATCGCTCGACGTCAGCATTACCTGCTGGAATTTGCTCAATCATCCGTTCTACCGCGCGTGGAGCGACGGCACGCTTCCCCTCGAGAAGCTGAAACGCTATGCGGCGGAATACGGCAACTACATTGCCACGATCGCAAATAGCTGGCGCACCGTCGGTGAGGCGGAAATTGCAACCGAAGAAGAGACACACCTCGGTTTGTGGAACAAATTCGCGAAGAGCATCGGCACTGAAGTGCGCAGGCCGTCACTGCGCGAGACGAAGACGCTGATTGCGCTGAGCTGCGAGTGCGGTTCGGATCGAGCGAGGGTACTCGGCTCCTTGTACGCCTTCGAAGCGCAGCAACCCGACACGGCTGCTTCGAAGCAGCAGGGTCTCGAGAAGTTTTATCCGCAGCTTTGCGCGGACGATACTTACTTCCGCGTTCACATGAATGAACATCATGAGCCGGAGATTCTGCTGCGCAGAATGGCAGCAACCTCACCGGTGGATCAGCGGAAAACAGTGGATGCCTGCGAGAAAACTGCGTGTGCTCTCTGGGATACTCTCACTGCAATCGACCGCACGCGCGAGGTGTGAACCAAGGTTGCGGCGGTTTCGGATCCGAAAAAATAATGCCGATGCCTGGCTAATCAGTCATTGTATCGTTCCAGATTTCGGCAAAGCCAAGCTTTCAGTGTTCCCTCGGCTCTTTGCCAATGCTATATCGATGCCATGGCGACAGCCGGCGAGCATATGGACAAACCTGAGCCGCGCTGGCAGGCGTTGCTCGCGTTCATTGCCGTCGGCGGAATTTATCTGGCACTGCCGCGATCGCTCATCATTGGTCCGACCTGGCTACTGCCGACTTTGATCGTTGTCTTGCTTGTGCCGACAGTGGTCGCACATCGGACTGGAAAGCACTCACTCAATCGCTCGCTTGGATTCTTAATTAACGCGATCATCACCCTCGCATTAATCGGATCGGTCGTTCTGCTTGTCCGGGCGTTGCCGTCGCATCGGGAAGAGCCACTGCGTTTGTTGGGTTCGGGAGCGGCGCTTTGGCTGACGAACGTGCTTGTTTTCGCGCTTTGGTACTGGCGACTCGATGGTGGCGGGCCAACCTTGCGACACGAACGCCGCGAGTTTGGCAGCCACAGCTTTCTTTTCCCGCAAATGCAGATCGAGAAAGATGAGCGCGGAAGATTCGCCTGCGAACATTGGCGCCCGCGCTTCGTCGATTATCTATTTGTCGCGTTCACCCAAAGTTCGACATTCGGTCCGACGGACGCGCCGCTTCTGGCTCGCTGGGCGAAGGTTCTCGCGATGATTCAGGTTTTCATCTCGTTGAGCATCGTCATTCTGCTGATCTCACGTGCGGTTGGTGTGCTCTAGTTAAGATCGACAATGGAGCCCGCCTGAGGCGGAGAGCCGGGCGACATGGACGGGCAGCCCGCAAGGGTGAGTTAGCGGGAGCGAGCGAATCAATTATCGGCCGATCAGAATAAAGATGCCGGCTGCGAGCGCCAAAATTCCCATTATCATGCCGGGGATGGCGATCGAGGGGATGAGCGCCATGATGCCAACGAGGATGAGATAAATTGCCAGCAACAGCAGGCCGATGTTTTTAGTGAAGTTCATATTCTGAGCCTTTCGTGATGTTGAGATTCGATCTTTCACAAGCTCGCGGCATTGTCACGCCGAATAGCAGTGCGTTGAATCGACCGACTCAATTTGTCAGCGCGGCAGAGGCATAGCATGGTCGAGGACGTCATTTGATGAAATCGTGGATCGGCACTTCTGGCTTTCAATACGCAGAGTGGAAAGGAACTTTTTATCCGGAGGATTTGCCCGCGAGCAAGATGCTGCCGTTTTATGCAGAGCAGTTGTCCACAACCGAGATCAACTACACATTCCGCAGAATCCCGAGCGGGAAAACGATCGAAAGCTGGTTCAACGCCACGCCGGCGCGTTTCAAGTTCAGCCTGAAAGCGCCGCAGAAAGTTACGCATTTCGCGAAGCTGCGCGATTGCGCTGATACCTTGCGCTATTTTTATCAGGTCATCTTGGATCTGGAGAGCAAACTAGGCCCGGTCCTTTTTCAACTGCCGCCCGCGTTCAAGAAAGACGCGCCGCTATTGGCTTCATTTCTAAATGACATCCCATCGGGATCGCGGGCAGCATTCGAATTTCGTCACGCGTCATGGTTCGATGACGAAGTTTTCGCGCTTCTGAAAAGTAAAAACATGGCGCTTTGCATCGCCGACAGCGAGAAGCTCAGCACGCCGGTTGTGGCCACGGCGGACTACGGTTACCTGCGCCTGCGCCGTGAAGATTATCAAGCTATCGACATCACTCGATGGGCGGAAGAAATTCAGAGGAAGGAAAACATCTGGTCGGATGCTTTCGTGTATTTCAAACACGAAGAAGCCGGCGCCGGTCCGAAGTTGGCCGGTGAAATGCTGAGGCTTCTCGTGTAGCGGCGGTCTATGACCGTCGCATTTGTTCGTTTCTTTTCGACCGACGGTCATAGACCGCCGCTACAGAATCAGGCGGCGACGCGTCTCTTCTGCTTGACCAGCGCTGAGGTTGAACGACCGCCGGAGCGAGCGGAATTGCGCTTTGGCTTGAGCGATTGATTTCGGTTCAAGCTTTCCTGAAGCACTTTTACCAGATCGACAACATTGGTCGTTCGCGGAGCTGGCGCTGGCTTTCCGGCGATCTCCTTCTTCTGCGCTTTCTGCTCGATCATCTCCAGAACAGCGGTTCGGTATTCGTCGCGATATTTTTCCGGTTCCCAGGGCACTGACATGCTCTCAATCAAAGCGTGCGCCATTTTTACTTCCTTGTCCGTGATTCCGGCGGCCGGTTTATTGTTGAGGATTTCGGGACTGAGAATTTCATGCGCGAAGTGCATTAGTTCGAGAATAAGAAACAGGCCATCCGGCTTTACCGAGGCCAGATGCTCGCGGTTGCTGATGACTACTTTGGCGATGCCTATCTTGCCCGTTCCGGTAAGCGCTCTGTGTAAGAGCGCGTAGGCTTTTTCACCGCCCTTCTGCGCTTCCAGAAAATAAGGCTTATAGAAAAACTTGGGATCTACCTGCTCCAGATTGACGAAGTCGGTAATATCGATCGAATGAGTGGATTCGATCCGCACCTTCTCGAAATCTTCCTCCTTTAGAACAACGTACTGACCGCGCTCATACTCGAAGCCTTTCACGATTTGATCGGCCGAAACTTCCTTCAAATCCGCTTCCGCCACCTTCTTATATTTGATGGGACTGAGATCGGTGGCGCGAAGTTGGCGGAAGCTTAGCTTCTCTTCCCGGGTGGCGGGATAAACGGCGATCGGGATATAAACCAACCCGAAGCTGATGCTGCCTTTCCAAATCGGACGCATAAAGTTCGAAAGCCTGACATTTTACGCGCGTCAATGGCGTCATGTCAATGATAGTGAAGACGGACTAATTGTGGACTGGCGCTGTTGACGACGACAAACAAGTTATCGTATTCGGATTCGCCTACAGTGATCGGCGTTTTGACGCCGAGACCTTTGAGGATTTCGGGGATCGTATTCGAGTGCGCGACGACAAGGACATTGCCCTGCGCCTGTTTCAACTTCGCGATAAGCGAAGCGGTTTCCTTGCTGGGCACAATCGACATGCTGAGGCCCATGGCCTTTACCAGCGGAGCTGCCGTTAACTGCGTTCGCTGGTACTCCGTCGCATAAATCGCGGTGATGTTTGTGTCCTTCAGGAGAGTTGCCAACGCCGCGGCGCGAGCGCTTCCAGCTTCTGATAATCCAGGGCCGTTAGGCGAGGTCGATCCGGGCCCGC
>JBDUDH010000006.1:0-9060 GCA_040003015.1 Verrucomicrobiota bacterium | reverse complement strand
CGGTTTAAATACCAGTGTAAGCCTCGGCGTGAACGGTGATCTCGTTAGCGTTCGCATTCGTCTACCTTCTCGGAAAACCCTTTCATTCAATCAGCAACGGCTGTTCGGCTCTAGCCACGGCGCTCTGTCGCCCTGTCTTCCAGAAGAACGCCCCGACTGAGCGGGGCGACTACAGCTCGCGATAAACGATTGCGTCTGAACTTTCGGCTTTTGTCATCTAGCGCGTCTTGTCATTCTCCGCAGTTCGGACTGCCGCACTTTGAAAAATTACCTCAACCTGAACCTCAGCCTGCTCTACTGGACTTTGATCGCCCCATTCAAAGGCCAGTTTTTCAAGCTGTCGCCGATCTTCCGGCAGATGGTATTCATCGGGGTGCGCGCCGCACCGATGGTTGCGCTAACTGCGTTCAGCGTGGGCGTGACTCTGGCCATGCAGGCGGCGCATTCGTTGCAACAACTCGGCGCTGAAATCTACGTGCCCGATCTCGTCATGGTTACGCTGCTGCGCGAGATGGGGCCGGTTCTAATCGCGGTGATCGTAATTGGGCGCAGCGGCTCCGCGGTCGCGGCGGAAATTGGAACAATGAAAGTTTCGGAAGAGATCGAGGCGTTGGAAGTCATGGCCATCAATCCGATCCAGTATTTGGTCGTACCACGTTTTCTCGCCATGATGGTGATGCTGCCTGCGCTAACGATTTTGGGCGATTACATCGGGGTCTTCGGCGGTTGGGCCGTTTGCCGGCTCGCGCTTGATTTCAACACGGCCGGTTTCATCATGCGCGCCTTGGAAAGCGCTGACGCGTGGGACCTCTATTCGGGCGTGATCAAGAGCGTGGTCTTCGCATGGATCATCATTACAATCGCGTGCAACGCCGGTTTGCACGTGGAAGGCGGCGCCGAAGGCGTTGGTCAGGCGACGACAGGTTCGGTTGTGCAAGCTTTGCTTGCCATGCTGGTGATGAACGCAGTGCTAACAGGAATTTTCTTCTTTGCACCATGAACACTGAGACCCAGCCAGTAATTGAAGTTGTCGATCTTGTCCGAAAATTCGGCAATCGCGCCGTGATCAACGATATCTCGTTGCAAATCCATCGGGGCGAGACTTTGGTCATCATGGGAGGAAGCGGTTGCGGCAAGAGCACATTGCTGCGCCACATCATTGGCTCGATGAAACCGACCTCCGGCTCGGTAAAGATTTTCGGCGAAGAAGTCACCGCCATGAACGATCGAGAAATCACGAGCGTGCGCCAGCGCTTCGGAATGTTGTTCCAATCCGGTGCACTGCTCGCCTCACTCACCGTGGGCGAGAACGTCGCCCTGCCTCTTTTGCAGCACACGACAATGTCAGCCGACGAAATCGACGAGATCGTGCAACAAAAACTTCAAATGGTGGGATTGACCGGCTTCGAGAACCTCAAGCCGGCGGAAATCAGCGGCGGCATGAAAAAGCGCGTTGGCCTGGCCCGTGCGCTCGCCCTCGATCCCGAACTGCTCTTTAGCGACGAACCAACCTCCGGACTCGATCCCATCATGACCGCGGTTGTCGATCAGTTGACGTTAAAACTCACTCGCGAGGCTGGCATGACAGCCGTTGTGGTAACGCACGACATGACGAGCGCGTTTCGCATCGCCACGCGCATGATCATGCTCGGACACGGCAGCATCATCGCTCAAGGTACGCCGGACGAAATTCGCACCAGCACCAATCCTGAAGTGCAACAATTTATTAACGGCGAACCCGACGGCCCCATCCCGTTGAATCTCTCGCAAGATGAGCACGAGCACCATCAGCACGTTAAGCCACGTCCCTTTGTCCACGCGCGTGGAAGATTTCACCACAAGATCCCATGAAAAAAAACCTCTCCGACTACCTCGTGGCCCTCTCCGTCATCGCCTGCAGCATTGTCCTGCTGGCGGCGCTGACCATCGCGCTCTCCGGTTATCGACTGAAAAAACCGGGGCGTACTTTGCAGATCAACTACGAGGATGTGACCGGCGTTAAAGTTCACTCCGAAGTCCGTTATGCAGGCGCGCCGGCCGGCCGCGTCATCGCGATGCGACACCTGAGTGCGGCGGAACGCGGCAAGTCGGAGAACAAGAGAGACGCCGTGCGCGTGACCGTCAGTCTCAACGAAGAGATTCCGCCGTTGCCCGCGGATGTGACAGCCACGCTCAGCTCCGACAGTTTAATGGCGCCGAAATTTATCGCCCTCTCCGCGGGAACACCGGGCGGAAAAACACTTCCGAACAATGCTTCGATCGAAGGTCATCCCTCCTACGGCATCGAACAGATCACGGCGGCCGCCGGTCCACTTTTCGAGAACGCGAATAAATTGCTCGATAATTTAAACGGCACTGTCACCAGTGTGAAAGGCGATCTTGGGGAATTCCTGCCGAAGCTCTCGCCGTTGGTCGATACTGTGAAAACGGATCTCACCGACTTCCAGAAGGTGATCCAGGACTTCGATGCCATCGAGAAAACCGCGGAAACATTTTTCGGCTCGGCCGGCAAATTCGTCGGCTCCACCGACAAGCAAATTCAGGATCAAATGAAAGAGCTGCATGTGATCTTGCTGAACCTGAAAGTAATCAGCACGCATGCGAAAGCGCTCGTGGATACGCTGAGCGAGAAACCAAACCGCCTGATTTTCAGCGGCAAAGCGAACAAGCTGACTCCGGAGGAGGAGATCATCAAAAGCCACAAGCCGTTGCCGGCGAAGCAGCCGTGATTCAGCCCTCGTTGCGCGTTTGAGCTTTTGCAAATCAACCTTGGTGCGTGGGAAGGTCTTCGTTCTTGCCGGCTTCATTGTGCTTGGCTTCGCCTTTGGCATCTTTGTCTTCACTTATGGGCGCGAAGGTTACAACAGCTGGCGGGAATCGCGTTTGTTGAAGCAGGCCAATGAGATGCTGCGCCGAGGTGATCTGAACGGAGCAGACCATGCCGCCCGCGACGCGCTCAAGATTCACCGCGACTCCTTGCCCGCCTATCATGTTCTGGCGGAAATCACGGAGAAGAAAAATAGCGCGGAAACCGTGGCCTGGCGGGCGCAGATCGCGAAGCTCCAGCCGCAGATCCTGGATAATCAACTGAATCTTGCCTCGGCTGCACTCCGTTTCGGTCAATTTGATATTGCCCGAAAAGCCATCGAGCGAGTTTCGCCGGGCGATCGAGACAAAGCCGCCTACCACATTGTGGCCGGCTGGCTCGCTCGTTCTGAAGGCAACACGGCCGATGAAGAACAGCATTTCGCAGCCGCGGTCAACCACGAGCCGTCAAACGAGCTTTACCAATTCAATCTCGCCGTCCTCCAAATTCTCTCGCCGGATCCGGAGAAAAACGCGCGCGCGCGTGATACGCTCGAACGCTTGAGTAAAGTGACCGCATTCCGGACCGCGGCTTTGCGCGCGTTGCTCGACAATGCGTTGCGTCAAAATCAGCTCCAGCGGGCCGATGACCTCGCGCAGGATTTGCAGATGAGTCCTCAAGTCAGCTTCAGCGATTATCTTATTTGTCTGCAGCTCTATCGTAAGCTCGATGCCGCCAAATTCGCAGCGTTGCTCGATAAAGTGAAACCGGTGGCCGCCCGCAACCCTGCCGACCTCGCCGAGCTGCTCAACTGGATGAATAAGAACGATCTCCCTGCAGAGGTTCTTAAGTGGACAGAGAAACTTCCAGCCGATCTCATTACCAAACCGCCAGCGGCAGTTTCAGTAGCTGAAGCATTGGCACAGATGAAAAATTGGTCTCGATTGAAAAGGTGGACGCGCACAGGCACGTGGCGCGATACGGAATATCTGCGCCTGGCTTATCAGGCTTACGCCGCGCGACAGTTACGGCAGGCTTCTACGGACGCAGAATTTACCGCGCTCTGGCGCTCGGCCGAGCACGAAGTGGGCGAAAATCCCGATCGGGAACTTAGTCTTGCCAGGTTAGCGACCGAATGGAATCTCACGGCGGAAGCCGAGCAACTCTGGCAGCGCGTGGCGAAGAACCCGCCGACTCGTCGCGAAGCCCTCGATGCGCTTTATCGGATTTACCGCACGAATAACGACCTGCCGAATCTCTATCTCACGGCGCAGCGATTGCATGAAAGCTCGCCGGAAGAAGAAGAACTGACTGCCGACGCCGCGCGCTTTGCCTTACTCCTCGATCGCAACACGTCCGAAGGTCAGCGCCTTGCGAAGGAAGCGTACGACAAAGCGCCCGATCACCCCGCTTACGCGGTCGCTTATGCTTTTTCGCTCTACGTCTCGGGCCGAACATCCGAGGGAATTGAGATTTTGAAAAAACTGCCCACCGACCAATTGCGAGATCCACGGGTAGCAGCTTACTACGCCGTCCTGCTGGCCGATGAGAATCAGCTTGATACCGCGCGAGAATACGCTGCGATTGCTCGCGCCGGCTCGATCTTCCTCGAAGAAAAAAAAATGCTCGATGAAGCCATCGCGAAACTCCCTTCGCCGACACCCGTCCCCAGCCCTGCGGAATTGCCATCATCCACTCCAGTTTCCTCGCCTAGCCCGGCTGGCGGCTGGCTTTCGCCATCGCCCCCTCCACCAGCATTGCCGCCAACACTTGGGTTGCATCATCCAGCGCTGCATTCGCAGCTTTCAGACGCGCAACCTCGCGCGACTGCAGCGCATCGCTAACCTCGCTGGCCAGCTGCGAAATGCGCGCCCTTTCGTCCGGGGAAAGCCGATCGCCCACGACTTGGAACGCCTTTTCCACCGCCGCCAGCATTTCCTCGGATTTCAACCGTGTCTCGGTCCAAATCCGTTCGCTCATGTCTTCGAAAGCGTGGTCAAGCGAATCGGCTATCATCGCTTCGACCGCTTCGTCGGAAACATCGACCGCGCTTTTCATTTCCACCACCTTTTCCACGCCGGTTTTCGTATCGCGCGCCAGGGCGTGGAGAATGCCGTTCGCATCGATCTCAAATTGCACACCGACACGGGCGATGCCTTTGGGCGCACGTTCAAACTCAATCTCAAATTGTCCGAGCGACCAATTGTCCCGGGCCATCTCGCGCTCACCCTGGAGCACTTTGATCTGCATGGAGGTCTGATTGTTTACCGCCGTCGTGAACATCTCGCCCGCTTTGATTGGGATGGTGGAATTGCGCGGAATGATTACGCTCATCAAACCGCCAAAGGTTTCGATGCCTAACGAGAGCGGCGTGACATCGAGAAGAACCACGTCCCGTACCGACCCCGACAATATGCCAGCCTGAATGGTGGCGCCCAGTGCGACGGCTTCGTCCGGATTTTGTGAGGTGTTCGGCTCCCGTCCAAAAATTTCCGCGACCGTTTGCCGCACAAGCAGCATTCGTGTTACTCCTCCCACCAGAATCACTTCATCGAGATCGTTCGGCTGCAATTTCGCGTCGGCCAGCGCGCGTAAACAATGATTGCGCGTCCGCTCGACAATCGGCCGCGCAATATTTTCCAACACATCCCGCGTCAGCTCATAGAAATAATGTTCGCCATCAATAAATGGCAGTTCGATCCGCACGCTCGTCTCTGTTGATAATCGATGTTTCACTTCGATAATCGCTTCCCGTTTTTTCCAATTGGCAATTGGCACTTGGCAATTGGCAATCAGTTGTGCATCGATGTCATCGCCCCCCAGCCGCGTATTGCCATGCGTCGCGAGCACGTGGAAAACGCCGTGATCCAGTTCCAGAATCGAGATGTCGAACGTCCCGCCGCCGAGATCGTAAACTGCGATCTTCGAGTTCTGCTTCAACTTATCCAACCCATAAGCAAGCGCCGCCGCGGTCGGCTCGTTGACGATGCGCTCCACCGTGAAACCGGCCAGTTCACCGGCCGTTTTTGTGGCCATGCGTTGCGCGTCGTTGAAGTACGCTGGAACAGTGATGACCGCGCGCGAAACCGCATGACCAAGCGCCGCCTCGGCGTCCCTTTTTAATTTTTGCAAAATGCGCGCCGAGATTTCTTCTGGCTTGTAACTGCGTTCGCCGACCCGCACGGCGAGAGATTTTCCTTTTTGCCGAACGAATTCATAACTAACGTCGGAATCGCTTTCGCTCAGTTCATTCCCACGCAATCCCATAAAGCGTTTCACCGAATAAATGGTCTGCTTCGGTTTGAGGGCCCGCATTCGGCTGGCTGGTCGGCCCACGAGCGGCTCTCCTTCCTCGGGAAAATGAACAACTGAAGGCGTAAGTCGCTCGCCGTTCGTGTCAGCCAACAAGATCGGGAAGCCGGCCTCCATCACGCCGATCAGAGAGTTGGTAGTGCCGAGATCAATGCCGACGATTTCTTCCATTTAGCGAGTAAGTGATTGAGTGAGTAAGCGATTGAAATTACGCGCCATGACAAATCACTCAATCACTCACTCATTGACTCGCTCAATGATTTCTCAATCCTTGTAGGGATCGACGATATCGCGCCCTGCCATCGCCACACCAAGCGGGCGGAGTGTATGCAAAATCCGAATCGTTCCTGCATGCGCGGCGAGGACGTCGGGCAACCGGCGGTAAGCCTGCGGCGCTTCATCGAGATCTCCGCCGCGAAGCACGACGCCTTTCCTCGCGATCCACTGCATCATCCCGTCGTGCCTAACGAGTCCGTCCTGACGGATTCGTTTGTTGCCGACTTTAACAAAGCGCCCCTTGGCCGCGGTGCGCGACATGATTCGTCCGGCGCCGTGCACCGTTGAAAAAAGCGCTTCGCGCGCAACTGGCGAATCAACGCCTTCGATGATGACCGCATCGTCGCCCATGCTGCCGCCGACGAAACCTTTCTGGCCGGGAAACGCCGGCGTCGCGCCTTTGCGCACCACCCAAAACTTTTCGCCGCCATGCTCCTCTCGCCAGGCGAAGTTGTGATGGTTATGCACCTCCTCGATAATTTGCGCACCCAAAATTCCGCGCACAACATGGCGCGCGACCGCTTCGCGCCCGGCATACGCATAACGCCCGGCGAGATGCATGCCGGCGAGATAATCGCGCCCGATTTCGGACTTTTCATCGACGATCGTCGGCGGGACATCCATCCCATCTTTTCCGCCGGCCGCTCTCAAAAAATAAGTTGCCGTTTTGTGTCCGAACCCGCGCGAACCAAAATGCACACCGACCCAAATGCGATCCTCTTCGTCAGCGAAAATATCAACGTAATGATTGCCGCCACCGACGGTGCCGAGTTGTTCGCGCGCCGTCGCCTTTAATTGCTGAAGCGGCGCTAATTCCCATGCCGCATCTTCAAACAATTCGTGATCGACCCGCGTTTTGCTCGTTCGCCCGATGCCAAAGGAAATGTCGCGCACGACATCATCCATGATATTTTCCATGGACGATGTGAGCTGCGAAAGCTTGGCGTCGGTGCGGATCGCGAGATTGCCGCACGCGATATCGAAACCGACGCCGGACAAGGAAATCTTATCTTTGTAAGCAACCACGCCACCGATCGGTTGCGCGTAGCCTTTATGTCCATCAGCGCAAAGCACGCCCCGCTCGCCGCCCGCCGCGACGCACGTTTCAATCTGCCTGATCGTCGCCTCGTCGTGCTGCCCGAAAATTTTCGTTTTCGCCTGCATTGTCTCGGGAATCTAGGCGCAAATTCCGGGTAGCGCACTCGTCCCGAGTGCCGGCGATGGCGTGCGCTACCCGGACAATGATTTCGTCGCAACCACTCGCCATCCTGCGACGTCAGCACAGGTTTGTGTCGAAGAAATGCAGCGCACGGCTCTGATCAAATTGAAATCAACTTCTGTAAACGGCAATTGAATTGCAGACGCCAAATCTTTCTTCGCCGATATCGGCATGCGTTTATAAAGCAAACTGACGTGCGGGTCACGCAAGACGCCCGCTGGAAGTTTTGTTGCAAGCCGCAGCTTTGCCTTTAGATCATCGAGCGCCGGTGTTCGGACAAACCGCACGAAAAGCGTTTTTGTGAATTTGGACGAAAAAGCAATTTCGCGAACGCGCAGTCGAATCGGCTTTGCGTCGATCTGCTCCAGAATTTTCCGTGACGATTGTCGAGCAGCAGCAGTCGCGAAGAGGGTAAGATGCGGTTCGAAGCGCGGTCCATCGAATTGGTTCGCAAGGATGCGAATGATCTCGCGAAACAATTCGCGCTCCGGCTCGGCCGGAGTGAGCCAGTAAACCGTAACCCGTTTTGTCATCTGTAGCGACGCTCATAGAGCGCCGCTACAGTTAACTCGGCGCGACTACATCGCAGCTTTTTCTTTGGCTGCAACGTCCTTCGAGCTGATGTCGAAGGTGATCATGAACCCGTTCGTCCCTTTGAATTCGAATGGTTTATCGCCCACGCGATATGCTTCGACTTCGTTCGGCATTAAAACGAATCCCTCATTTTTTGGCACCCCCCAGTATTTGAGGTTGCTGATCACCACTGGCGCGTCGGTGTTTCCTTTCATCTTGTTCAGGACCACTTCGCCCACTTTACCATCGTTTAATTTTGCTTCGGCATGTTCCTTCGACGCCGTCCAGGTCATCTTCGCGTCCGTGGCCACACTGAACGAGTTCCATTTCACCGGATAAACATGACCGAGGATCGTTTTGATCCCGTCGCGTTGTGCCGGCGTCACCGAAGGATCGAACGTGACCGCCGCCCAATCCATCTGTCCTTTGGAGAAATCGCTTCTCACTTATCTGGCGCGCGATGGGAAAGTGTCCGCCTCGACCCAAAATCAGGCATTAAGTGCGTTGCTTTTTCTTTACAAAGAAGTGCTCAAACAGGAGATCGGCTGGCTGCAAGGAGTGGAGCGAGCGAAGAAGCCAGTGCGGCTGCCGGTGGTTTTGACCAAGGATGAAGTGCACAAAATCTTTGCCCATTTGCACGGTACCTATCGCCTCATGGGCGGTCTTCTTTACGGCAGCGGTCTGCGCTTAATGGAGTGTGTGCGACTCAGAGTAAAGGACATCGATTTTGGTTACCTGCGTATCACGGTGCGAGATGGCAAGGGCGCGAGAGATCGGATCACGATGCTACCAGTGAATCTGGCGCAACCGTTGCAGCGGCAACTGCAAAAGGTGAAGACGCAACACGAGGAAGATTTGGAAGCTGGATTTGGTT
>JBDUDH010000118.1:0-9094 GCA_040003015.1 Verrucomicrobiota bacterium | reverse complement strand
ACGCACATCACGAGCGATATCCTGACCATCGCCGCTCTTTGCGCCATGGAACTGCGTCGCCGGAGACTGCGCCAGGATCAGCCGATATCCTGATCCTTTCGGCGCTTCAGACTCTTCCCGACTGATCTTGGCTGTTTTCGGCAACGACGCTTGACGACCGTACTTTGGCGCAACATCATTCGCAATTCGCATGATAATTCCAACCGAGCCGATTGGCAGCATTCCAAGACCGCTCGCGTTGATCGAGGCAATCAAAGCGAAAGGGAATTTGGATCCGGCTTTGGACGCGCTTTTTGAGGAAGCAATCCGGGACACGATTGAGCGCTTCGAGGCGACCGGGTCGCCTGTGATCACGGACGGCGAGCAAAGAAAATATCATAACTTCGGCACCTATTGTGTAGACGGGCTTCCGAACATCGCGCCTGATGGTTTTAAGCTTCCGTTCGTTACGCACATTCGGCAGTGGCCGCGGCTGACGGCCGGCCCGTTTCGTTACCTGATGCGCGCCGACAAGTTCATCGACGTGGCCAAGCGATATGCGCACGTTCCTTTAAAACAAGCGGTCATTTCGCCTTCGGCCTTGAGTCTGATGTACCCAGCCGAACCGATTCCTGGCTATTCGCGCGACGAGTTTATCAACGATCTGCTGAACGAACACGAAAGCGAAATGCGCAGTTGCTTGCAAAAAGGTGCGCACAAGGTCCAGATTGATTTCACAGAAGCGCGGCTGGCGATCAAGCTCGATCGTTCGGGAAATCTTCTGAACAGCTTCATCGATCTGAACAATATCGCGCTCGCGCGATTCTCGGCGGAAGAACGCAAGCGCATCGGCATCCATACCTGCCCAGGTGCTGACCGTGACTCGACCCACAGTGCCGATGTCGATTACGCTGAGCTGTTGCCCAGTCTGTTCCAACTGCAGGCCGGAAATTTCTACATCGCCCTGGCCGGCGAGAATGACCAAGTTCGTGTTCTGAAGATGATTCGCGACTGTATGAGACCGGGCCAGCGCGTTTTTGTTGGCGTGGTCGCGCCGATCGATCCGCGCATTGAAACGCCCGAAGAAATCCGGGACCGAATTGTCGAAGCCGCGAAATACATTCCAGTAGACCAACTGGGGACGACAGACGACTGCGGGTTTTCGCCGTTTAGCGACGACACTTCGACCAGCCGCGACACCGCGTTCGCGAAGATCCACGCGCGCGTGCTGGGCACTGCTCTCGCTGCAGAACTGATCGAAGGCCGATAATGAAATCTTCCGACGACCCGGACAAACGGTTGCGCTCCGCCGCACTGCAAACGGCCAGGAGCATCGACTATTTGCGCCAGCGTTCCGAGCAGGAACTCATCCAGGCCAAGGATGCGCTCGAGCGCAAGACGGAGGAACTGGCGCACTCGCTTTCCGTGATGCGGGCCACACTGGAGTCTACTACCGACGCTATCGTGGTGACGGACCCGGCCGGAGAGGTGACCGATTTCAACGAGAAGTATGCGGAAATGCTGGGGTTGTCCCGCGAGACCATAAACTCTTCCAATGTTCAACAGCTGCGGGAAATGTTCAGCCACCAATTGAAGGACCCCGGGCAGTTCCTTGCCCGCGCCAAAGAGATCTACGGCTCTTCCCGGCCGGAAAGTTTTGATGTTCTGGAATTCGCGGACGGAAGAGTTTTCGAGCGCTACTCAAAACCCCAATCCATCGACAAACAGAGCGTGGGCCGGGTCTGGAGTTTTCGCGACATCACGGAGCGCAATCGCGCGGAAATAATTTCCCAGCGCCTCGCCGCGATCATTGAGTCCTCCGACGATGCGATTGTCAGCAAAGATCTGAACGGCATCGTGACGACTTGGAATTCAGGCGCGAAACGACTCTTTGGATATTCGGCCAACGAAATGATTGGCACTTCGATCATGCGATTGATCCCGCCGGATCGTCAGGCGGAGGAGAATGAAATTTTGACGCGCATCAGGAATGGCCAGCGAGTGGATCATTTTGAAACCGTCCGGGTGCGGAAAGACGGCCAGTTGTTCGATGTGTCGGTTACCATTTCGCCGATCAAGGATCTAGCTGGAAATGTGATCGGAGCGTCGAAGGTGGCGCGCGATATCAGCGAGCACAAACGTGCGCAGGAAAAGTTACAGGCGGCGAAGAACGCGGCGGAAAAAGCGAGCCAGGCGAAGGACGACTTTCTCGCCTTGTTGAGCCATGAGCTGCGCACGCCGCTTATGCCGGCCTTGGTCGCGGCAAGTTACATCGCCGAGCACGAGGACCTGCTGCCTGAATTCCGCGAGGAAGTCACCTCCATTTGGCGAAACGTGCAGTTGGAAGCGCACCTGATCGATGATCTTCTGGATGTGACGCGGATCACGCGCGGCAAGATCGAGGTGCACCATGAAGCGGTCGATGTGCATCGGCTGTTGCATAATGCAGAGCAGATCGTGGAGAAGGACATTCTGCAAAAACAGATCGAGCTCGTGATCGATCTGCGCGCGACCGATCACCACATCTGGGCGGACCCGGTCCGAATCCAACAGGTCTTCTGGAACCTGCTGAACAATGCGGTCAAGTTCACACCAAAGGGAGGCCGCATTACCATCCGCTCGTCAAACGAGGAAAAGAAATTTGTATTCGAAATCAGCGATAGCGGCATTGGCATTGAGCCGGAACGGCAGGTTCGCATCTTCGAGGCTTTCCATCAGGGCGAACGTTCCATTACCAGGCAATTTGGTGGACTGGGTCTCGGTCTGACCATTTCGAAAACTCTGCTCGATCTCCACGGCGGCACGATCGCTGTTCATAGCGAAGGAAAAAACCGGGGCACGACGTTTCGAGTTTTTCTTGATCTTCTGCGCGAGCCCTTGGTCGTATCGACCGACAACGCCGATGCGGACGTCACAACCTTCAGAAGCTTGCGGCTCCTTCTGGTCGATGATCACACCGATACGCGCAACGTTCTCTCCCGGCTTCTGACCAAGTGCGGACATGAAGTCGCTACCAGTGATACTGAGCAAGGCGCGCTGAACCTTCTGGAGAGCGGCCCGTTCGATGCGCTGATTAGCGACATCGGCCTTCCGGACGGAGACGGGTATGATCTGGTGCACGAGGCGAAGCGGAGACAACCAATAAGAGCCGTTGCCCTCAGCGGGTACGGCACCGAAGAAGATATTCGGCGCAGCCTTGAGGCTGGATTCGACTATCATTTGACCAAACCAATCGACATAAGCGGACTGCGTTCGCTACTGCAAAAGATCGCGAAAGTTGAGGGATGAGGGGGCTGAGTGTGGGCAACGTTTAAGTTAATTTGTTGAAAAAGGCGGTAAAGTTTACATTAAGGCTTAATAGTTTTTGCCGATGCGCATTGCTCCACGCTTACATTATGTTCGGAAGTGAGCACCGTGTCTAAACAGCCTCGGCAAAACGCGGCGTCTAGCTGATCAAATGTTTTATCTCACGTCAGCTATCGAAATTTCAAAGTATTTGCGCAGCTAGAGCTCGATATTCGCCCAATAACAATTCTTCTCCGGCGTAACCACGCGGGAAAGTCGTCCATCCTTGCCGGATCAAAACTGCCTACGGGCTCCGGCGCGCGTTGCTAATTAAGGCGCGATGTAGCTTGCCGGGCTGCGGTGCCGCTGTTAAGACGAAGCATGGAGCGCAGACATATCAAATGGCTTCCCATCGCGGCGGCCGCTTTATTTTTCGCTTATCAATATTTCACGTCCGAAAAATTCGTG
This sequence comes from Verrucomicrobiota bacterium, assembly GCA_040003015.1. GTDB lineage: Bacteria > Verrucomicrobiota > Verrucomicrobiia > Chthoniobacterales > UBA10450 > JBDUDH01. The sequence continues at coordinate 5,362 of JBDUDH010000118.1, read as the reverse complement.
AATCCGGAAACGGGCCGCGCGAGTCACGTCGGCATGTCGACCCAGCAGGAATCCGCACTTGGCCTTCAAAGTTATCAGCAGGTTCTCGCGCAATCGCAGACGATCGATTCCGGCGCGGATTTCGAAACGGTGAAACGGGTGGCGAGCCGCCTCGCGACCGCGACTGGCAAAGCAGGAAGGGATTTTGACTGGGAGGCGTCACTCATCCGTGACAGCAAGGCGAATGCGTTTTGTTTGCCGGGTGGGAAAATTGTTGTCTACACCGGGATCGTTCCAATCGCTCAAAACGAGCCCGGACTCGCTACCGTCCTCGGACACGAGATGGCCCACGCAACCTCGCGTCACGGCGCGCAACGCGTGTTACAGCAAAACCTGACGCAAACCGCGATGACCGGCATCGCCGTTTCCCTGTCGGACATGGATTACGACAAGCAACGCGTTGTTATGGGTGCGCTTGGCGCTGGCGCGCAATTCGGCGTGCTGATGCCGTTCGGTCGCAAACACGAATCCGAAGCGGATGAGATCGGCCTTATTTATATGGCGCGTGCTGGCTACGACCCGCAGGAAAGCATCCAGTTCTGGAAGCGGATGGAACAAGCGGGTAGTGCGCAACCTCCGGAGTTCTTGTCGACGCATCCGTCGCACGGAACACGCATCGCGCAACTGGAAGCGTTGATGCCAAAGGCGCTCGAAGAATACCACCGCGCTCAGCAACATTAATAAGACTGCGGCGTCGAAGGTCCGAGCCGCACTGGCGTTAAGATCGACAAGGTGATCCTCCTTGGCAGACTTCGGCGCGACAGGTTGAGTCGGTGCGGCTGAAAGATTGACGGGCGCTGGGCGGTTGTCGGATAAACAGATCGGTGCAACCCGCCGCAAAGCAGGGAGCGATCCCAATCGTACCGTCAGGCGCGCGGCCACGTCTGGAGTCGATCGACGTCGTGCGGGGCGCGATCATGGTGCTGATGGCGCTCGATCATGTGCGCGATTTTTTTCATCACGACGCGCTTCTGTTCGAGCCGACCGACCTCAGCCAAACGAACGCGGCGCTATTTCTCACGCGATGGATCACGCACTTCTGTGCGCCCGTTTTTTTCTTTCTCGCGGGGACGAGCGCGTTCCTTTCCTTCGGCCGCGGCAAATCGAAAAACGATCTCGCGCGATTTCTGGTAAGTCGCGGTCTTTGGCTCGTGTTCCTCGAGCTGACGGTGGTCCGCTGCCTCGGCTGGGGCTTTAACTTCAACTATCACGTCAGTGGCTTGCTCGTGATCTGGGCGCTCGGCTGGTCGATGATCGTGCTCGCGGCTCTGATTTATCTGCCGAGGTGGCTCATAACTGTCTTCGCGGTGGTAATGATCGCCGGGCACAATTTGCTCGACGCAGTTGATCCGAAGACTTTCGGCGGGCTGGCCTGGCTTTGGAAAATTTTCCATGTGCCGGGAGAGCTCCATCCTGTTCCCGGGATGACACTGGGTATCGCTTATCCGCTGGTGCCGTGGGTGGGAGTAATGGCGGCGGGATACGTCTTTGGTGCGTGTTTTAAGCTTGAACGACGGGAGCGGCAGAAGGGATTGTTCTGGCTGGGAATCGCACTAACCGCGACGTTCCTGATTATTCGCGCAGCGAACACCTACGGTGATCCGACCCCTTGGAACACACAACGCAGCGCAGTATTCACATTGTTGTCGTTCATCAACTGCGAGAAGTACCCACCGTCGGTGCTTTATCTCCTCATGACACTCGGGCCGGTGATTATCCTGCTCGCGTTGCTCGATCGCGACCTGTCTCCGATTGTTCGGCCTTTCATCGTTTTCGGCCGTGTGCCCCTTTTCTTCTATCTGCTCCATCTGCCGCTCATGCACGGGATCGCAGTGGGACTGTCGTATCTAAAGTACGGTCGGGCTGACTGGTTATTCGGTGGCCCGGCTGGTATTCCGGTATTTGGCGCAGCCTACCCACGCGATTATGGTTACAGTTTGCTCGTGGTTTATCTAATCTGGATCGCCGTTGTCGTCCTCTTGTACCCGCTCTGTCGATGGTTCGCTCGGGTCAAACAGGAACGGCGTGACGTTTGGCTCAGCTATCTGTAGGCACCCGTCTCCCTTAGCGAACGCTCAACGTCTCACAGCGTTGAAGGACAACTCCGAAAGTTTTGATGCGTTGGCCAGCTGATGAAGCTCCGGCTGATGCTAAACGTGGCGTGATCGCCCGGCTCCGGCCTGACCGCGCGTCCGCTGCCGCCCTCTGCGGAATCAGCCACAGGCCCCAGCGCGATTAACTTGCCATTGATAGTCACCCCGAATCGTCCTTGCGCGTCCGTCGCCATCGTCATCGGGAACGGTCGTTGGTCCGGCATCTCGATGTTCATCAGGAAGCTGTTGATGCGGATCATGCCGCCGCTCACATGGTCGATGCCAAGCTCCGTTACTGGCTGCGAGTCAACCTGAACAGTGTGAGCCCGATCAACCAAAATCGAGAGCGGGCGCGCGCTGATTATTCAGCCGCTGATCGCCACGCCAATTAAGGCAACTGCGATCAGCGATTTAACGAGGATCCGGCGCATTCCGTGGAGCATGACCTAGATCAGTAGTTTTCAACATACTGTTGTGCGTCAGGCCGTTCGGCGTTTGTCTTTGCTCTGGGCCGCAGGTTCGATTCGTGAGATCACCAACATAACCGATATCTCATTAAGTTGCGTTACGCCGCTGCACTTGCGTATGCTCGCGACGATGTCGGTAAACGCCGAGCCTGCTGCACCACGAGCTTCGGGCTTTGCCGCGTTCATCCGCTCGGACTACCCGCTGATCATCGGGCTCGGAACTGCCGCGGTATTTCTCGTGCTTGGGAGCTGGATGGTGGAAAATGTCGGGCATCCCTTCGCGCTCGCGGTTGTGTTTGTTTGGCTGTTCATCGGGGTTCTCTGGTCAGCTATCTCGGTCGTGCGCCACGCCGACTGTCTCGCGGTCCAGTGCGGCGAGCCCTACGGCACACTCATCCTGACGCTCTCTGCCATTACGATCGAAGTGATGATGATTTCCGCCGCGGTGCTCCATGGGGCGAACAATCCGACGCTTGCGCGAGACATGATGTTTGCTGTGGTCATGATCGCGCTCAACGGTTTGGTGGGACTGTCTCTTCTGCTGGGTGGGCTGCGGCACCGCGAGCAGCATTACAATCTCCAAGGCGCCAACGCCTATCTCAACGTCATCATGGCGCTGGCGGTGCTCGGTTTCGTGCTACCGAATTTCACTACTTCGATGTCCGGGCCGAAGTTTTCGACGGTGCAGGAGATTTTTCTTGTAGTCACATCGTTGACCCTTTACGCGATTTTTCTGCTCATCCAGACGAAACGGCACAGCGAGTATTTCATGGAATCGGACAGCGTAGCGGCGAGCGTCCCTGCCGATCATCATCAGACGCAAATGCGGTCCGCTACTTATCACGGCGTGATGTTGTTTCTGTATCTGATCGCGGTGATCGTGCTGGCGGAGAAATTCGCAATTCCGCTGGATAACGCCATTGAGCGTTTTGGCATGCCTCAAGCGTTTGGCGGAGCAATCGTCGCAGCTCTCGTGCTCGCGCCGGAGGCATTAAGCGGGATTAACGCCGCGATGCGAAATCATTTGCAACGTTCGGTCAACATTCTGCACGGATCAGTGCTCGCCTCCATCGGGTTGACCATCCCGGCTGTCCTCATCATTGGAATGATCACCAAGCGATCAGTGACGCTCGGGATTGAAGGCGGCAATCTTCCGCTGCTCCTGCTCACCTTGGCGGCGAGCGTGGTCACGTTTGGCAGCGGCAAAACAAGCGTTTTGCAGGGTTGCATTCACCTGCTGCTGTTCGCAGTTTTTTTCCTGCTGATATTTTGCCCGTGAGACTCGGCCAAAGGCGTCCGCGGAGCTATCAAACAAGCCTGTCGTTTTTATGCTTTGCGCTGCGGGGATAAGGGCGAAGCTGGTCGAGATCGAGAATTGCGGACATATTTCGCGGCGCGAAGTAGGACAGGCGAAGGCAGAGCACAGCCATCTGAAGAGCGCTCAAGTTCGTTTAGTGAAACGAGATGGACCAATTTGCATGACACGGACGCGTTGGAATGCTCGCGGTCATGTCCCGAAAGAAAAGTTCAAGCCTGACGCAAAAAGCGCGTCTGCTGCTTCATTCGCGCAGAATATCCATAAATTCCGCGCGATTGATCACACTCATGACTAAATATTACAACGTTCGGTGCGATCGCAGCGAGTTTGTGCGCCCACAGCGACAAGCTCGACATTTCGCACAACCGTTGCCAATAATTCGCATAGTCTGGCGTTCTTCGAGGCAAAAGGATAGGGCGCTCTAATTAAAATGAACTTGAATTGCTGGTTGATACGCGGCAAACGTGCGGGACTCATTCTGGCGTGCCTCGCTTCTGCCCAGGTCGTCGGAGCTCAGGCTGGCGGCCGCGTTAAATTGGAGAACGCGGCGTCCCCTGACCAAAAGTACATTCTCGAAGCGGTCGCCGATACGCCGGAGACATGTCGCATCGAGGTGAAATCCAAGAGCGACGGCAAAGTCGTCGGCCAATTTTCCATCGCCGATTACTACGCGCACGACAGCCGGTATTCAATCTCGGCGGTTTGGACGCAAGAAGCCTTCGCCTTGAACATCGAATTCGGACGCAACCTAACGGGTTGCCGGATCTTCTGTCAGGATCACGGGTCGTGGAAGGAGGTAAGTCTGCCGGACAAGGAAATCGATAAGGTTCGCCAGAAAGCGAACAAGCCGGGCGGTAAAGAGCAGGAGTATCTTCAGGCGTTAGCCTGGCTGCCGAAGAACAAAGTGAAGTTGGCCTACTTTGGAAATAAGCTGGAAAAATACGAATTGGTTTACCGATTTGTTCGCGCAGGAAAGCCGCACCTCGAATATGTGGAAACCATTCCACCGAAACCCCCACCCGAACCGAAGTATGATTACGAAAATTATGTTTTCACCGTTCTAGCTGGGGGAACCGCGGGCAGCAGAGACGGAGTGGGCGCGGCCGCCCAGTTCAAGGGGCCGCATGGCGTCGCGGTCGACGCCGCCGGAAATGTTTTTGTGGCAGACCGCGGTAATCATCTTATCCGGAAAATCACTCCAAGTGGGGCGGTCAGCACTTTAGCAGGGTCGGCGGAGAAGTTCGGGCATGTGGACGGGGTCGGAGGCGCGGCACGTTTTTGGTATCCAATGGACATGGCGGTCGATGCGTCGGATAATGTTTACGTGGCAGATTCAAGTAGCCACACGATTCGAAAAGTCACACCTGATGGCGCGGTCAGCACGCTGGCCGGTTCACCCGATCGAGCTGGAAGCACTGATGGCGTCGGGTCGGCTGCGCAGTTTA
>JBDUDH010000139.1:0-9223 GCA_040003015.1 Verrucomicrobiota bacterium | reverse complement strand
GCTCGATGACATTGCCCATGCCTCCGACATCGACAGCGTCATGAAAAATGGCGTGATTTATCCCATCGATTCGCTTGTAAAAAATCTATCCGCGAACGCGGCGGCCGAACAGAAATAATGGAGTGATGAAACGGTCATCGACTTTTTTCGCCGTTGCGTCGCGCGCTTTCATTATACGGATCGCTTACATTTGCGGCGGCGATCCGAAGCAGATTGAATACGCCGTTCACACCCTCGCGATTATCCCGCGGCCGATGGCGGTGCTCCCGATCTCGTCGCGGGCGCGGAAACTGCTTGCCGAGCGCAGAACGGCTCCTTAACCTGCGCCTATGGCCGGACCGGGAATGCAACAATCCCAAAATCTTTCGCTTCAACAGGTTCTTGCCCCGCAGCTCCAACAGAGTCTGCTCATTCTTCAGGCGCCTTTGCTGGAGCTGCGCAATCTCGTTCAGCAGGAGATGGAGACGAATCCTGTCCTCGAAGAACTCGCAAGCGCACCGAACGACGACGAACGCGAGGCTCCAGAGAACTCCGCGGCGGACGATAAGTTTAAAGAAGAATTCGATCAGCTCGCCAAGCTCGACGATGAATGGCGCGATTACATGGCGCAGTCGAGCAGCTACAGCGGCCGCTCGCAGGAAGACGAAGATAGGCGCCAGTTCTTTTTCAATTCCATCATCACCCAGGAAACGCTGCAACAACATCTCATGGGACAACTGAATCAAACCGTGCTCGACGCCGGTGATCGCAAAACGGCTGAAGTAATCATCGGGAATGTGGATGACAACGGATTCCTTCAGGCGACTCCCGAGGAAATGTCGATGAACACCGGAATTCCGCAGCACGATTTTGAGACGATGCTCACGCTCATCCAAAGCTTTTATCCCCCCGGAGTCGGCGCGCGCGATCTGCGCGAATGTTTGCTCATTCAACTCAAACGCGAAGGCAAACAGAGCAGCCTTGAATACAAGATCATTGCGGAGCACATGGAAGACTTGGGCAAACGTCGCTTTCCCGAGATTGCCCGCCGCATGGGAATCAGCGTCGAACAGGTCCAAAAATGCGCCAAGAATATCGCGCAGCTCGATCCGCGGCCGGGCCAGATCTTCGCCGAAGCTCCACAAAATTATGTCTTGCCAGATGTGGCGGTCGAAAAAGTCAACGGCCAGTATCAAATCATCTTAAATGGCGAACAGATACCGCGCTTGCGCATCAGCAACACCTATAAAGACATCATGGCGCAGGGTGGAAACGGGAGCGAAGTGAAGGATTACATCCGCGACAAAATTCGCAGCGGTAAATTCCTGATCAAATCGATTCACCAGCGCCAACAGACGATTTCGAACATCGCGCACCAAATCGTGTCGCGACAGCAGGAATTTCTCGATCGCGGCACGGCTTATCTCAAGCCGACGACTATGCGCGAAATCGCCGATGCCGTCGGCGTGCATGAGACCACCGTTAGCCGCGCCATTTCCGGCAAGTACATTTCGACACCGCAGGGCGTTTTTGAGATGAAATATTTTTTCACGCCCGGCTACGAAACGGCCGGTGGCGGAATGATAAGCAACACGAGCGTGAAAGAAGCGATCATGGACCTGGTGAAAAGCGAATCCGGCAATTCGCCCTTGAGCGATAAGGAGATCGTCGAAATCTTGAGCGAACGGGGCATTCCCATTGCCCGCCGAACCGTTGCCAAGTATCGCACCGAGCTAAATATTCTGCCGAGCAACATGCGGCGAAAATATTGAACGCTTCACCGTTCGAGCTTACATCGTTCAATAATTTAGCGATTCCATGAATACCGCATTTCGTGAAGCCGCCATCGCCGAATGGCGCGGACTACCCAGCAGGACGGTCCGGCCGGACCGCTGCCAGACAACGGCTGAATTATTGCCGAAGCTGATACAAAAGCTCGGTCTGCGCGAGCGCCTGCGCGAGACGGAAATCATGCACGCGTGGACGGCGCTGGTGGGGGAGTTTATCGCCGCGCATTCCTGTCCGATCAGTCTGCGCGATGGCATTCTTTACGTGCACGTGCTTCAACCGGCGCTGCATTACGAACTCGACCGGGTCTCTAAACCGCAAATTCTGAAAAAGCTGAAGCAGCGCTTCGGTGGAAAGACGATCCGCGATTTGCGCTTTCGGCTTGGTTGAGCCTGTGTCTCAAAACCGCACCCGAGTCTTCGCGGCCGGGAGTCGGTTACGCTATTCGCTCGGTTGCGAAATGCTTTCCCCGTGCAAGTGCTAGATGCCGGAGCAAAGAGCGAAGAACATGACCGATCAGATTCATATCGAGCAGCTCGAGCTAAAGTCGCGCGTGGGAGTAAAGGAAAGCGAGCGCGCGCAACCGCAGCGGCTCACCGTCTCGATCACGCTTTGGCCACTCCGGGATTTTCGCGAGCTGCACGATGATCTTGGCAAAACAGTCAACTACTCGGCGGTTTGTCGGGAAGTGAAAAAGTTCGCCAAGGGTCGCGCCGACAAGTTGATTGAGACGCTCGCCGACCGTCTTGCTTCGCATCTTCTCCATGCTTTCCCGACGCGAAAAATCCAAATCGAGCTTCGGAAATTTATTTTGTCCGATGTGGATTACGTTTCAGTACGACTGACCCGCGAGGGGGCGGCAAGTTAGGCTCCGGCAGTGGCGATTCATTTTCGGCTAGAGGTTAAAATTCGCTTTTCCGAAGACCGCTCCTAGTTTTCTCGCGTGAAAATCAGCAACGTCGTGCGCGAGACAAACGGTTGGGAAACTATTTCCAGCGAAACGCATTACGTGAATTCGCATCTGGAGCTGGTGACCGATCAGGTGCGCACGCCCTCACAATCCGAGCCGCGCAACTGGACGATCGTCCATCGCAAAGCAGCGGTGGTGATTGCGCCGATCACGGCCGACGGGAAGTTGGTGCTAATCCGGCAGGAACGCATTCCCATCCGCACTGCAATCTGGGAGATGCCAGCCGGCCAGATCGACGACACGCTTTGTCCTGAGGAAGAGGCGATCAAGGTTGTGGCTTTGCGCGAGCTCCGCGAAGAAACGGGGTACGAACTCGCTCCCGGCGGTGAACTGATCGCGCTCGGGTATTATTTTTCTTCGCCCGGATTCACGGACGAGCATGGCTACTTCTTTCTCGCTCAGCCGGTGGTGAAGAGCAGCGGTGATCTCGCGACGGATACGACTGAGGCAATCCTTGACTGTCGGGCATTCAGTCCTGACACACTGCGGCAATTGATCGCGGATAATGAGATTCGGGATGCGAACACGTTGAGCATCTGTGCCCGGCTGATTGCGCGTGGATTGCTTTTTGCCGGCGGTGGGTACTAACGGCACGATGACCCTGCGAAACCTGTTCAAGTTTCGAGAACTTCCTGACAGCGAAAGTTCGAAGCCGTTTCTCGAGCATCTGGAAGATCTTCGCTGGATGATCGTGAAAATGGCGATCGCGCTGCTCGTCGCGATGATTTTTTCATTGGCCTTTCGCTCACGGCTTGTCCTGGTGATGCAACAGCCGTTGCATGAGATCGATCAAAAGATGGCCACGCTTCGGGCGCTCGGCGTTACCGACTCGATAACGATCTCGTTCCGTCTCGCATTCTATGCCGGGATCGTTCTTTCGTTTCCGGTGCTGCTTTATTTTCTCGCGCAATTCGTAGTGCCGGGGCTGACCGCGGTCGAAAAGCGATTTCTCTTGCCCGCGATCGGCGTGAGTTTCGCACTTTTTCTCGTGGGCGTGCTTTTCTGTTACTTTTGGCTCCTGCCCAAAACGATTCTGTTTTTCTTTCGCGATACGGTTTCACTCGGTTGGACACCCACCTGGACGGTCCAGGAATACTACGCATTCGTCACCCGATTTGTCTTGGGTTTTGGTCTGGCTTTTGAGTTGCCTGTGGTGGTACTCGCGCTCGTGCGCTTTGGGCTGATCACGTATTCATTTATGGCTCGGACTCGGCCTTACGCGATCGTGCTCATTTTCATTCTCGCGACGATCATCACGCCGACGCCGGATATTCTGACCTTGATCGCAATGAGTCTGCCGATGTGTCTGCTTTACGAAAGCTGCATCTGGATCGCATGGTTCATGCAGCGAAGAACGACTCGAACTAAACTGGCTTGAATCGCTTGCAGAACTCGCTCGCTCTTTATCACGTTTTCTTCCCGGGCTTTGCCTTTGTCTTTGGTTCGATTGTCGGATCGTTTCTAAACACTTGCATCTACCGGCTTCCTCGCGGGCTGTCGGTCAACGAACCGCGGCGCTCTTTTTGCCCATCATGCAAACAACAGATTCCGTGGCAGCAAAATTTGCCACTGCTCAGCTGGCTCTTTCTGCGCGGCCGGTGCGCCAATTGTGGTAGCCGAATCGCCTTCCGCTATTTGGCGGTGGAGCTGATCAGCGCGCTCCTGTTTCTTGCCGTCTGGCTCGCGTTCCCATGGGAAATCGCGCTGATCTACTGGATTTTGGTTTCTCTCCTGATCGTCGCGACCTTCATCGATTTCGAGCACTTTATTATTCCGGATGAAGTAACGCTCGGCGGCACGGTCGCGGGAATCCTCGCGAGCTTTGCCGTGCCGGCCTTAATGATGCAAGAATCGCGATGGGCCGCGCTCTTGACATCGGTTTTTTCGGCTGCGCTCGGTTATGTACTGTTGTGGATTGTGTTGGAGGCGGGCAAACGCGCTTTCGGCAAAAAGCGGATCCGCCTCATCGAACCGACCCCTTTCACCTGGACGCGCGAAGGCGACGACGCTGAGTTTGTCGTGGGCAAAGAACATAGTTTGTGGAGCGATTATTTCGCGCGGGAAAACGATCTGATGCTGCTCCATTGCAGTGAAGCAACAGTTGATTCGCGCTCGTTGGGCGAAATAACCCTCCAGCTGTATTACGACCGGATTGCGATCGGGTCGGAAGAGCTTCCGCTGGAAAAAGTGGACCGGATGTCCGGCGTTCTGCGCGAATTGCAAATTCCGCGCGAAGCGATGGGACGCGGCGACCTGAAGTTTCTCGCTGCTATCGGCGCATTTCTTGGATGGCGCGCGGTCCTGTTCAGTATTTTCGCTGGTTCGCTTACTGGCGCGCTCGTCGGCTTGGCGATGATCTCGCTCGGCAGACGGGCGTATTCGGCCAAAATTCCCTTCGGCCCTTACCTCGCGCTTGGCGCGCTGGTTTGGATGTTTTGTGGAAGCCGGCTCGTCGATTTGTATTTGAATCTCATCAGTTCGCGATAACCGCTTCGGAGTTGAGACTCGCGCAGTAGGTCGCATACATCGCATCACCGATTTCGACGAGACGTTCCTGAATCGCTTCCAGATATTCGTGGAGGCCGAATTCAAAAATTTCTTGGATGGTGACGTAATCAAGATCTGATCGCAGGCGGCCCGACAAGCGCTCGGCTTCATTGGCAAAGTGGGTCTCGCTGCTGCCGGAGATTCGATGGAGCGCGGCATCCAGCGAATCGACGCAAAGCCGGATCGAGCGCGGAAAATCGCGATGCGTAATCAGAAACTCGGTGACTTTCCACGGCGTGACTTGACCCACATAAAGCTTCCGGTAGGCCTCGAGCGCGCTACACGATTTCAAGACCGCCATCCATTGAATGGTATCGACATTGCCACCGACTCTTTCGCCGGAAGGCAACAGGATATGATATTTCACATCGAGAATTCGCGATGTGCAGTCGGCGCGCTCGAGCAATTTTCCGATTCGAATAAAATCCCAGCCTTCGCCATGTGTCATGGTGGCGTCGGTGATGCCTTGGAATAGATGCGAGCCAGTGACGATGCGCTTGAAAAATTCGTGTGCACTGGAACGCAGCAATCTTCCGGCTGAATCTCCTTTGACGAAGAGATACATCCGATTGATTTGCTCCCACATTTCGCTCGTGATTTGTTCCCGCGTCGTGCGCGCGTTTTCGCGCGCGGAGGAGAGACAGCAGAGGACCGAATTCGGATTTTGTTTCTGCAGCGTCACGAATTCCGCCACCGCCTTGCCATCGGGATGTTCGTAAAGGGAAGCAAACAACTCGTTCTCCTCGAGCGAGCTGATGATGGAATTCCATTGCTGCAAGGTTTCGCTTTCGGAGAGGTTGGCGAGGTCGAGCAGTAACTGCAGATTCACGTCGAGAATGCGCGCGTTATCTTCTGCCCGCTCGATGTAACGGCTCATCCAGTAAAGCGAATCTGCGACCCGGCTAAGCATGATGAAAGTTGAGAAATGGAGTGATGGAGTGGCGGAGTAATGCGTTTGATAATCTCATCACTCCATCACTCCGCTACCGTCGTCTTCTTCCTCTTCATCCACGACCCAGGTGTCTTTGCTACCGCCACCCTGGGAGGAATTCACCACCAGCGAACCGGCGCGAAGGGCCACGCGCGTCAGTCCGCCCGGGATGATCTTCACCTTCTGCCCAACCAGGATATAAGGCCGAAGGTCGATGTGGCGTCCCTGCATGGAATCGTCACAGAAGGAAGGAGAACGCGAAAGAGCGACAATCGGTTGCGCAATGTAGTTGCGCGGATGGCGTTTTATTTTCTCGGCAAATTCCTGCCGCTCGCTCTGACTGGCTTCTGAACCGATCAGCATTCCGTAGCCGCCGCTTTCGTTCGCGGCTTTGATCACCAATTCTTCGATATGATCCAGGATGAAGCTTAGATCCTGTTTATCCGCAGCGATGTAGGTCTGAACATTGGGCAGGATAGGATCTTGATCGAGATAATAGCGAATCATCTTCGGCACATAGTGGTAGACAACCTTATCGTCGGCCACCCCGGTGCCGATGGCGTTGGCCACGCTGACATTTCCCTGCCGGTAAGCACCCACGAGACCGTCGACTCCCAATCCCGAGTCTCTTCGAAAAACGCGCGGATCGAGAAAATCATCGTTGATGCGCCGGTAGATCACGTCCACCTGCTTGAGGCCCTTTGTCGTGCGCATGAAAACTTTTGCGTCTTGCACGACGAGGTCACGCCCTTCCACAATCTCGATGCCCATGGAACGCGCGAGGAATGAGTGTTCGTAGTAAGCCGAGTTGTAGATGCCCGGCGTAAGCAAAACAACGGTTGGTTCGCCATCTGCCGGAGGCGCGATGAAGCGCAGCACGTTGAGCAACTCCTGACTGTAATCTTCCACCGGGCGGACTCGATATTGAGCGAAAAGATCCGGGAACACGCGCTTCATCGCCTGCCGGTTTTCCAGCACATAAGAAACGCCGGAGGGGCAACGGGCGTTATCTTCGAGTACCAGATAATTTCCGTGTTCGTCCCGAATCAGATCGGTGCCGCAAATGTGAATGTAAATATTTCTCGGGACATCGAAGTTCATAAACTCCGACCGGAAATGCACCGCCTCCCAGACGACCTGCTTCGGGATCACGCCATCTCGCAGAATTTTCTGTCGGTGGTAAACGTCGTGCAGAAATAAATTCAGCGCGGTGATCCGCTGGGTTAAGCCGCGCTCGACCAAATCCCATTCGCGTGCCGGGATAATGCGCGGGATCAGATCGAAGGGAAAGATGCGTTCGGTTCCCTGATCATCGTCGTAGACGGTAAAAGTAATCCCCTGGCTGAGAAAAGCAGAGGCGGCAAGCGCGCGTTTGCGCTCAAAATCTTCGCGTGCCATTTCCTTGAAGCGTTTGAGCAGTGTGGTGTAATGAGGTCGCGCGACCGCCGCTTCGGCAAACATCTCGTCGAAAAAGTTTTCGAGTTGATAGTTTGCGAAAAGATCGCCCATGAAAAATCAGTCTGGCAGTGCACCCCGGCCACGCAAATGAAAAACGGGATTTCACCTGTGACATCGCACGAGAATGCGTCCGCGCGCGTCGCCGCCCGATTCCGTCCGCGATGGCTGCGGATCTATGTCTCGCAGAAACTGCGCAGCGATCCTGTTTATCCGGCGGCGTTCGCGCTTCTGCGCGAGTCGAATGAGCCAATTTTGGATGTGGGCTGTGGACTCGGAATTTTTGCTTTCTATCTACGAGAGCGTGGTTTTCATCCCGAGGTGACGGGATTGGATTGTGATGTGCGAAAAATTCGCCGCGCGACACACGTCGCTGTTTTGAATTACGATGGCGTTAATTTCCTCCACCGCGATGTTCGCGACGATTTTTCGTTTACCGGAAACATCCTGCTTTTTGACGTGCTGCACTACCTTGCGCTTGCGGAGCAACGTACCCTTCTGAAGCGTTTGGCGGACTACGTCGCTCCGGGTGGTTTTCTCGTGATTCGTGATTGTCCCGCGGATCGGACCACTCGATTCTGGTTGACCTATCTCGCGGAAATCTTTGCACAAAGTATTTCCTGGAACTTGACTGCGCCTCTGCATTTCCCCTCGCGTGAGACGATCTGCAACGCTTTCGAACACGAACGCTTCTTTCAAAGGTCCGAACCACTTTGGGGGCAGACGCCTTTCAACAATCATCTGTTCATTTTCCAGCGACATGCGGTCGCAATTGCTCCGGCGCAGGAATGACAAATTCGTAGCCGCGCTCAGCGAGCTTGCTCAAGGTCAGCTCCAGACATTTTAGATGAAATTGCGGATTGTGCGCCGTGCGGTGCCCTTCGTGGAGTAGGACAATCGCTCCTGGTCGCGTTTTTCGGTCAATACGTTCCGCTACCGCTTCAGGACTTCGCCGAACGGTGTCCAAACCGCGCACGGTCCATCCCACCAGCTGAAGGTCGCGCCGTGCACCGATCGGATGCACGAAAAAATTCTTCAGACCCGCCGGCGCTCGAAAATATTTCGCGATGGTTTCGGTGCTCCTAATTATTTCGGCTGAACATTGATCGATCTCCTTTGCGATTGCACCGGGAAGAAAAACCCAGAAGCTGCCGCTCGGATGACTAAAGGTATGGTTCGCGATCTGATGCCCGCGGAGCGTGATGTCTCGCGTCAGTTCAGGGATTTCTGCGATTCGCTTTCCAATCACGAAGAACGTCGCCCTGGCTCGAAAACGGTCGAGGATGTCCAATACCTTGGATGTGTGAAATGCATCCGGACCATCATCTATCGTGATCCAGACTTGCGGCCGCGACGTTTCGAAGGACATAATGACGGGCCCCCACCATTGCGAATTGGGGACTAACGTTGGGTAAAGCAGCAAGATATGGGACAAGAACAGCACGCCGAGAGCGATGAGCGCGTTCGTTCGATAAAACAGGATGGTGAAGATGGGCGCGATTAGAGCGAATCCCAGAATCGCTCGACGTAGCAAGGGCGTTGGCAGATCACGC
>JBDUDH010000114.1:0-9240 GCA_040003015.1 Verrucomicrobiota bacterium | reverse complement strand
CAAGCCGCGCGGTCGGCCGCGCGAATGGCACGAACATGATTTGCATCATCATTCCCTGCCATCGCGTTATCCGCGCCGATGGCTCGCTTTGCGGTTATGGCGGCGGATTGTGGCGAAAGAAGTGGCTACTCGATCACGAGCGGAGAGCCAAACCAAAGTGACAAGTGGTAGTTGATTCGCCAAGTCGATAACTCGCCACATCGTTAAGGAGAGTCGCGCCCGGGGTGACTCGAACACCCGACCCACGGATTAGAAATCCGTTGCTCTATCCGGCTGAGCTACGGGCGCAAAATCTGCGACTGCCGCAATATCTCTCCGCACGCGGGCGAAAATCCAGTCCTATCGGCGCGGAATTGCCAAACTCAGCGTAGCGAGTTCTAATTTTATCGATGGAAAGGATGTCGATCTGGATATGCTTCGTCCTCGTTTTCGTCATCGTTGGTGTGGTTGTCATCCGCGTTGGCTTGCATTCATCGAGTCAAACGCGAACCGTTCATGCCATAAATTCGCTCTTCGTCATCGTGCCTTACAAATATGAGGGCACTTGGGTTTTTGATGATCCGGCTGTCGGCTTGAAAAGAGAGCCGTTCATTGCAGGCATCGACAGAATGATTGATAAAGTTGTCGCTGAGGTTCCGAACGCGGAGCGCGGATTTCGCGCCATCTTCAGCGCATCGCCTTTTCCCGGTCATACTCTGAAACTCGAATGGCGGCGGACCGAGTCGGGCGGAAATTGGTATTACTGCGAAAAGTTTTCCATGGAGGGCTGGCTTTGCCCAGCGCTCTTCAAATATTTCGCGGAAGCGCCGCGTGAGATTTATGTCAAGGCCGAAGCGTTGAAGTAGAGTAAGCGTCCCGCTTGCTTTTTTAAAGGGGTCGCAAGTGCCGGCGGCTTACGCCACTGTACTGGCCTATCCGGCGTTTCAATTCCCAGCCGCGGAGCGCTGCCACGAGCAGGCTTTTCGTGCGGGAAAGAGTGCCGCCGCGTGGCGGATTCGTTGACTAGAAGGTTATCGCCGGTATCCATCTGTTGCCTTTCGCTTCATTCAAAAGCAGCTAGCGGGCCAAGACGGGAATTTGCCAATTGCCAATTGCTCGTTGCTCCTTCAACTTCATCCGGTCATGGCTAACCGGAAGCTCGGATGTCTCAGCATTTTTCTCTTCGTCGCGCTTTGCGCCAGTCTCCTCATTAATCTTGCGCTCGCGGCAGCTGCGTTCCGTCGCCTCAGCGCAACTTCTCAGGAGGAATATCCACAACCAAAATTCCGCGAGATGATCGTGCAGAAAGGCGCGAAAGGCAGCACCGACAAAATCGCCGTCATCATGCTGCGCGGTTTGATCAGCTCCAGTATTCCCGGAAATATCGGCGATTCGATGGTGGATGACATGCGGGCAGCGTGCGAGCAGGCACGCGATGATGAAAACGTGAAGGCGGTGGTGCTGGAAGTCGATTCTCCCGGAGGAGAAGTGACGGCCTCCGACATTATTTACAACGCCGTCGTTAAGACCCGCGCGCGCAAGCCGGTGATCGTTTACATGGATTCGCTGGCGGCCTCGGGCGGTTATTATGTTTCCTGTGGCGGGAAATATTTAATGGCGAATGAGACCACCATCACTGGGAGCATCGGCGTTATCATTCAGACCCTGAATTACGAGCAGCTTTTCAACAAAGTCGGTCTGGCGGCAGTCATTTTTAAAAGCGGCAAGTTTAAGGACATGCTCAACGGCGCGCGTCCCGTCACTCCGGAGGAGCGCGATTACGTCCAGAGCTTCATCATGAAAACCTACGATAAGTTTCTCGGCATCGTCGCGAAGGAACGGAATCTCGCGCCCGAAAGTTTGCGCACTGGAATCGCCGACGGCCGTATTCTTTCAGGAAAAGATGCGCTCGAGAACAAATTGATCGATGCACTTGGTCAGATTGAGGACGCGTACGCAACCGCGAGGCAAATGGGAAATGCGCCGGGGGCGACCGTCGTGAAATACGGTCCTCCGTTTAGTCTCGGGCGCTTTTTGAGAATGTTCGGGAAAGCCGGCGACGCGAAGCTCGAGTTGACGTTGCCGAAGCAGCTTATGCCCCAGCTCGAAACGGGGCGCGCCTACTTCCTGCCGAGCTTTTACGCGCCGTAATCGCGAGCGCGCGGACCATGTCTTTCGACGGTCTCATCAACACGGTGCTCGTCGTAATCAGCGCCTATGTTTACATTTCGCTGCTTCGCCAAGTCAGCGACCGGCGCGTCGAGATTACGCCGGTAGGCGCGAAAACATTCGACTTTCCCGAAGCAGTCGTTGCGGTGTTACTGGCCGGATGGTTCTCGCTCACAATTCTGGCTTCGTCGTCCAGCCATCCCGCGAATATCCGATCGCGCGACGTTATCCTCACCGCAATTCTCTCGCTTGCGGTTGTTCTTGTCCTCGTGACTTTTCTTCGGCTTCGCCGGCTCGACATCCGCGCGCTGGGCGGTTTCTCCCGTTTGAGCTTTGGCCGCATCGTCAGCACCGCGGGTGTCCTACTTTTTGCCGCCTATCCTCTCATTTTCCTGGCGGACGCTATTTCGCAACGCGTGCTCGGTCGCGGTTCGAGTAAACAGCAAATTGTCGAGATGTTCAGCGGGTCGCAGACAATGCGAGAGCGGATCATGATCATCGTGCTCGCGGTGGCGGTGGCGCCGCTCGTCGAGGAATTTATTTTTCGCTTTTTCTTTTATGGAGTAATCAAACGTTATCTGGGGCGCAGCACGGGTCTCCTTTTGAACGCGCTGCTTTTTGCCGGGGTGCATGTGCATTTGCCCTCCTTCGGCCCGCTCTTCGTTCTCGGAAGTTGCTTCACGCTTGCTTACGAATGGAGCGGTTCGATTCTCGTGCCGATGACAATGCACGCGTTCTTTAATTTTCTCACGCTGACTGCGCTCGCGTTTCCCGATACCTTGCCGCAATGAAGCTGCATGCGCTCGGCGAGGACCGTTTGCTCGCTCAGCTGCTCCCGAAGTTAGCTTCCCGAAAAAATATTATCGCCGGAGCGGGCGACGATTGCGCCGTCGTGGCAGCGCCGGGCGGCGACAATCTGCTTCTTCTTAAAACCGATTGCGTCGTCGAAGGCGTCCATTTTGAGACGAGCGCCGACGCCGTGGCAATTGGATGGAAAGCGCTGGCACGGCCGCTGAGTGATTTTGCGGCGATGGCGGGCGTCCCGCAATTTGCGCTCGTCACCATGATTGCCCGGAGCGTGCGGGAAGTGGAATGGGTTAAGAAAATTTATCGGGGATTACAAAGGGCGGCGGATAAATTCGACGTCGCGATTGTTGGCGGAGAAATGAGTGGTACTTCCGGACCCGCAGTCATTTCGGTCAGTGTCACCGGCTTCGTGGAAAAAAGACGCTGGGTCTCACGCGCCGGCGGAAAATCCGATGATGAGCTGTTTGTGACAGGTCGCCTGGGGGGCTCGCGGAGCGGCCGTCATCTTCAGTTCATTCCTCGCATCAAAGAGGCGCGATGGTTGACCCGGCATTTTCCGATTCACGCGATGATCGATTTGAGTGACGGTCTGGGCGTCGATCTGCCGCGTTTGACGCGCGCGAGCAAGATGGGATTTGAAGTGGATGAAGATGCGCTGCCACGGACGCGCGGCTGCACAATCGAGCAGGCGATTAGTGATGGCGAGGATTACGAGCTGCTCTTTGCCATTTCATCTGCCCGCTCGGCGACATTGCAGCGCAAATGGCGCAAGCGATTCCCCAGACTACCGCTGACCCGCATTGGCCGCCTCAATCCGAAGTTCAAAATTCAAGATCCAAAATGGTCAGGCTATGTTCATTTCGCAGAACGTCGCTGAAACCGTCGCCTATGGAGGCCGGTGCGCCCAATCTTTACACGCTGGGGATGTCCTCGCTCTCGGTGGTGATCTCGGCACGGGGAAAACGCAGTTCGTGAAAGGCGTGGTGGCAGGTTTGGGCAGCGACGATGAGGCCACAAGCCCAACCTTTACTCTGATTCATGAATATACGAGCGGTCGCCTGCCGGTTTATCACTTCGATTTTTATCGGCTCACTCACGGCGATGAACTTCGCCAGCTCGGCTTGGAAGATTATTTTAATGGAGAAGGCGTTTGCGTAATCGAGTGGGCCGATCGGTTTCCAGAAATATTGCCGGCGCGGGCGGAATGGTTTTGGTTCGAGACGCGCAGTGAAAGTGAACGTGCGATTTTTTTGGGCGACGAGCGATGAAAATCCTCGCACTGGAACTTTCTTCCGCTTTGGGAAGCATTGCCTTCGTGGACGGAGACGGGATTCCGATCGTCCGCGAATTTCCCAGCGATCGGAAACATTCGGGATTGTTTTTCGAAAACCTCCGCGACATCTATCGCTCAGAAGAGCCTCCTGATCGTATTGTGGTTGGACTTGGTCCCGGTTCGTACGCCGGCGTGCGAATCGCCATTGCCGCGGCTTTGGGATTGAAAGCCGCCGGGACGGCGAAATTGATCGGACTTCCTTCGATCTGTGCCTTTGCTCAGACGACGGACGAATACCGAATCATCGGTGATGCGCGGCGCGAATCTTTTTTCTTCGCCAGAGTCAGGCGAGGCGAATGCGTTGAAGGTCCGATGCTTTATTCGGCAAACGATCTGCGCGCGAAACTGGACGAGCAACCGCAGGTTCCACTTTATTGTGCGCAATCGCTCCCGCAATTTGAGAACGCGGTAACGGCATATCCGTCCGCCTTGGTGCTGGCGCAATTGGGGAGAACGTGTCCTGCCGATATCGGCGGTGAAATGACGTTGCAGCCGATTTACTTGCGCGATCCGCACATCAACACTCCCGCAAAAACAGCGTCGTTGATCACAACTTTAAAGTGAACGCGCCTCCTGACTTTCGATGCTGGCTAGAGATCGATTCAACTGCGCTTCGGCACAACGCGCAGGTCGCGCGCGAACGCGTCGGTGGCAAAACAAATCTTCTGGCGGTCGTAAAAGCTAATGGCTACGGCCATGGAATGGCGCAGGTCGCGCACGCTCTGAAAAATGACGCGCAACTATTCGGCGTCGCCAATCTTCTGGAAGCGCTTGAATTGCGAGAGTGCGGACTTACACATCCGATCCTGATTCTTGGGCCGGCCTTACCGGAAGAACGGGCCGCAATTATCCAGCATCAATTCATCGCCTCGGTTTCGAGTCTGGACGAAGCCACCGCATTTGATCGACTCGCTCGAGCAAATTCCGCGACGATCAACTTCGTCATAGATACTGGGATGGGACGAATGGGAACGTGGGAAGATGATGCGATGTCTGAAATCGAAAAAGTTTCCATGCTGCCGAATGTTGCCATCCACAGCATCTCGACTCATCTGCCCGTGGCCGACGAAGACGAAAATTTTACGCGTAAGGAGTTGTCGCGTTTCCGGCAACTTGTCAGGCAAATTCGCTCGCGCGTTCGCGGCACCTACGCTGTGCATGTGCTGCTGAGCGCCGGGATTCTCGCATTTCCCGAGGAATCGTTCGACATCGTCCGTGCCGGGTTGATGCTCTACGGCAGTTCGCCTTTGAGCGCATTTCAGCAACTGCTTCGACCCGCCATGACTTTTAAATCGCGTGTCGCGCTGCTGCGTGATCTGCCGCAAGGGCGAAGCATTAGCTACGGCCGAACTTTCATCACCCCACGCCCGATGCGCGTGGCCACGCTTAGCGTCGGTTACGCCGATGGTTATCCCCGCTCGCTCTCGAATCGCGATACCGCGGTGTTGATTCGCGGCCAGCGTTGCAAAATACTGGGTCGCGTCACGATGGATTTAACGATGGTCGACGTGACTGAAATTCCTGAGGCCCGAATCGGTGATGAAGCGATCTTGATGGGATGCCAGGGGGGTGAAGAAATTCTGGCGTCCGAGCTGGCACAGTGCGCTGGAACGATCGCCTGGGAAATTTTTACCGGCATTGGCAGTCGGGTTCGCCGCGTGTATTTATGAAGCAATAATGTTCCAGATCATTTTCAACGAATTGAGCGCGGCGGAAATGAGCGCGCTGCCGAAATCGTTGCAGCTCGATTTACTGGCCGAGTTTCAAATCCTCCCGGAGGACCTCGATAATCTTGACGCGAGCAAATTTGGCGTGATCGAACGGGAAGGGAAAAAACTTTACCGTTATCGCGCAAAAGATTACCGGATTTATTTCGAGCCACGCCCGGAGGGAGTAACCGTTCATCGCGTCCTGCATAAAAATACGTTTCGAGATTTCCTTTTCCGCAGCAAATTGCCGGTGGCGGAGGACGATCAACTCGGTCGTACGCGCGAGTTCTGGAAATTGATCGAGCAAGGCGAACGGACGCGAAAAGCGTGAGCGTATCGGCGCGGATCGCGCAGCTGGCCGACGAAGCTTTCCGGCAGCACGAATTTCCTGTTTGCCAACGCCGGATTTATTTCGCTCATGCAGCGGTAGCGCCACTGCCGCGCACGGTAGCTGAAGCGATGATTGCGTATATTCGCACGGCTTCGGAGGGAGGGCAGAAGTTCGAGGCGGCCTTGCAGCAAATGAGCGAAACGAGAGCTTTGGCGGCACAATTAATCGGCTGCGGCGCGGACGAAATCGCATTGCTGGGGCCGACTTCGCTCGGCTTGAACTTGATTGCGCAGGGACTCGATTGGAAAAATGGCGATGAAGTTGTCTGCTATGCGGATGATTATCCGGCGAACGTGTATCCATGGATGGATTTGCGTCGGCGCGGAGTTCGGCTCGTTTATCTGAAACCGGAAAGGCTGGGAGCGATCACGCCAGATGTGGTGGAAGCGGCGCTGACCGCTCGCACGAGATTGGTCGCGTTATCCTCCACACACTTCGTCTCTGGTTTTCGCGTTGATCTCGCTGGAATCGGAGCGCTACTGAAAACGCGCGACGTATTGTTCGCGGTCGATGCCATCCAAACTTTGGGCGCGTCGCCGATCTGTGTCGCGAATGTGGATTTTTTGAGCGCGGGCGCGCAAAAGTGGCTGCTCGGCCCGGAAGGCGCAGGCATTCTTTATGTGAAGAAATCGCGCTGGGAGCATTTGCGCCCGGCGCTAGTCGGCGCAACGAATGTCGTTTCCACGAATGACATCGCGAGCGACGAAATCAATTTCGTGCCGGGAGCGCAACGATATGAACCGACGATCATGAATGTGCCCGGAATGATCGGGATGAAAGCGGCGCTCGATATGGTGCTCGAATTTAGAGATGAAATTCCGAGCCGAATTTTCGCTCTAAAGGAAAAGATTATTGTGTCGCTTGAATCGCTGGGTTTCGAGTTTTTGGGGCCGGCTCGCGGCGCCAGCGTGTCAGGTATTACGACCTGTTTCCATCCGCGGATCCCAAGTAAGCATTTCGTAGAAATCTTGCACGCGGGCGACGTGGCGGTCTCGCTGCGAAGCGACCGTGCCGGCAAAGATTACGTGCGAATCAGTCCGCACTTTTATAATACGTCGGAAGAAGTTGCGAAGATGATCGAGATGTTGCATCGCGCTGTATGAACCGCGGCAGGGCCTCCACGTCTCATCGGCAGGATGCCGATGTTCGCTGCTATTTCATCAATAGCACCGACCGGCTGCGCTTGATTTCGCGCGTGATCTTTCGATGCATATGCGCCGGCATCCCGGTCACGCGGCGCGGAAGAATCTTGCCGCTTTCAGTCACGAACTTCTTTAAGAGATCTGGGTTCTTGTAATCAATCGCTTCAGTTGCGATATCGATACGACGCCGTGGCATCGTACGATTGGCGCGGCGGAATGCGGAACGGCGCTTGGCAGTCTTCGGTTGCATTCGATTATTTCGTTTCGCGATGAAGCGTGTGCCGCTTCAGCCACGGATTGTATTTTTTCTTTTCGAGCCGGTTGGGTGTGCGCGGACTTTTTTTGTTCCGCGAAGTCATATAGCGCGAGACCGGAGCGCCAGCCGCTTTGGCCTCGGTGCATTCCAGTGTGATAATTTCCTGGGCCACTTTTGTTATTCCTTCGCCTCAGCGGTTGTCTCTTCTTCCTCGCTGTCGCGCGCCTCTTCCTCGGTCAACCCGAAGAGCGATGTGACCGATTGCCGGACTCGCGAAGCTTTACTCTGTTTTTCGAGCTGCGACTGACATTCAACAGTGAAGCGCGCGAAGGGAATCGCTTCGAGGCGTCGGTGCGGAATCGCCTTGCCCGACATTTCACAAATCCCGTAGGTGCCAAGGTCAATCCGTTTGAGCGCTTCGTCGATTTCGTAAAGCGCATCCTGTTCCTGCGACAAAAGACTCAGGGCAAAATCGCGATCGTAAGCATCGCTGCCCGCGTCCGCCTGATGCATGCCGAAAGCGGAAGCTTCGCTCCCTTCAGCCCGCGCCCGCAACGTGTCCTGCGCGACCCCCGCCATCGAGTCGACCATCGCATCGCGCAGTTGCAGCAACTTATCTTTCTGTGCGCGCGTGAACGGATCGAGCCGCCGTCCTTTACGGGCGTTGACGTAAGCGCCGAGAAATTCGTTCGAATTGTTTCTGCTGAAAACCTTTGGTGCTGGTGTCGGTTTGGAAGTTCTGCCCGCCGAACGCGATGGCCTGCGAGTTAACGGCGCCTTCTTCGTCGCCGGGCGTTTCTTCCTGACCGATGCGGAAGCCTTCTTCGGTCCTTTGTGCGCCGGTTTTCTGGCAGCCGCTTTCTTCACAGATTTTTTGGAAGCGTGAGTTTTTCTTGAAGCCATAAATCGAATCCGCCGCCCCCTTTTTCCGTAACCTTGGGGCCGAGCGGAGGCTTAATTAAGAGCAATTCGACCAGGGCGCAAGCGGAGATTTATCGTCTGGAAAGGCGATTCCCACTCTTCCTGACCGCGCGGTTTAGTTACGAACTTGCGCTGGAGTAATGCCGAAGCGCAAAGCGCCAAAAAACGCGGCTAATCATAGCAGCAATTGTTCCCGCCACGATCAGGTGAAACATGAGCCAGCCCGGTTGCCCGAGCGATTTGATCAGCAGTCGTGCCGGAATGTTCGCGACGATCACCACGGGAATGATCCAGCCGAAAACGAAGCGGAAAAGTTTTGGAAAAATGACGTCCGGATAACGCGCGATATTGAGGAAATTGAAGTAACCGTAAACCAGACCTTGCGCGCGGATGATCCAGAAGCTGACGGCAGCGAGGCTGAGCATGATCGAATAGTGGACGGCGACGCCAAAACCGAGCGCGATCAGATAAAGGAGCACTGCGCCCGCGCTCGGAGTGATTTGGAGGCGGGTGAGCGCAAGCACCACCACCGC
>JBDUDH010000016.1:0-9258 GCA_040003015.1 Verrucomicrobiota bacterium | reverse complement strand
GCTTCGAGCAAGCTCGTTTGCGTGCCGGTGTCGAGCCAGGCCATACCCCGCGTCAAAAGCCGCACGTGTAGTTCGTTTTGTCGGAGGTAAACTAAATTGAGATCGGTGATTTCGAGCTCGCCGCGTGCAGATGGTTGCAATGTTTTGCAAATGTCGACGACGCGCTCGTCATACACATAGAGACCTGGAACCGCGTAATGGCTTTTTGGCAGCTTCGGTTTTTCTTCGAGGCTCACCGCCCGGCCGTCGGGTCCAAATTCCACGACGCCGTAACGCTGCGGATCGCGCACTTGATAACCGAAGACACACGCACCGTGTGAAATCGCCAGCGCGTCCCGGTAGAAATCGAGTTTACCGTAAAAGATATTGTCTCCGAGAATAAGCGAAGCGCCGGAACTGCCGATAAATTTTGCTCCGATCAAAAAGGCTTGCGCGATTCCTTCGGGTTTTGGTTGTTCCGCGTATTCAATGCGCAAACCGAGCTGTGCTCCGTCGCCGAGAAAATCTCGCAGCATCGGCAAATCCTTCGGCGTTGAGATGATCAACACCTCGCGCAAACCGCCCAGCATAAGAGTCGCGAGCGGATAACAGATCATTGGCTTATCGTAAACCGGCAGCAGTTGCTTGCAGACGATCTTGGTGAGTGGATACAAGCGTGTGCCAGCGCCGCCGGCGAGAAGGATGGCCTTTTTGTTCATTGGATTAATGACTCGTTAGGTTGAAGCGAGGCGAGACCAGCGCAAGAGATGCCCGGCCCATTCGTCCCAGAGTTGGCTACGATTTCTCCGACCAAGTGGAGCGATTTTTCGGACCATGCGTGGGAACCAGCCGCGTCGCGCAAAAGCAGGATCGTAAAGGAACGAGCCGCGCAATCGAGCGGCCAGCTGTTCGTCACCAACCCGGCCACCGGTGCAATTATGCAGTAAATCCTCCACTACTCGACGAGAAAGGCCGGCTTCCTCTTCGACCGTTGCACTAACCGTAACGCCTAACATTTTGCGCACAAGCAATCCGCACACGAGGGAGCGCGCGCCGGTTGCATGAACGTGCCCGATCTTTGCGCGAAGAAGCGGTTCGCGCAACGCCAGTGCGCAACGCGCTTGTTCCAAGAAAAGCGTCGCCGGCACGCGCTGCATCATCTTCGCTCGTTCCGCTTCCAGCTCGCGCGCGAGCTCACGCTTCTGTTGCCACTCTGCTTCAAGCACGATCGCATCCGGCAAAAATTCCATTTCCAACACCAGTTTCTCGCTCGCCTGCGTTAACAGCATTTGATGGGGGACCCGGGAGACAAAAGATCGAATAAAGACGCCGCGGTCCCGCATTTCTCGCAGCTCCGTTTCCAAATAGGGCATATCTTTGTCCGGCCACTGATCCATAAGATATGCGACCTGCAGCATTTCTCGCGCACTCTGGCTCGATCCCGGCGAAAAGTTGTTACTCGATCGTGCAGCCGGCGCATATTGCCGAAAAAGTTCTTCGAGTGGAAGGATGGTGGTTTCGATTTGAAAATTCCGCTCGATACGAGCGCGTCCTGCTGCACCGAAACGATCCCGGAGGCCCGGATCTAAAATCAGTTTCCCCAGCGCAATCGCCAGCGCGTTGACATCATTCGGCGCGACAAGAAATCCAGTTTCGTGATCGGCCACCAATTCCGGAACGCCAGCTACCGAAGTCGAAACGACCGGTCGTGTTGAAGCCATTGCTTCTAAAATGACCGTTGGAAAAATATCGCTCGCCCCTGTTTTTTCCACGACACACGGCAAGGCAAAAATATCGCACTCGCGCAGCTTCCTAAAGACTTCTTCCTGCGCGAGTGAGCCAGCCAATTTCACGCGAGCGCTTAGCTGCAACGCCGCGATTTGGTTCGAAAGACTTTCCCGCAGTGGGCCGTCGCCGATGATCTCGCAACGAAAGTCCACGGCGCCCTGTTGCAATTGGGCACACGCGTCGATCAAATTTTGAAAGCCCTTGAATGGAACCAGGCGCCCAACGCTGAGAATCATGACCGGCCCTATCGTCTTCGGAGGCAAAAGGCTTGCGCGTGGAAAATTTGCCAGATCCATTCCATTATAGATGCGATGAATCTTCTCAGCTGAATCGGGACATCGCCGTCGGAGCAAATCGGCACTGTAATCGGTTTCTGCGCCAACGAATTGCGCTTCGCGACAAATTTCGCGCAGTAATTCTTCGCTGCCGAGATCGACCATAAAATCCTGGCCGTGTGCGGTGATGCTAAATGGAATGCCCGAAATCGCCTTGACGAAGAGGGCGGTTTGCGCCGCGCGATTTGCAAAGTGGACATGGAAATGATCGACGCCATGTCGTGCGAAAAGATCGGCGAAATAAAGCGCGTTCCGAGCGCGCTGAGAGGCTTTGCCGGCGGCGCCATATCTTTGATCCTGCGCAGCGACGAGAGTTGTCGGCCAGCGGCCGTGTCTTTTTGCTTCGCGCTCCCAGACCCGCAAAATCTGCTGCGGCGGCGCATAGTAAATCGGCGCCTGCAACTTGTCCGCGTGCCCATGACGAAAACTGGTGAACGGCGGATGAATTGAGCCAATTTCGAAAGACCAGCCGCGCCGCTCCAAGGCCAGCATCTCGGTATCGCAGAATGTCTGCGAGATTACCGGATAGCGGGAATAGAGATAAGCCAAATGCATCGGCGCTTGAGCCGATGATTAGCTGCGCGCGAAGGAATAGCAACCCAGGGCCCGCAGCCGCGGGCTCACGAAAAATTCACGTCTTTGCCCGGATCCATCTCGTAGTCGAGCACGAGCGACTCGCAGGTATTTGGTTTGATCACTTCCTCGACAAACTTCACATAGATTGGGTCTTCGCGAAAAATTCCGTGCCTGTTTTTCGATTCGAAGTCGATCGCGATGAAGAAAGCCCACGGCACCTTTGGATCGATCCGTTTTCCGCACTTGATACTGAGCACTTCTGGAATTTTCAGAAGTTGCATCCGGGTGTTCATCATCATTTCCTCGAGATTGGCGGGAGTGACGGTCGGCTTCAGTTTATAGAGAACAATGTGATGGACCATGAAGGCTTAGTCTTTAGGGGTTGCGACCGGCATGCGCAAGCAGGAAACGGTGTTTCGCCGACGACAAAACGACGCGAAGAATTCGCGCTCGACCACTCGGAAAACTACCGCTTCCAGTCGAACGCGCCTTTCTTGAGCGCGTAGACGTAGCCGACCATCAGGACCGTGACAAAGCTCAACATGCTCCAGAGAATCAACTTACTGTGCACGATCATCTCGCGATAAACTACCGCCCAAGGATACATGAAAACGATCTCGAGATCGAAGAGAATGAATAACATCGCGACGAGGTAAAACTTCACGCTGAACCTCGGCTGAGCTTCGCCTTGCGCGACCATCCCGCACTCGTACGCGCTGTCTTTTGTCCGCGTCCGCTTGCCGGTTTTGCCGACCAGAACGCTTACCAGCAGCGCTGAGATGGCGAAGCCGGATGCTACGATTATCTGCAGCAAGACCGGAATGTATTCGCGAACCATCAAATCAAATTGAACGCCAATCGAGGTCGATCCGCGGCGTAAAAATTCAGCTATCGCGCGCCGATCGCCATGTGCCCGTTTGGCGGAATCAAAGCATTGGCGAGCGCCGATGGAAGGCCCTTGTATTTTTTGCCCGTCTTTTTTACCATCCCGCGCGCAACGAGATTTTGAAGTTTCTCGTAGGCGCGCAAACGCAGCATTTCCTCGCCTCCGCTGGCGGCATTTCGCGCCCGTAGATTTTCGTGCAGGATTTCAAAGAGTTGTTTGAACTCAAACGAGGCCCGTCGGGAAAGCACCGCAACCAGCTCCTCGGTCACAAGATCGGGAACCCGGCGGGAAAATGCGTTTTTCTTTAAAATAGCCATAAGGCGCAAGCATAACACGTTTCCCAAAAACCGCAGCAGTTTTCTCACTGCTTGGCAATAAATGGCTCCTGGCTTGGCATTTCGCTTTGGAATTGGCGGCCAAAACCAGCGGACCGTCCGCCTTGAGATCGGCTATTTCGGCGAGCCCGTGGGGCTGGCTGCGGGTGAAGCGGTTGGGAGGGATGTCGCCGCGGGAGCGGGTGATGCAGTCAGGCCGAAATTGGTCGCCCCGGTTTTAACTCGCTGTTCCAACCCGGCAAAAACTCCGCCGAACACCGCCACCAGCCCGATGGTGGCTTGATTCAAGGTGACGGGCCCAATCGACTCGGTCAAATAACCGTCGCTCTGGTAGGTTCGAGACATTACGATCGGGGACAAATGTTTGGAGATCGTCTCCGGCGGCGGCAGCTTCTTCAGGTCGATGTTTTGGTTGATCGCACTCGAAAATGCCGCGGCCATCATCAGGACTGGACGCAGCGACGAATCAAGCCGCTCGAAGAACAGCCGGCTATCGATGTAAGCAAACGCACGATCCGGCGCCGGCACAGCGGCGGTCGCGGTCTTATAAGTTTGAGACTTCACCAGCTCCGATGCCGTCCCACTTCGTTTTATCGCCTGCTCTACGGCCGCGGATTCCAAACCCGCGACGAGCAATTTATTTGAAACTGCGATCGTCGGTTGCACCGGAACGAATCCTCCGAACGCTTGGAGGGAATAGAATGCGATCCCATTTTTTTCCTCGCGCGTCCACGACGCACCGGCCTGATCGACGCTGGTAATGATGGCTGCGATCTTGCGCGCTTTCGTATTATTTTTGATCGGCAAAGTAGCAAAAAGCGATGGCCAGCGCGCAGTCGGCGACCAGTCGCCGTGAATGCCGAGTTCTTCTCCGAATGCGGCTTTCCATTCCTGCAACGTGATGCCTTGCGCGCTAAGTGCAGCCAGAATTTCCTGCAGTCCGGTAAGGACACCGGATGAAACGGATGCCGGCGGCAACTGCATTCCGTTCGGCCAATCCAGCAACGTCGCCGAATAAAGGAAGGTCTCGCTGGTGGCGAGCGAAAGCGTGTCCCGGGTCAGTCTCGCTTCCGGACCAAGTCGCAAACTTCCCACAAAATCAAACTCGTGCATTTTGCCGTGATCGAAGCCGAGTGAGCTGCAAAAGCTCCGGATTTGCCCCAGCCTTTGGGTTTGACCCGGCGAAAGAGCGCGCCCCGTCATCGCAAGCAGCGGCAGCAGTTTTTCCATGAAAGGCTTCGGTTGGAGATAAATGAAGGCCGCATAATCCGATGGCATATGTTTGAATGAGCTGGCGAAAGTTTCATCGGCCTTCAAGGAAGTATCGGCGTCAGCCCCGCGATGATCAGCGCGGTCGAGGATGCTTTTCAGCGCCGCAAGATCGTTCGACGCGAAAAACCAGGAGCGCTCATAAGCCGACGCGAGCATAAATCGGTTAAGCGAGAGAGAGTCGATTTGATGTCCTTCGTAGGTGATGGTCTCGCGCTTTGCCGCGGGCTGTTGCGCCAGCCACCCGCTTCGCCACTTGCCGATGAGATCCTCAACGTCCGCCTGGTTGCGTTCGAAATGGAAGCCGGCAGTTATTTTTGGCTCGTTATTCTCCAGAGAAGTCAGGGCCACAAAAATGTTCTTCGGCTCGAGGCGCACGATCTTCTGCAGCGTCTCATGCGCTCCGGTGTTTTTTGGAACCTTCGCTAGCGGCTTTTCAAGGAAAGCCTGCACGGACGGTTCGCGCCAGATTTGATAAATGTCGCTCGCGTGCCAGTGATCGCGGGTGCGATTGTAATCCGGCATATGCAACAGGATGATCGTCCCTTTCGGCAGCAATTCAGTCACTGCGGCGGCTCGGCTGCTCAGCTTCATGCGCAGCCCGATCCAGATCGCAGCCGCAGCCACCAGCGCCGCGATAATTAGCACGAGCAATTTCTTCATGCGTGAAGCTTCCCACGAAATCGAACTCCCGCGCGCATGTCAATCGAGAACGGTCTGAGCAAATGAGTTGCCGACTCGCGGCTCGCTTTCTAAGCTGAGCGATGCATCGCTGCACCGCTATTGACCGATGAGATCGCGTGCCGGCTCGCGCCTTTTGCTCGGCGATTACGATGAAGCGGCCGTAATTCGGGCGGCAGAGGAAGCTCTCGCCGACGCCGGCGGCCAGGTCAGTTGCGGTTTTGTTTTTGTTTCGCCGCACTGGCTGCCACAGATCAACGACATTCTGGATTCCATTCGTGTTCACGGTCACGTCCCGATTTTGGGTGGAACGGTCGGCGCCGGTTTGATTGGCACGGGCGCCGAAGCGGAGGGGCGTCCAGGTCTCTCGCTGCTTCTTCTTAACTTGCCAGAGACGAAGGTGCGGCCGGTGCTCATCACCGCGGAACAAATCGAAGAATCGACCGGTCCCGCTTATTGGCAGATGGAAACCAACATCTCTCCCGATGAAGTCGAAGCCTGGATTGTTTTCGCAAATCCTTTCGCACCTGGCCTGGAGCGTTGGCTGACTGAATGGAACGTCGCTTACGAGAAAGCGCCTTCAATCGGTGGCATCGCGAGTGGTGGCAGCGATCTGTCCGAACATCCGCTTTTCCTCGATGGCACGGCTACATCTGCCGCAGCGGTTCTTGCGTTCGCGCTAAAGGGCAAAACAAAAATAGAGACAATCGTCAGTCAGGGATGCAAACCGGTGGGCGAGCCTCTTACCATCACGCGCGCCGAAGAGAATCTGGTTTACGCTCTTGCTTCACGGCCTGCCTACGAAGTGTTGAGCGAAACCTTTAATGCGCTTTCGGATGAAGAAAAACAGCGCGCCAAGGGCAACTTGTTTGTTGGATTGGCGGCGTCCGAATACGTCTCCGATTTAAGACGAGGCGATTTTCTGGTGCGAAATCTTCTCGGAGCGGATCCAAACACGGGCGCGATTGCAGTCGGTGCGCACCCGAGGATCGGTCAGACTTTACAATACCAACTCCGCGATAAGATCGCCGCGCATTCCGATCTCACCGAGCTCGCCGAAACAAGACGCACCGAAGGTCCGCAGCCTTTCGCTTCGCTCGTCTTTTCATGCAACGGACGGGGCCGACATTTTTTCGAAATCCCAGATCATGATGCCGGCACACTCGCACAGATATTCGGGCCGATGCCGAGCACGGGATTTTTCTGCAACGGTGAGATCGGTCCGGTCGGCAACGCCAGTTACCTGCACGGCTACACCGCTTCGGTTGCGCTTTTCTGCGAGTAACTCTGTGTAGCGATTATGATCGTCACACTTTTATTAAAGAATCCACCGGCGCTCACAGAGCATTGCTACGGAATGCCGCGGAGAACTCACGCTCGCGGATGAAACTTATGATGCACCGCTTTCAATCGCTGTTGATCGACATGCGTGTAAACCTGCGTCGTCGAAATATCCGCATGCCCGAGCATCTCCTGGATGATGCGTAAATCGGCGCCGTTTCCAAGCAGGTGCGTGGCGAAGCTGTGCCGAAGCAAATGTGGATAAATATTCACCTCCAATCCGGAGCGGCGCGCGCAAGTTTTTACGATCTGCCAGATGCGCGTCGTCGTTAATTTTCCCCCGCGCGCGGAAAGAAAAATCTCGCTGCCGGTGCGGCGCCGGACTAGGCGCGGTCGCTCGTTCTCGACGTAACGACTGATCGCTTCGCACGCCTTTCGGCCGACCGGAACGAGTCGCGTTTTATTCCCTTTGCCGGTTACGCGCACAATTCCTTCCTCCAAATTTAAATTTTCAAGCTTTACGCCGGCCAACTCCGAGATGCGCAATCCGCTGGCATAAAGCAGTTCGAGCATCGCGCGATCGCGTAAGCCGAGCGGCTGCTTCGTGTCGATGCTTTCCAGCAGCTCCTCGACTTGCAGTTCGTTCAACGTCTCGGGCAGATAACGTTCGATCCGCGGCAAGGTCATCGTTTTCGTCGGATCGCGCTCGATCCATCCTTTGCCGAGCAGAAAGCGGAAGAAAATTTTCAGCGCGACCACGACCAATTTGATCGAAGAAGCAGCGAGTCCATTTTGTTTCCGCTCTCCCAGATATTCGCTGATCAGCGGCAGCGTGATCTCACGCGGATGACCGATCTTTTTTTTTGACTCACACCACGCAGCAAATTCAGCGAGGGAACGGCGTGTCGAAAGTTGATAGTTTTCCGAAAGGCCGCGCTCGACAGCGAGGAAGCGGATGAAAGCATCGATCTCCTGCTCCATGTCGAAGGTTCTGCGAACAAGCAGGCGTTTGCAATGTGGGAGCGGCCTTGGCGCCGCGCTCCCGCGATTACGATCGGGCGCTGAGGCCCCTTTCGTTGACAAAGCATCCGCCTCTCCGATTGTTCCGTGCGATGAGCCTGGATTTGAACACACTGCTCCAGGATTGGCCTCACGAACCCGGAGCAATCCGGGTGCGGAAAGTCATGGGCCTGGATGGACGCGAAAAATTGCAGCTTCGGGTCGATCTCGGAATGTTGCAGATGGAATTGCACGGTCGCCCCGATGGACAGCGCCCGCGCAACTGCGAATCGCTTCTCGTTTACCACCAGCGTCGGGCCACCCGCGCCGCCGAGCGGGGCGAAACCTACGAGCTGACTCCGGAAGAATGCGGCGAGCTACAGCAAGAAGGCATCCAATACTACCATCGCTATCTGAGTCTTTTTCAGATCAACGAATTCCAAGGCGTCATTCGGGACACGCAGCGCAATCTCGATCTCTTCGCCTTTGTCGATGAACATTCCGAACGCGAAGAGGTGATCTGGAGCTTTCAGCAATTTCGTCCGTACGTCCTGATGATGAATACGCGCGCCAAGACATCGATCCTGCTCGCGGAGGGCAAATTCAGCGAAGCGATCCAGCAAATTGAAAGCGGTCGCGAAGCCATCACGGAATTCTTTCAGCAATCGAGCTTTCCGGAGCTGGTCACAAAAAGCTCCGAGATCGCCTTCCTCGATGAATGGCTGGAAGAAGTGCGAGCGAAACGTCCACTTTCAAAGCTCGAAGTGATGGAACGGGAAATGGAACGCGCCGTCGCGAGCGAAATGTATGAGCGCGCCGCGGAATTGCGCGACGCGATCAAGTTGCTGAAAACGCGCGACAGCGTGTAGTGGCGGGCGTGTTGCCTGCAAAAAGCCCGAAACAATTGCAGCCAACAAGGTTGCCTCTACAGTGTTTCGTGGGCACGACGAATCCGAGTCTCATCGAGCGAAAAGAACGTTGGGCCCGCAAAATGAGCGGGAAAACGAAACCGGCGCGCTCCGAAGATCGGTTGCCGCCCGGTCAGCATCTCACGCCCGGCTTTCCCGTTCTCGATCTTGGAATTCGACCAGAGATTTCGTTAAGCGAATGGCGTCTCGAAGTTGGCGGC
>JBDUDH010000069.1:0-2833 GCA_040003015.1 Verrucomicrobiota bacterium | reverse complement strand
CCGGGCCGCATAATTTCTCTCGTGGACCAGCTCAAGTTGCTCGGGGTCGCGCTCGGTCTCGCCTGTCTTGCGGGGATTAATCTTTACCTGACGGTTTTCGCCACCGGTCTCGCGATTCATCAACACTGGATTGTCCTCGCGCCCGCCTATCATTCACTCGAGGTGCTCGGCGACCCGCTGATTATCTGGATCGCGGGCACGCTCTACCTTCTCGAATTTTTCGCCGACAAAATTCCGTGGGTCGATTCCGCCTGGGACAGCGTTCACACCGTTATCCGACCGATCGGCGGCGCGCTCCTCGCCGTCCGTGTGCTCGGGCAATCGAGCCCAACATTCGATGTGCTCGTGATTCTGCTTGCCGGCGGCACCAGTCTCATGACGCACACCGCCAAAGCCGCGACCCGCCTCGTTGCCAACACGTCCCCCGAGCCGTTCTCGAACATCGGGTTGAGCCTGGCCGAAGATGCCGCTGTGATCGGCGGGCTCGCCCTTATCCATTACAATCCTGCGCTGGCGCTCGGTGTCGTCATTTTCGCGATCGCTCTCCTCGTCTATTTCGCGCCGAAACTGTTGCGGGCGATGAGGGTGAAAGCCTGGCTGGCCTGGACAAAACTGAACGGTCCTGCGGAGAGCAATGGATCAATCACGCTCCCGACGATTCTGCCGACTCGACTCGGCATGATTTTCAATAAACAAAATCTTCTCGGAGAAACAATCGCGTGGGCTGTTCCGTGCGTCAGCGGGCGGTCGCGGCGGATCCCATCCAATCTTTTCGGCGTCCTCATCGCCACAAACGAGGAAACGCGCAAGCTCACCTACGTCGCACGCATCGGCTGGCGTTCCATTTATCAGACGATCGATCTGGAAGGTTATGTCGTGGCACGAGAACCGAAATTTCTGTCGGAAAACCTTTCGATTTATCCGGCGGCAGGGAAAGGGCCAAAGTATTTGTTCATCTTCGAGCGGACCCGCGGTCCGGTGGTCGAGCAGATCGCCGAGTATTTGCGAAGACCGCTCGCGGTCCCCTCGCCCGAGCAGGAGAATCCGGCGGAATCGGCAGCCACCGCCTAACGGCCGCGCCGCCGTGCGCCGACCCACGCAATGACTCTCGGCCAGCGTTACGCGCAGCTCCTTGAAACGGCAAAGATTCGTGAGCATCCACTTTTCCGCTCACGGAAAACTTTCCACGAATTGGAATTACAAGCGCGCTGGTTTGCGGGCGATTTCGGAAATCGATTCGTCACAACAAATGGCGACGATCTCGAGATCATTCAGTTCGGAACCTGGAATCGTGAAGCGGGTCCCGATTTCCGTGATGCCGTGATTCGGTCGAACGGCGGTGAAGCAATCCGAGGCAGCATCGAACTGGACATCACCGATCGAAGTTGGGAGACGCACGGGCACGCGACCAACGACGCGTTTGAAGATACCATTTTACACGTCATCACCCAATCTGGATCGCGCGAATTTTTCACTCGAACAAAATTGAATCGCCATGTGCCGCAGGTAAAAATCGATCCCGCGGCTCTGCCATTGAGCTCGGTCGGCACTGTTCCGCTGGCGCGGCCCGGACGATGTCACGCGCCCCTCCGCAATCTACCCGAGGAAAAAATCCGCAGCATTCTGGACGCCGCGGCGCAGTTCCGATTACGACGCAAAGCGACACGACTGCAGCGGATGATCGAACATCGTGGGCGCGATGAAGCCATCTACCAGGAGCTGGCCACTGCGCTCGGTTACAAAGAAAACAAATTACCGTTTACGCTCGTCGCGCAGAGGCTTCCGTTGCAATCGCTCAGAAGACAAGGCGAGCAGACGGAAGCATTGCTTTTTGGTGTGGCCGGTTTTCTCGACGCGCCGGATCTGGCGCACTTTGACAAAACAACCCGCACATACCTGCGAGATCTCTGGGACCGCTGGTGGCGACATCGCGACCAACTGCAACGCCTGATTCTCCCGGGGAAGACGTGGCGCTTGAGCGGCTCCCGTCCGCTCAATCATCCGCAACGCCGATTGGGGGCGCTCGCCGCAATTGTTCATGCGTGGACAGGATTCGTAAACTCGTTAGGCGAACTCGCTGTCTCCGACATGGAGAATTTTTTTCTCGCGCTGCGCCATCCCTATTGGAACTTTCATTACACGCTCACCTCCGATCCGTCAGAAAGGGAGATGGCGCTCGTCGGTAAAACACGCATCGCGGAAATCCTGGCGAACATTATTTTCCCCATGCGCTACGCCGCCGAGGAAAGCGCCTGGATGGCTTACGAAAAACTTCCAGCGCAACTTTCAAACCGACCGGTCGAAACGGCCGCACTGCGTTTGTTTGGCGACGATCCACGCCGGGCGCAACTCATGAAAAGTGTCGCCCATCAACAAGGACTACTGCAGATTTATGAAGACTTTTGCTTGCAAGATGCCTCCGATTGCGCGCAATGTTCTTTTCCGGAACAAATGCAGAAATGGATATGAGAGTTAAAATGTATAACGGTTACAATGTTGAAAACGTTCAAAAACCAGTGCCGCGGCGCCGTTGTAACTTTGTAACTTTTTTAACGATTCAACGTGCGTCCATCAACAGTCGCGCTTAACATCTCTCTATGCGACGAATTGGGAAAGATGTGAGTGGTTTCACGCTGCTCGAACTGCTGGTCGTCATTGCCATCATCACTGTTCTGGCCGGACTGCTTTTCCCAGCCTTCATCGGCGCCCAAAAGCAGGCCAAGAAAACACAGGCCAAGAACGATGTGACCCAGATCGTCACCGCGGTGAATGGGTTCTACACTGAGTACGGGAAATATCCTTTGGTTACAACTGATACGCAGCTCTCGAGCAC
>JBDUDH010000081.1:0-9532 GCA_040003015.1 Verrucomicrobiota bacterium | reverse complement strand
ATCACGATGAGATCGTCGATCCGATGGCGCTCGAGCAAGTTGAGAACTTCCACCGCGAGCTTGTCTTGATGAATCGTCACCGGATTTAAAGTCATCAGATCGGCCACCAACCGTTCACCGACTCGTGGATCGGATTGGAAATGGCGGACGAAATCGCCATGGGTGAAAATTCCAAGGAGCTCACCGTGCTCACCCGCGACCACCGCGGCCCCAGCGCGGACCGCATTCATCGTAGCCAGAACGGACCGAATGGACGAATCCGGTTTCACCAAAGCGACCGCATCGCGTGGCCGCATAATCTGGTGCACACGCAAAAGCAGGCTGCGCCCAATCATTCCGCCCGGATGAAAGCGCGCAAAATCTTCTTTTTGAAAGCCGCGCGCTTCGAGCAACACCATCGCCAGGGCGTCACCAAGGGCGAGCATGACGGTAGTGCTGGAAGTCGGCGCGAGATTGAGCGGGCATGCCTCCTGTTCCACGTTCACGTCGAGCAGCACGTCGCAGTGGCGCGCAAGCGTGGAAGTCACGTCGCCGCAAAAGGCAATTATCTTTACCTGGAACCGCGCGATCGCCGGCAGGATGCGGATAAGTTCGTCGGTCTCGCCGCTGAAGCTGAGAGCAAGAACGATATCGCCGTCCGCAATCATGCCGAGGTCCCCGTGAAGGGCATTCGCTGAATCGAGCACGACTGCCGGGGAGCCTGTGCTTGTCAGTGTCGCTGCTATTTTTTCGCCGATATATCCGGACTTACCGACGCCGAGAACGATGACCTTGCCCCGCGCTTCGACTGCGCTTTTGATAAGATCCACCGCGTGGGAAAAATTTTGATCAAGCCGCTGGCGGAGCCGCTGGAGCTCAAAAATTTCTAAATCGAGAACACGTCCGGCCTTTTCAAGGTAATCCATCGAATTATAATAGTGAGCCGAGGCGATGCCGCGGGCAAGAACTTGCATGCGGCCAGCCACAGAAGGGAAGCAATTATGAAAAAACATTTGATCTTGAGCGCATTAGCGATTCTCGCCGCAGTGAGCATGGCGGCGGCGCAAAGCAGCGACAGTTTCGCGACATCCATTGACCGTTCACTTCCGCAAAAACCGCAGCCCGCGCCACCGATTACTATTCCCGGGGCGAATGGAGTCTTCCAAGTTGCCATTCGTCAGGGAAATCCACTGCAAATGCTCAACCCAATGGCACCTCCGCAGTACGGAACTGCGGACGAACACGCGACACATGATCCCAAAGATCCGGGCAAGCCGAAAGGTATTAAGTTTTTCGAGTGGACGTTTTGATCTCCTCTTAAATCTACGATAGGAAGATTGCGGGCCGTCCGAGGAATTTGTCGGCGCGCTCGGAAATCGAATCCTATCCAAGCGTTGCGCGAGTTGAGCAATCTCAATCGTTAGGCGAAAATCGTCTATCCAACTGAGAACATCCACGGACGATCGGCCCGTTGTCGCCTGTTATTGCGCGACTTTTCTAAAGCCAGAGATGCTGCACATCTACCGGCAAATCACCGCGCTGAAGCGCTTTTACCCCGTCGTCGTTACGCAAAAACGGGAAGAGCCGGCGCGTTTCCCTTTTAAACCGATCATTATTACTCGCAAACCCTCGACGCATTTTCTGCGTCGATTCTGGTTTCGAAAAATATGCGCGGCGCCCTGGCAAATTTCCGCAAGCGAAGTGAAACAACTCACCCGCATCCTCTCGGAAAAGAACGCAGGGCTTCTCCACATTTATTTCGGGCACATCGCCGTGCATCTTCTCCCGCTCGTCCGCACGTGGTCAAGGCCGGTCGTTGTCTCGTTTCACGGCGCAGATGTGTTTGTGGATATGGAGAAGTCCGCCTATCGCGACGCGACCCGACGCATGCTCGATGCTGTGCGATTGGTGCTGGTTCGATCGGAATCGCTCGAGCGAGAACTAATTAATCTCGGTTGTGCCAGAGATAAAATTCGGATTCAACGCACGGCGATCCCCCTCGAGGAAGTTCCATTTCAATCCCGATCATGGCCTAACGACGGCCGTTGGCGATTGCTCCAGGCGTGCCGGCTGATCGAAAAGAAGGGATTGCGAACAAGTCTTGGAGCGTTTGCCGCATTCGCTAAAACCTATCCGGCCGCGACGTTCACGATCGCGGGCGATGGACCGCTCCAGAATGAGATCGAGCGGCTCGCGCGCCAACTTGGCATTGCCAAGCAGGTAATCTTCACCGGGTTCATTGCCCAGAAGGAGCTGCGGCAGCACTTGTACGATTCTCATATTTTCCTTCATCCCAGTGAGACGGGTAGCGATCGCAACCAGGAAGGCGTTCCGAACTCAATGCTGGAAGCGATGGCAAGCGGGCTGCCCGTCTTTGCGACACGACACGGGGGAATTCCCGAAGCGATCGAAGATGGCGTCAGCGGCGTTCTCGTCGACGAGCGCGATCATAATGCGCTCGCGCAACGATTGCTCGAGTGGGTTCGACAGCCGCAGGAGTTATCGAAAATGGCACGCGCCGGTTCCAAAGCTATTGCGCAAAATTTTGAACAGAGTGCGCAGACCCGCCGGCTCGAAGAAATCTATTTCGAGGCGTTGGGCAGGAAAGCCGGCAGCAATGCGTCGTAGCGGTCGCGACTGCACTATCCTGCAATTCGGACGAAAAATTTCTCGAGCTGCTTTCGCACCGCTCCAAACGACAGAAGCTTCACCGCAGCTGCCTGCGATTGCCTAACGATCTCGTCATAAAAGCCCGCGTCTTCGAGCAGGCGCTTGGCGACTTCTTCGAGATCTTCTGTTTCTCTCCCGACACCGCAGGTCGAAGGGAAAACCAAACGCTCGACCGCGCCATTCCCACCGACACATGGCACGCGGCAAAGTAACGCGTCGCCCGCGATTTGCCCGGGGACGCAGCTGGTGTCGAGTTGAAGAACGATTTTATGTTTCGCCACTTCCCGGAGGTATTCGATATACGGCAGGCGCCGCTGAAGAATGCGGATTTTTCCCCGCGGAAAGCCTAATTCGCGAAGCCGACGTTCTCCCTTGCGACGGTCCAAGTTAAAGACAGTTGCGGGCTCGGCCGTTTCTTCGCCCAGACGACGAGCAAGCAGCAACGCGGCCAGATGATTACGTGAAGATACATCCCACTCACGTGTGCCGACGAATATTCCCGAGCGTTCAGAAAGCGGCCGTGAAAAATTCCAGCTATTATCCTCAACCGGATACGGGGTTGGAATAAATTCGACGGTCTCGGCGTCAGCGTTCGAGCGGAAGGCACGATAAACCTCGACTGCTTCCCGGGTAGAAGCGATACAGCCGTCAGCTTCGCCCATCGCGCGTCGGAAAAGCTCCAGCTTGTTTGCATCCCCGAGCTGCTCCGCCATTTGATGCCGACCTGTTTCTTTTAAGGAAACGGCCACCGTCCGTTTTTGTTTTTTCAGTTCGATCAGCACGCGAAGTGAGGCTCTAAAATCGCCCCGGAGCAACAAGAGAACTGGCGCAGCGTGGTCAATTGCGCGTTTGGCATCTCGAAAAAAAATACCGCCCGTACAAGCGGCGTAAGCGTGAAAGTTGACCGGCGCGTGTAATTTACTGTCCGGCGCGTCGGCCCCTTCTGAAAAATCCTGCTCCGGATCACGACCGCCGGGATTGAGGACAGCGAGACGAAGTTCGCCCAAGTCACGCGGCGTCATCGATTTTCAGTCGTTGTCGCCGAATTGGATTGGTGCGGGCGGCTCCGATTTCAGGATGGTTTCGTCCGGAACCTCGTCGATCGGGCGCACCGGTTGAGCACGACGAACTTCCACCGGTTTTTCCTCGGGCTGCACGGCCTGGGCCTTTAGGACCGGCTTGGTCGGATCTGGAAATCCGCTGGTCGCTTCTTCAGCCGGCTTCTCAACGGTCTTTGGTTTAAACGTTGATTTCACTGCGCCGTACGGATCGTCGTCGGCGAGAAGGGTCGGCGCTTGCATCATCACTGGCGAAACGTGATTCGTATCGACAGCGAGGGCGGCGCGAGGCCACTGGCTGCCTTCAAATTCCTGCACCAATTGGTGACTGACTGATTCGCCATGGACATTGCACGACTCAGTCGGCATCTGCTCGGGCGTGGCGAGCTCGATGTAAGTCGTCCGCCGGCGAACCGTCTCGCCGGTCGCATTGCGCTCGTTCTCATAACATTTGTCCGTAGCGAGCAATCCGGACTTCGAGCAAATCTCCACTTTCTTCAGGCCAGCGGGCTTCGCGAACTGGTGTGGCGCATAATTTTCGAGTGATGCATTCATCACGTCCACCCAGACTGGAAGCGCGATCTCGCTGCCGAATGCGCCGCGATAAATTTTTTGTGGCTTATCAAATCCGGCCCACACCACGCAAGTCAGCGCGTTATCGTAACCGGCAAAAAGCGCATCGGTGAAATCATAGGCTGTGCCGGTTTTGCCTGCGGCCGGGAATTTTTTGAGCCCGAATTTTGTCGAGGCGGCTGCGCCTGTTCCCGAACTGAGCGCGTCGATCAGACATGAGTTTACCTCGTAGGCGATTGCGGGTTTCAGCACGGTCTGATTGTTTTTGTCCTGCGGTGCCTGCCAGACAACGTTGCCGTTTTTATCTTCGATGCGTTCGAGAATATGTGAGGAATCTGGTCGCCATCCGCCATTCGGGAAAATCGTGTAGGCCAAACAAAGTTCGGCCGGCGTCATCTCACTGCTTCCCAAAAAGGTGGATGGATATTGCCGCAGTTTTGACTGCACTCCGGCGGCGCGGCAAATCTCCGTCACCCGATCAAGACCGGCGCTCGTGCCGATGCGGACGCTCGCGCCATTTTTCGATTTCGCGAGCGCTTCCCGGGCCGTGATCGGTCCTTCATATTGATTGTCTTCCCTTTCCGGTCCCCATTCACCCAGAATTCCGGTCGTGCCGCCGATCATGACCGTGCGGTTATCGAGCGCTGAGTCTTCCACAATCGAGCCGGGAAAAAGTCCTTTCTCGAACGCTGCCGCGTAAACAAATGGTTTCATCGCTGTTCCCGGCGGCCGTTTCGCCTGGAGCGCGCGATCAAACTCGTTGTGCTCAAAATCGCGTCCACCGACAAGGGCGACGATGCCGCCGCTGGCATTGTCGAGCGCGATCACCGCGCCCTGCAAATATTCCGGTGGCGGAGGTTTTTTCTCGTTAGGCGACGAGTTGGTTGGACGAAAATCGCGCAGCAGCGCGGCATATTGCTCGTAAGTCTGATGATCGTAGCCGGGATGACGCTCGGCTTCGTCCAGATGTGCGCGCAACGATTTCTCCGCGATATTCTGCAGGGTCGCGTCGACCGTGGTGTGAATGCGAAAGCCGTCGCTCATCGCGCGGTCCCATCCGACGGCGGCAATCACCTGCTGCCGGATGTAATCGATCGCGTAATTCTGGCCGCGAGCATTTTGACGATTGCCAATGAGGAGCGGTTCCGATTGCGTGTTCTGCCATTTCGCGGCGTCGATGAAACCGAGTTCGCGCATGCGATTGAGCACAAAATTGCGCGCTTCGCGAGAAGCAGCTCGATCCGTCCAGGGAGAAAGTTTGTTCGGGCTTTTCAGCAGACCAGCCAGCGTCGCGCATTCCGCCAGAGACATCTCGCGCGCCGGCTTATCGAAATAGCCGCGCGCCGCTGCTTCGGCGCCGTAGAGTCCACCGCCGAAATAAACCCGGTTCAGGTAGAGCTCCATGATCTTTTGTTTTCCAAACTGCGCTTCGATGCGACGGGCCAGGAGAATCTCGAGCAATTTCCGGCGCACAGTTTTGCCTTTCAGTTCGAAACTGTTGCGCGCGAGCTGTTGCGTGATCGTGCTTGCCCCCTGGCGGACGTGACCGGCGGCGGCGTTTTTTAGGGCGGCCCGGGCGATGCCGAGCAGATCATAGCCGCTGTGCTGATAGAACTTGTTGTCTTCTGTCGCGACGACCGCGTTAATTAAGTCGGCCGGCAATTGAGCATAGGGAATAGTTTCCCGGTTTTCGACGTAGATCTGTCCGAAAATTTTGTCGTTCCGGTCGAGAATGACACTCGCCGATTCCATTTGCTCGAGCTGTGTCAGATCGTAGGCAGCGGCCTGAGCCTGCAAAATCGTGACGAGATGAAGAAAATAGAGGAAGCCTGCGATCAGCAGCAGGAACGCAACCGCAATCGGCACATAAAATTTAGGTTGTGCGAACCAGGGACGCCGAAAGTAATTGCGCGCGGATGAATGAAGAAAAGAAACTGGCATGCGGCATGGGCGAACGAAAAACTTCATCGACGCCGCGTCCAATTTAGGTGCAATTCATTTCAAAATCCAAATCGCAAACTCAGAAAGCATTGTACACCGGCGAACCAGCTTTGATCGAATACATCCGCGCAGTGATTCGCGAGCGGGGCCCGATGCCATTCTCGTGGTTCATGGAGCAGGCGCTCTATCATCCGGAGCACGGCTATTACAGCTCTGGCCGAGCGGCGATCGGACGTCACGGCGATTATTTCACGAACGTCAGTGTCGGCCCACTCTTTGGAAAATTGCTTGCCGCGCAATTTGCGGAGATGTGGGAAGCGCTCGGGCGGCCGGATGATTTCTTCATCGTGGAGCAAGGCGCGCATCATGGAGATTTTGCCCGGGACGTCCTCGAGGCACTGCGAAAAGACGCACCAGACTTTTTCGGCACGCTGCGCTATCTGATAATCGAGCCGTTTGTGATTTTGCGAAAACGACAAGCGGAAACAGTCGCGGAATTTTCTGAGAAAATCGATTGGCGTCCATTGCTGGCAGAGCTGGAACCATTTTCCGGTGTTCAATTCTCCAACGAACTCCTCGATGCGATGCCAGTGCATTTGATTTCACGAAAATGTGGGCAGCGTCTTGGTCCTCCGACAGAGTGGGCGGAGAAATACGTTGATGAAACGAGCGACGGCTTTGCCTTCATCGAAGGAGAAATCTCAAGCGCAAAGCTGCAACACCAGCTTACAAAAATTCCTAGGACGCCAGAATGTGAATATCAAACTGAGGTAAATATCGCTGCTCTCGATTGGATCGAAGAACTTTCGGCCAGGCTTACTTGCGGCTATGTGCTCTCTGTGGATTACGGCTACGCGCGGGATGATTACTACGCGCCGCACCGAACGAGCGGCACCCTGGCCAGTTTCTCGCAGCACCGTCGTGCGCCGTCGCCGTTGCAAAACGTCGGTCAGATCGACATCGCCGCGCATGTGGAATGGACGAGCTTCGTCGAGAGCGGCGAAGAGCGCGGCCTGCGCCTCGCCGGTTTCACTGACCAACATCATTTCATCACCGGCCTGCTCGCGAGCGAAATGTTGCGCGATCTAAATGAAACGGCGTCGTCTAGCACGCGTCGCGCACTGCAAACGCTCCTTCATCCGAATCTCCTCGGAATGACTTTTCAATTTCTTGCGCTGGCCAAAGGCGTCGATCCGGCGGCGGGATTGAGTGGATTTCGCTTCGCACGCGATGGACGTGCAGCTCTCGGGCTTGGGGCGGCAGTCGAGGGAATTACGAGCCCTGCATCACCTCGGCGATGGTGCTGCTGACGAGCGTGATATCAATCAAGCCTTCCAGAGTTAGGATTGCGAAACCACCTGTTGTTTCTTCTGCTGCGAAGCGTACCGCAGTGAATTAGAAATGCGGAAAGAAAATAGCTACGTCAGTGCAGCTTCAACCGCCGCCGGAAAGATTTCGCTCACTTCGCCCTCGATGCGTAGGGAAACACGTGGCTCATCATCGTGTTCAGTAGCTCCGCGATTAATGATGATGTAAGGAACTCCCCGCTGCGCCGCCATTAGCGGAAATGAAGCGGCCGGATACACTGACAACGTAGATCCCAGTGCCACCACAAGGTCGGTTTCCAGACCTCCCCGACGAGCGCGTTCGAGTTCTGTTGCATCGAGACTTTGCCCAAAACTGATTGTTGCCTGTTTCAAGAATCCACCGCACCGGCACAGCG
The DNA here is from genome assembly GCA_040003015.1 of Verrucomicrobiota bacterium. Lineage (GTDB taxonomy): Bacteria > Verrucomicrobiota > Verrucomicrobiia > Chthoniobacterales > UBA10450 > JBDUDH01. The sequence continues at coordinate 1,588 of JBDUDH010000081.1, read as the reverse complement.
GCGGTTTGCGATTGAGCCGGAAAGACTCAAAGTGCGGCTCAGGATCTCCGCGCCAGCGACAGCTTTGGCACTCGACCAATGAATTCGTGCCATGAAGTTCGACCAGGCGATCCGGACTAGTGCCCGCGAGTCCATGCAACCCGTCGATGTTTTGTGTCACCACCAACAGGAGCTTTCCCGCTTCCTCAAACCTAACGAGTGCACGATGAACGGCATTAGGCTGAGCTCCGCGAAAAGCATCCCATCCTTCAAGCTTATAGTCCCAATGTTCGATTCGCGCCGCTTCCGACGCCATGAAATCCTGATAATAGACTGGCTTACGTCGGGTCCACACACCTTGCGGTCCGCGAAAATCGGGAATTCCGCTGCCAGTTGAAATACCGGCGCCGGTAAAGATCAGCGCCTTCTGCGCGGTCCGAAGATAGCTGGCGAGATCGGTGGCAGAATTATGAATGCTGGTGGCACGAGGTGTTCGGGTCATCTTACCTAACCGGCGAGCTTCATCCAGGTGGCACCAAACACTCACGAGAGAGCGCTGCTACGACACCTTCTTCTTTTTCGCTTCGGCCGCTTCGGCCAATTTTGCATCCACCTCAGCGGCCTCGGTCGGGCAAATGCTGTGATAGTACGTGTTCGACTTGGACAGCTCGCCCTTTCGGAAGAGCAATGCATCGAACCGTTCGCGACGGCTTAGTTCGAAAACTTTATCCATCTTGATCGCTTCGAACGGACAGACCTCGACGCAGATCTGGCAGCTCATGCAAACCGAGATATCGATGTCGAAGACCGCCGGATAAAATTGCGGCTTGCCCATGTAATCAGGTTTCTTGTCTTCGCTCTTAACGATAAGGATGCACTGCGGCGGACATTCCTTCTCACAAATCTTGCAGGCCACGCAGCGCAACCCGGCCTCCGCATCGTCGGTGTCGTAAATAAGAAATGGAAAGTTGCGATAGTTCTCGGCGAGCGGAGTCCGTTCCTCCGGATACTGCACCGTGATCAGACGGTCCTTCTCGAAATAACTTCCGACGAAGTTCCGCGCCGTAACGGCCATGCCCTTGAGTATGCCCGTGCCGATCATGTTTATTTCATCGATCCACTTCTCCCATCACGATATCCACGCTCCCGAGAATAACCATTACGTCGGCCACGGTGTGCCCGAGACAAAGGTCTTCCAGGACCGTCAGGTTGATGAAGCTCGGCGGGCGCACGCGGTAACGATACGGATTCGTTCCGCCGTCGCTGATTAAATAGAAGCCTAGCTCGCCTTTCGGGCCTTCGATGCGTCCGTACGCTTCCCCCACTGGCGGACGAAAGGCGCGGATCTTCACCTTCGGATTCATTATCGGCCCGGTGGGTATTTGTTCAAAAGCTTGCTTCAGAATTCCGATGCTCTCGCGCAATTCCAGAACGCGCATCATCAACCGGTCGTACGTGTCGCCGTGTTCGCCGAGCGGCACCCGGAATTTGAAGCGCGGGTAGAAGCCGTAACCGTCCACTTTGCGGATGTCGTAATTGACGCCGCAGGCGCGGAGCATCGGACCAGTGATGCCGGCGTTGATCGCGAGCTCAGCAGAGAGTTTGCCGA
>JBDUDH010000033.1:0-9546 GCA_040003015.1 Verrucomicrobiota bacterium | reverse complement strand
TCAAGACGCTCCCATCGATCTGAAAGTTAAGCTTTAGATTTTCTTTGGCGGCAAAATGCACCGCCAAAGCACGCGTTAGATGCAGGAGAAGCGGCCGGTGAAAGATCACCAGCAGACCAAACACAACCGCGGCTGCGATGAAAATCCGACGGCGCCAGAATCTGGGACGATCCGGTTGCGTCGCACTCTTTTCATTGTCGGCCACGAGGGCGCTAATCTATTTCCGCGAGTCTAAAGCGCAAACGCCGTTGTGGCAGTTTCAGCAATACGACAAAGGAACCGGTCAGATGAATAGAGCGAAAGCAACAAAAGTCTTGCATCGGAAACGCATTCCCGCCTCTGGCGAAGAGCTGGCGCGGATTTCGCGCAGGGTGCGCGGCGATTGCTGGGAGGGAAACATGTTAGGCTAAATGGCAAATGAGGCGGCTTTTGTATCTGCTGATTATCTGTGGCGCGGCGTACACGGGTTACCGTTATATGTCGCACAGGTACAGGACAAGTAGTGTGTGACGTTTGCGGCGGAAAGAAGCTCATTCCCGTCAGCCTCGTTACGACTCCTCCGACCAAAACCAACAACGGGGGATCAAGCTAAAGGATGGGACAACTGTTTTCGGTAAAATTGTAATCATCGATTCGGACACGGTCTGGATCCGAAAAACAGATGGACACACGATTCAAATCCCGCAGTCGAATCTTCTTGAGCCTGCTGTTTTCAAATAGAATCGCTGATACTTGGAAACGAAGGAAAAACACTCGCCGAAAGCGGGTGAAACAAAATCGGTCAGTCAAAGGGGTCAAATCAGGGCAACCCTACTTTGACCCTTTTAGATTTTATTAGCGTGTGGTCACGTCTCGCGGCACGCTTGCCTAGCCGGTGACATGAATCCCGATAAACTTTTCGACTATCTCGACGACAGATTATCCCCTGCTGAACGTGCAGCGCTGGAGGAGCAATTGACTTCGGATCCGCAGTTACAACGCGAACTCGCAGTCGCGCGACGAATTCACGCGGGTATGCAGGGCGATACTCGCGAAGTTTTGCTGCCGAGCGAAACGGATGTTTCCGCGCGTGGCCGAAAAATGGCGCTCCGTGTCGGCGGGGCATTTATCGTTCTCATGGCCGTCAACGTTGGAGTGGGCCTCTGGTTGATCGCCAGACACGAAACGAAAAATCCGAATCGCGCGTTGCTCGAAACACAGATGCGACAGCAATTGGCGAAATCGCTCGAGCACGCCGCGGAGACTGCGCTGACGCCCGCGCCGCTAGGCGTAAGCGAAATCACAATCGCGGCAGCGCCCGGGCGATTGGATGACGTTGCGAACGAAGTCGCCGCGATCACTCGCCGGCTCGGTGGTTCCGCGACCAAGGGACTTCCGGACAAGAATCGCATCAGTGTTCTGGTTGATGTTCCATCGAATCGCGAGCCGGAATTTCACGCTGCGATTGCTTCAATTGCCGGAGGAGCCACGAACTTACCGGCACCCTCGCCCGATGAAACAGCCGTGCAGAGCGCCGAGAGGAAGAGCTTCGTTCTCCAGATCGTCGAATCCTCGGCAAAGCAACACTAAGGACTGTTGCAAAGCCAAACTACACGATGATCGTAGTGACGTTTGCCGTTAAGGCGGAAAGTCGGGGTCTTCTTCGCCTCCTCGAAAATCGGACGCGCACAACCTACCGTGACATCGCGACAATTTCCGGCCGGCTACACGGTGAGTCGGTAACGGTGCTTCACACTGGCGCCGGCGCCACGGTGGGCCGCAAGCGCATCCAGCAGTTTCTTGACGAAGGTGATTTTCGCTACTTGCTCAGCAGCGGGTTCGCGGGCGGAACGGATGATCGCCTTCGCGCCGGTGATCTTTTGATCGCAGAGAACTTTTCCGACCAGCATTTGCTGGCTCAAGCAAAGTCGCTCCTGATGAAAAATATCGTTCACGTCGGCAAGCTGATCAGCGCAGACCGTGTGATCGAATCGGCTTCGGAACGAATCGCTTTTTCGAAATCAAATGGTGCGATCGCGGTGGACATGGAGACGGAGATCATTGCAAACGCTTGTACTGCGCGCGGTCTGCCGATGCTTTCAATTCGCGCGATTAGCGATACAGCGAATGAACCATTCCCAGCGCCGCCCGCAGTTTTGTTCGATCTCGCGCGGCAAAAAACCAACCCGCAGCGGCTCGCGCTTTACCTGACCAAGAATCCCGGACGAATTGTAGCGCTGGTGCGCTTTGCCAAACAAATCGCAAAAGCGCGCGCCAATCTAACCGAAGCACTGAACGCCCTTCTCCGGCATCCGCTCATTCCCAGATCGCCGGACCTGCCTAACGAGTGAGTTTGGCGGGCTCGATATGGACGAGCACATCGGCGATGTTCGAGTTGGTGGCGCGGATCGCGTCCTTGACCCGATGCGCGATGTGATGCCCTTCCCGCACGGAGATTGTCTCCTTCACGCCAATATGGAGATCGACGTAAAAGGCCAGGCCCATTTTTCGCACCAAACATTTGTCGATTTCGACTACGCCGGGCACGGATGCGGCCGCTGATCGCACGCCGCCCACGATTTCGCCGCGAGGCGCGGTGTCCATGATTTCCCGGAGCGCCGGAGCGAGCAAACGCAAACCGTTGGCGGCAATCAAGACACAGGCAAAGAGCGCCGCCCAATCATCCGCGCTTTGCCAATTTTGCCCGCCGATCAACGCAATCGAGATTCCGACGAAAGCTGCGATGGAGGTGAGTGCATCAGTGCGATGATGCCAGGCGTCGGTTTGCACCGCAGTGCTCTCAACATTTTTGCCCACGCGAATGACCGTTCGGTAGAGCAGTTCTTTCGTGATAACCGCCGCGACGAGCACAATCAACGTGAATGGCTTTGGCGCGTGGTGCGGCAGAAAAATTTCCCGCACGCTTTGGATCGCGAGACCAATGGCGGCGGCGATCACGACGACCGAGACGATCACGGCCGCGATTGGTTCCGCCTTGCCGTGGCCGTACGGATGTGTCGCGTCGGGTGGTCGCGCGGCAAATTTTAAACCGCCCCAGATAATGACCGAGCCAGCGATGTCGAGCGCCGATTCGATTCCGTCGGCGATGAGCACGTAGGAATTGCCGAGAAAACCGGTCACGATTTTTGCGGCGGCGAGCAAGACGTTGGCGATCATGCCGATGAGCGCAATCCGCGCGCCGGATTGCAGATTGCTGGCCGGAGTGTTCGATGTAGGATGCAGCACCGGAGCCATCGAATGGACACCAGTATCTACTCGATCGTGTACGAAGCACACGGAAATCCGAGCGAAGTTCTGCGGCTCGAGCAACGTGAAATTCCAGCGCCGGCGGCGGATGAAGCCGTGGTCGCCCTTAAAGCTGCGCCGATTAATCCCGCGGACCTGAACGCGATCGAGGGAAAATATCCAGTTCGTCCTCCGTTACCCGCAACTCCGGGTTTTGAAGGCGCGGGGATCGTGATTGAAGTCGGCGCGGCAGTGAAAAACGTCACACTCGGAGCCATGGTCATTCTCCCGCACGATGTCGGGACATGGCGCGAGGCCTGCATCGTAAAAGCGGAACATTTGATCGTCGTGCCGCAGGGAATCGATCCGGTCCAGGCAGCAATGCTCAAAATTAATCCGATGACTGCGTGGCGCATGCTGCACGATTTTGTCCAACTGAGACCGCGAGATTGGTTGATCCAGAACGCTGCGAATTCGGCAGCCGGTCGCGCCGTGATCCAGATTTCGCGCGAACTGGGATATCGCACGGTGAACATCGTCCGTCGTCCCGAGTTGATTGAAGAATTAAAAGAGGAAGGTGGCGATGTTGTCTTGTGCGACGGCGAAAAATTACGCGATGAAGTCGCGGCGCAAACAGAACGCGCTCCAATTCGCCTCGCGCTCAATGCGGTGGGTGGCGAGAACGCGCTCCGCGTCGCAAAAACCCTCGCCTCCGAGGGGACAATGGTGACCTACGGCGCGATGAGCTTGCAACCCCTCTGCATTCCAAATGGGATGTTCATCTTCAAGAACCTGCGCTTCACCGGATTTTGGGTGAACAAATGGTACGACGGCGCCACGCCACGACAACGCGCCAAGACCTTCGCGCCACTTTTCGAAATGGCGAAGCGCGGATTGCTGCGGGCGAAAGTGGAAAAAATGTATCCTCTTTCCGAAGCAAAAGCCGCGGTCGCACATGCGTCGCAGACGAAGCGTAGAGGCAAAATCGTGTTTAAGTTCGCGGGCCAGTGAAAACACGGCGACAAAGCGCCGTAGCTACCGTTGTAGCCGCCTCGCTCTGTCGGGGCGTGTAATTTAGAAGATGACGGATAGGAAGATTGATACCGAAAACGAACATGCGCATCTATCCGAATCGGCCGCCGCGCCTTGAGCGTCTCTTTTCTAATCTCCGCCCGTTTTACTTTGGGACATTCAACACCCGCAAGCGCCTGCCCGAGTCGAAATCCACGCAGCGTTTCGTTCATTCTGCCAGCGCACACATGAACACAATGCCGCCGTAGGCCGCTATGTCTTAATGCCAGGATCATGTACACCTGTTTGTCGCGATGCCGTCTGAGGGCGTCACGTTGACGAAATGGGTGCAAGCCCTGAAAAGCGTGATGGGCAAGAAATTGCTGGCGCTGGGATTCGACAAGCCACACTGGCAGGAAGGTTTCTTCGACCATTTTCTGCGAAGCAGCGAAAGCTATGCGGAAAATGGGAATACGTGCGAATGAATCCGGTGCGAGCTGGATTGGTCCAGACGCCAGAAGAGTGGGCGTATCAGGGTGAGATTGCGGCGATTCATTTTTAGTCGGCTGGCGCCGATCCTGCGACCCGAGACCCAGCACGGCGACAGAGCGCCGTGGCTACAACTTTACGGCGGCGCCGGCTCGCGCTTCGGCTGACGCCGCAGCAGTGTGATTTGTTTGATTCGCGCGGAGTCTGACGGACTCCAGGTCGCGACTTCCGGATCGTCCTTGAAGGCGTTGTGCACGATTCGCCGCTCGTAAGAATTCATCGGCTCGAGTTGGAGCGATCGTCCGGAAATTCGGACGCGTTCGGCCAGTTGCTTCACCTGTTGCACGATTTTGTCTTCGAGCATCGAGCGATACATCTCGCAATCGACGATCACTTTGGGCGCGTTTTTATCTTTTGCCTGGAGAAGGCGATTGAGAAGAAACTGGATCGCCTCCAGCGTTTCTCCGTCGCGTCCGATCAAGCGCCGACTCTCCTCGGTGTAAATTTGCAAGGTGGGGTTGCCGCCTTCGCTGCGTGTTTCCTCGATCTGCACGACAAAGCCGAGATAGCCGAGCATGGTGTCGAGAAGTTCTTTGGCGTTCGTGCTCATTTTGCCTTGCGTGATCGTTTCCCCGCCACGGCAACTTTCTCCAGCGTGGGTACCGGTTGCTTTTGGTTTTGGTACAGTTGCAGAATGGTGAAGAGGTTTTGTGTCGTGTAATACAATGCCAGCGCTGCGGCAAAATTGTAGCAGAAAACGACAAAGATCAGCGGCATGAACATCATGACGCGCTGCTGGGTGGCATCGCCGGTCTTCGGCGTCATGCGCATCAACCAGACGTTCGTTGCAGCCATGATGAGCGGCAGAATATTTACTGGCCAGCCGAGCACCGGTAAATGCGCGACTGTGTCGGGTTGCGAAAGATCGCGCACCCAAAGAAAGCTGGCGTTTCGAAGCTCCACTGCCTGTCGCAGCATCGTGAACAAGCCGAAGAAAATCGGAATCTGGATCATCATCGGCAGGCAACCGCTAACCGGATTGATGCCGTAATCCTTGTAGAGTTTCATCACCTCCTGATTCATCCGTGTGGGATCATCTTTATATTTTTCGCGCAGCTCCTGCATCTTCGGCGAAAGCGCTGACATCCGGCGCATCGACTTGTTGGCTTTGGTTTGAAGCGGCCAGAGGATCAATTTAATGATCGCGGTCAGCACCAGGATCGCGAGCGCGTAATTGCCCAGCAGCCGGTGCAGGAGATTCATCAAGTTGAGCAATGTTTGGCTGACCAGTTTCCACATTCCGAAATCCATAATTTCGGCTTCGTCATGGTCGAGCGTCGCCAGACGTCCATAGAGCTTCGGCCCGGCATAGATTTGGAATTGCACCGTCGCGCTTTGGCCCGGCTGCAATTGGAACCCCGGCATTCCCATCGCGCCTTCGATTGCGTAAACCTCGCGTGTGTCGGCAGGCTGCTTGATCGAAAAACGCCGGCCCCAGACTTCAGTCGCCTTTGCGTTTAACGGCGTGATTAAGGTCACGAAAAATTGATTGCTGACGCCGAGCCATTCCGCGCCGCTCAGTTTCTCGGAATAAAATTCCTGAGCGGCGCGTTTTTGCACGCCAACGAAGGGATAGTTCTGCGGCGCGAACCAATTCACGTCGATCGACTTCGCCTTGCCCTCGATGCACCAGTTGACGCGAGTGTAATTCGGCATGTCGCGCTCATGGATTGGAACGGCAGCGCCAAGCTCGACGAAGTAACCGGGCTTGCTATAAACTTGCGATCCTTCGTTGTGAAAATCTACCTCCATTTTCGCGAGGTAATTGTCTTTCTGGTTGACGGGCGCCGGGAGTGAGAACTTTTTCGTGACCCTGACCTGTTCGGCCCCCGTCCGCCGAAATTGTACGCTGCCGTCGGGTAATCTGGTTATCGCGAATTCATCGAAGGCCGGCGCAGACGGCGTCTCAACAATCGCGCCGATCGGGTTTCGATCGATCGCGTTGAGGAGCAATCGCCGACCGTTCTCCGCCGTGTGTGTAGGCAAGATGGCTTCCGCTATTCCGCCCCCGCGATTCGTGAGCACGAGCTCGAGGTCGGAGTTGCGCAATGTCTCCGTTTTCTCCGCGAAAGGAGGCGGAGTGGAAAGAGGCTGCGGCGCCGGCGTAGCGGTCGGAGTGGGTAACGGCAACGCGCTAGGCGCGGGAGCGACGCTCGCTGAAGCTGTTGCCGGCGAAGAGTTCGGCGAGCTTTTCGCAGGAGGCGCGGAATGGGTCGTCATGTAAACCTGCCAAAGCACGAGGCCGACGACGCAAAGCGAAATGGCAATCCAGGCTTGTCTGTCCATAAAGAAATTGGAGGCGGCTATTCACAGACGAACCCATCCACATGGGACGTTGCAATTGCTCTGATCGATGGCGGCACAGGATCGTCCCCCTGCCCGCCCCATGGCTGACAACGCATGATCCGTTTCACGCCCAGCCAGCTCCCGCGCAAGAAGCCATGTCGCTCGACTGCCTCAAGAAAATAGACCGAGCAGGTCGGATGAAAACGGCACCCGGTGGCCGGCCCGCCTAACCATGCAAGAAGAGGCGAAAGCGTCCATTGATAGGCGCGGATGCAAATTCGAAACAGCAAGACCATCGTCAGGGCCGTAGAATAGAAGCACGGCTCCCGAGACGCAACCACTCATCTTCCAGCTCGCGATAGGTCGCTCGCGAAGCAGACGGCCGGGCGATCGTCACCAGCCAAAAACCGGATCGCAGATCATGTTGATGCAGCCGCACAATTTCCCGCAAGCGCCGCCGCACGCGATTGCGAACCACGGCGGGGCCAATGCGTTTCGACGTAATGAAACCGGCGCGCCAAGCCGGTTCCGCCTGATTTTCCAGCACGCCCAGAATCAACCGTCCCCCGCGAATGGCGCGGCCTTCGATTCGGACACGTTCGAACTGCGCCGCTTTTGTCATTCGCCGCGATCTGGGAAATGGCGATCGCGTCGGTAAATCTGACGATGCCACTCAGCTGAAAATTGGTTCGAACACGATGGCCAATGCTCGGTTTAGCGATGCCCTTTCGTCGAAATCGGCGCCGCTTAGGTACAGCAAAAATCTTCCCGCGGCATACCCGCGGGAAGATTTTTTTTATTTGAACCGAAACTGGTTTGGACCTTACGGAGTCGGCGACGCGGTCGTCGTGGTGGACTCAGTCGTGCTCATGGTCGAGCTGCTCTCGGCAGGCGTCGGCGCAGGAGTCATCGTCATCGTATTGGTTGTGTTGGTCGTGGTGCTCGTGTCGCTTGAAGTAGCCGGAGAAGGATTCACGACGGTCGTGTTATTCTCGGTTTTCTCAGCGGGTGAGGCAGCAGGAGCCACGGTTTCAGTTTTTTGCTCACAAGCCGCGAGAAGCGCGGCACTAGCCAGGATGCAGATGTATTTCTTCATAGGTTATGGATGAGTGTCCACGATGGGGTAACTATTGATTCGGAGCAAGCGATGTTTTCGGCCTTGCTTGGACTTTGTTTTTCGCCCGCTTTGCGGTTGCCTCGGAATATCGCTTAACAGATCGCCAAATAACAACCGAAAAGCAAGCTCGCACTTCACATTCCGTGGGCTTCCGCCACCGCCTCGTAAATAAGCTTGCCGTCACGAGTATTAATTCCGCCCCTGAGCGCCGGCTGCTTTTCACAAGCTCTCTCCAAGCCGTTGTCGGCCAGCAATTGCACATATCGATACGTGATATTCGTCAGCGCCTGAGTAGCCGTCCGCGCATAAGCGGCTGGCATGTTTGCCACGCAATAGTGGATGACCTCTTCCTCCACGAAAATCGGATCGAGATGGGTGGTCGGCCGCGAAGTTTCCCCGCACCCGCCCTGGTCGATCGCAATGTCGACGAGGACACTGCCCGGCCGCATCTTGCGCAACATATCACGCGTAATCAGCTTCGGCGCCTTTGCTCCGGGCACGAGAACCGCGCCGATCAAGAGATCGATCGAGGGCATCAATTCCTGCAAATGCGCTTCGTTGGAGTAAAGCGTATTCGCGCCCGGCATCGTAATATCGAGGAAGCGCATCCTATCGAGATCGACTTCCAAAATTGTGACGTCAGCTCCCAGCCCCACCGCCATGCGGGCGGCGTTGATGCCGGAAGTGCCGCCGCCCAGCACAACCACACGTCCAGGCAGAACGCCGGGCACTCCGCCGAGCAGCACTCCGTTTCCGCCGTTATGTTTTGCCAGATAGTAGGCCCCCATCACTGCGGACATACGACCGGCGATCTCGCTCATCGGCTCCAGCAACGGTAGCCGATTCCCCACTTGGATCGTCTCGTAAGCGACACCGGTTACACCCGATTGCAGCAGCGCTTCGGTGAGCGATTTGCTCGCCGCCAAATGCAAATAGGTGAAAAGAATCTGGCCCCTGCGGAGTAATCCGTATTCGGCCGGAAGCGGCTCCTTCACTTTCACAATCATGTCGGCTTTTGCGAAGACTTCCTCTGCCGTCTCCACAATCTGTGCACCGGCCTCGATATAATCTTCATCGGGATAACCCGATCCGACACCGGCGTTCTTTTGCACTAGCACGGTATGTCCCCGCCGTGCCAGTTGATGCGCTGCGGACGGCAACAGACTGACGCGATCCTCCTGTTGCTTAATTTCCTTGGGAATGCCGATGATCATTTTTTGGCAACGTGAATGGTGAAGCGAATAGTGATAAGACGAGGCGAGATGCGCGACCAGCGCAATTTACTAATCACCTTTCACTCATCACTAATCACTAGTTTAGCGAAGGGTCGTCCGGCGCCGCGGCGAGCATTTTGAACC
>JBDUDH010000088.1:0-9570 GCA_040003015.1 Verrucomicrobiota bacterium | reverse complement strand
GCACGGTACTCATCGTTACCACGTTGGTATCCACCAAGCCTTTGCCGATCGTGGAAGCAACTGCGCCGCCCAACAATGCGCCGGTGAGATTAAAAAATGCCGCCATCGCGATCGCCTGACGCGGCGTCAGAACTTTAGTCGAAACCACCGTCGCGATCGCGTTCGCCGCGTCGTGGAAACCGTTGCTGTATTCGAAGATGATCGCCGCCAGGATGACCGTGATGAATGTGATCATCGCGCGGAGCCGGCGTGCTTAGGAATGCTTGAGAACGATCTGGAGAATGACGTTGCCGGCGTCGCGGCAGCGGTCGATCACCTTTTCGAGCAGCTCGTAAAGATCACGAAGAAACATCAATTGTTTCGCCTCGTAATTGCCGTGGTAGAGTTCGGTCAGCAAACTGAGCTCCAGCTTGTCGGCATCCCCTTCGATTGCCTGCAGCCGCGAATTCTTGTCCCGGGCGCTGCCCAGATCAGTCCCTGTCCGCAGATCTTTTACCATCGAGAGAACCGCTTCGGCTGCCTGATCGAGCAGCTCCACTTGTTTGGCGAAGCCGTGGCCGCGAAGGTCTGTTGGGCAAATCAAGATGCGCTCGCCGATTTTCTCGACCGTTTTTGGAATTTTGTAGAGCGCGGCTGCGAGCGCCTGGATATCCTCGCGCTCCAGCGGAGTGATGAACGTCTTGACCAGCTGCTCCGTCAATTCCTGCGTGATTTCTTTGTCTTTCCGGCGGCTGTGGACGAAGGCCTCGAGGCTTCCCTGGGAATCGTTGTGCTCGAGTTTACCGAGGAGCGCCACCAGTTCGTGCACGCTCGTGTCGGCCTGCTGCGCGCTCGCTTCCAGCAGATCGAAGAACTTCTCGTCGTGGCCCAACAGTTTGCGAATGGAAAACATAATTTAGAGCATCGCTCCATGCATGCTGACGAGCGCTATGCTGAAATAAATAATTAGTCCAGTCACATCGACGAGCGTGGCCACGAAAGTCGCGGACGCTGCGGCAGGATCATAACCACTTCCTCCTCTTAAACCACCATATGGTTAGCCCAGTCGTTACCAATGTAATTGCGATCGCCATCTCATATCCGTACTTCAATTTAAACTCTTGGATCCCCTCAAAATTCATCCCGTACCACGTGCCGACAATCATTAGCGGGGTCGTGATCACGGTGATAAGCGTGAGCACCTTGATTATCTCCCCGGTCTGATTGGACGACATATTCAGATAGACTTGCAAAATACCCGTAAGCGAATCGGTATAGCGTTGCGCCAATTCCGAAATATGGAACAGTCCGTCGTAGACGTCCCGATAGTACGGTACCAAATGCGGCCGGATGAGCTTAAACTCGCCGTGCGCGAATCGAGCCAGGACCTCGCGTTGCGGACTGACGATGTGCCGCAAGTGCAGTACCTCATTTTTAATCTGCAGCAGTCGATTCAGTGTTTCCTTGGTGGGAGTTTGCACGACCTCGTGTTCCAATTGGGCAATCTCCAGCGAGAGTTCATCCAGGGCCGGCTTATAATTCTCCACAATCTCGTCCAGGAGCGTATGCGCAACGCGGTCCGGCGCTCGCGCAAGACGCCCCGTACCTCTTAAACAACGCTCTTCGGTCAATTGCACGCTCTTCAATGGCAGTTCGTGGTGCGTCACCAGGAAGTTCTTTCCCAGAAAAAAGTTTAGTTCGCTCGTCGCAAACACCCCGTCTTTGCGGCTGTAATCCACCGCGTGAATGACCATGAACAGGTATGGCGCAAATCGGTCATCATCCTTCGGCGCATATTCCTCGACCTTCGGTGACGGACTGACTGCCACGCAGTCCTCGATCGAAAGCGGATGAAAATGAAAAATACTTTCCAACACCCTTTGCGTCTCCTCAGGCGTGGGATTTTCCAAGTCCACCCAAAGAAACAGGTTGGTGTCTACCAGCAACGTCGGCATCAAGAACGTGTCAATGTCCTTGGTGTGCAAACGGCCCTGAGTTGTAAACGCAAGTGATCGAATCATTCCCTCCAATATTCGCACTCCGCCAAGCCCTCCCGCGAGTCTATTCTTCTCTTGCTTTAGCGAGTTCTCTTCGCTTGGAATTTTTGTGAAACTCGCGACAATGAACGCGATGAGTGCAACTCTCACCGGCCCAATGATCCGCCGAGAAATCGGTGACGATCACATGTGTGTGCTCACGTTCGATCGTCCGGAATCGGGAGCAAATATTTTCGATGCGGACACCCTGCAAACTTTGAAGGATCATCTCGATGCCATCGAAAAAGATCCATCCATTCGCGGCGTTATCGTAACTTCGGCGAAAAAATCGATCTTCATCGCCGGCGCTGATTTAAAGACACTGATGCGTCAGGCCGCGAGCAGCGAGATGCGAGGCTTCATCGCCGAAGGCCAGCGCATTGTTAATCGACTTGCGGCGTTGAACATTCCGACTGCCGCCGCGATTCACGGTGCCTGCGCCGGCGGAGGTTACGAGATCACCCTCGCCTGCGACTGGCGTGTTGCCTCGGATGATCCCGCCACGCGCATCGGGCTTCCGGAGACAACGCTCGGACTTATTCCAGCGTGGGGTGGAGCGACGCGTTTGCCGCGCTTGATCGGTTCCGAAGCGGCTGCGGATGTGATTTTGAAGGGCAAACTTTATCCAGCTGCCGAGGCGCTTCGATTGGGTCTGATCGATGAAGTAGTGTCGCGCGAGCAATTGCTTGAGGCGGCACGCCGCAAAATCAAAGCAGGCAAACGTAAATCGTCGCAGCCATCGGCACGGACAAACAAACCGATCGCCGCGTCTCGCGATCACAATCCGGCCCTGGCCCGCGCGCTCGATGTGATCAACCGCAGCCTAACGAGTTCGATCGAAGATTCACTCGCTTTGGAACTGGATGGGATCGTCGCGCTCGGCGAGACAGAATCGACCCGCAATTTGATTCGCAACTTTTTTCTTACCGAAAAATTCCGCAAAAACAGCTGGAAAACGCCGCCGGAGAAAATTGTGCATGCCGCGGTCATCGGCGCGGGCGTGATGGGATCGGGAATTGCGCAATGGCTCAGCTCACGCGGAGTTTCTGTTATCTTGCGTGATGTCGACGCCGACCAGATTGATCGCGGGCTGGCGAACATCGATCGGATCTACGCCGAAACGGTGAAGCGCGGCTTGATGAACGATGCGAAAGCAAAAGAAGGCCGCGCGCGCATCATCGCCTCAACTGTTCCGGGAGGGATGCGCGATGTCCAGATCGTGATCGAAGCGGCCTCCGAGAAATTGGAAATTAAAACGCAAATCTTTCGCGATCTCGCTTCGAAAACGCCGAAGGCCATTCTGGCCACAAACACTTCGGCACTTTCCATCACCGATCTCGCCGCAAGCACTGAGGCAACGGAGCGGGTCATCGGCCTGCATTTTTTCAATCCAGTCAGTCGAATGAAATTGATCGAAGTGGTCGTGAGCACCGAAACCGATTTTGATGTGCTGCAACGGTCGCTCGCTTTCACTCGTCAGATCGGAAAGCTCCCGGTCGTCGTGCGCGACAGCCCCGGCTTCCTGGTCAATCGCGTGCTTTTCCCATATCTGCTCGAAGCGGCCGCGCTTTATGAAAAGGGCATCGATGCGAAGCAAATCGACAGTGCGCTTGTGGAGTGGGGGATGCCGATGGGACCTCTTCGATTGATCGATGAGATCGGCGTCGATATTACTGTGGACATCGCGGAGACGCTGGCAAATCCGTTAGGCAGCCGCGCCCGGATGCCGGTGATCTTGCGTAAGATGCAGGAGGCGAAAATTCTGGGCCGCAAAACCGGCAGCGGTTTTTACAAGTATAACGGCAAACGCCAAACGTCTAACGAGTCGCTCGAGCAATGGCGACGCGTGCCTGCCGGTCATTCCTCGACTCCGCCGGGCTCCGCTCGGAATGACGGCGAGCTCGCTCATCGGCTCATCTTTCTTATGGTCAATGAAGCCGCACGCTGTCTCCAAGAAAAGGTCGTCAACACGCCGGAGGATGCTGATTTTGGAATGATTCTGGGAACGGGTTTCGCTCCCTTTCGCGGTGGACCGTTGCGCTTTGCGGAATATTTTGGATTAAAAAAACTGGTCGCGGAGATGGACCGCCTGGCCCACACCGACGACAAATTTGCGCCCTGCGAGATTGTGAAAAAGCATGCACGCGAAGGAAGCAAATTTTATGAACCGCAAAGGTAGCGCAGGCCTCCAGCTTAAGTTCTGTTGGTTCGGACGCCAGAGACTCGCGCCACTTTTATGAAGTCACCTCTCGAAGCGCCGCCCGATCAGATCTCAAAAGAAACGAGCGCGAAGGAACCGATCGCGCCGGCGGTCATTGACACTTCGAAGATGTCGGAAGGCAAGCGCGCCGCGCTCGAGCTGGCGGAAAGTTCGCGCGATCCGCTCGACGACCGTGGCAGTTTCGCGAGCAACTTGTTTGTCGGCCGATACGATTTCGGCCGCATTTATCCCTGGCCCGAGCAGAGCGCCGAGGATGTCGCGGCGGGAATGGAATTCCTATCCAAGCTCGAAAATTACCTGCGCGAAAATGTCGACGCCGACGAGATCGATCGCACCGGAGAAATCCCGCAAAAGAATATCGACGATCTCTTCGCGATGGGCGCTTTCGCCATCAAAATTCCGAAGCAGTACGGCGGCCTCGGTCTATCGCAGGTTAACTACGGCCGTGCCGCGATGCTGCTCGGCAGTTGGGATGCAAACCTGACCGCCCTTGTCTCTGCCCACCAATCGATCGGCGTCCCTCAGCCGCTCCTGCTTTTTGGCACGGAAGAACAAAAGCAAAAATATCTTCCGCGAGTTGCGCGCCACGAGATTTCGGCGTTCGCGCTCACCGAATCACATGCCGGTTCCGATCCGGCGACGATGAGTCTCCGCGCCGACCCGACACCCGACGGCTCTGCGTTCATCCTCAATGGCGAAAAACTTTGGTGCACGAATGGACTGAAAGCCGGGGTCCTCGTCGTGATGGCGAAAACCGCGCCGAAAATCGTGAACGGCAAGGAACGCAAACAAATCACTGCGTTCATTGTCGATGTCGATACGCCCGGGCTGGCGATGCCGCATCGCTGCCACTTCATGGGATTGCGCGCTCTTTACAATGGCGTCGTCACTTTCAAAGACGTCCGTGTCCCGCGCGAGAACATCATCGCTGGCGAAGGCAAAGGTCTGAAAGTCGCCCTAACGACTCTGAACACCGGTCGCCTAACGATCCCGGCGGCATGCGTCGGATTGTCGAAACGGCTGCTCGAGATCTGCCGCAAGTGGTCCTCCGAGCGGGTGCAATGGGGCGCGCCGATCGGCCAGCATTCCGCCATCGCCGGCAAAATTGCCGAGATGGCCGGCGATGTTTTCGCGATGGAAGCAATGACCTTCCTCACCTCCGCGCTGGTCGATCGCAAGGAATCCGATCTGCGGATCGAGACGGCCATGTGCAAGATGTGGTCCACCGAAATGACCTGGCGGATCGCCGACGAAGCGATGCAGGTGCGCGGCGGGCGCGGTTACGAAACTGCGCAGTCACTCGCCGCGCGCGGTGACGAGCCAATCGCGGTCGAGCGTTTTCTGCGCGACTGCCGCATCAATCTAATCTTCGAAGGTTCGAGCGAAATTATGCGACTCTTTATCGCCCGCGAGGCGCTCGATCCGCACCTGAAAATTGGCGGCGCGATCTTCAATACGCAACTGCCGTGGTCGACGCGGCTCAAGGCAGTCTTCACCTCGGGTTCGTTCTACCTACGTTGGTATCCGAAGCAATTGTTAGGCGGGGACGCGGGCGAACTCAAAGGTTTGCATGAGCAACTGCGTGAGCATGTGAACTACGCGGCGCGCACCAGTCATCGTTTGGCGCGCGGGTTATTTCACGCGATGACGCGTTTTGGTCCGAAGCTGGATCGACAGCAATTGCTGCTCTCGCGTTTTGTTGGGATTACGACGGAGCTTTTTGCGATCAGCGCTACCTGCTCGCGTGCGCAGTCGCTTCTCGACGCCGGACAACCGGCGGCGGAAATTCTTTCCCTCACGAACTACTTTTGCCGCTCAGCGAAATTGCGCATCCGCGATTATTTCGCCGGAATCGGCGGCAATGCGGATCAACCCGGCTACCAACTGACGCAGGAACTGCTCGCCGGAAAACACGACGAGCTGCGCGAAGGAATTGTGCAATAGTCATCCCGAGCGAAGTCGAGGGATCTCGTCGCGAAATCTTTAAGTTAACTTCCACGGGATCCTTCGCCTTCGCTTCGCTCCGCTCAGGATGACGGAGCTTGGCGAGCCGCTCTAGTTGACCGGCTTCTTCGTCCCAGCTACTGTCAACGGATGAGTATGTCATCCATGCTCACCGAAGCGGCTCGGACTCCTTCCGGCAACCGCATCAGTGCGAGCGAGAAATCCAAACCACAACCAAAGTCCCGCGTCCTCGACAAGATCGCCGAGCACGTTTTGCTCGACGGTTTTCGTATCGTCATCGATCTCGAGAAGAGCCAAGGCTCCCATCTTTACGATGCCGCGCACAACCAACGACTGATCGATCTCTATGGCTTCTTCGGATCGAATCCGGTCGGTTTCAATCATCCGCATTTCGATCGCGCGGAGGTGAAAGCGAATCTGCTGGGGGCAGCGAAAATCAAGATTTCGAACTCCGACGTTTACTCGGAAGCCTACGCGCGTTTTGTCGAAACATTCTGTCGTGTGATGGGGATGCCGCCGCTTGAGCGCATGCTGTTCATTGAAGGGGGCGCGCTGGCAGTCGAGAACACGCTCAAGGCGGCGATGGATTGGAAGGTGCGCAAGAACATGGCGGCCGGTCGCGGCGAACGTGGCACCGAGATTTTGCATTTCCGCCGCGCTTTTCACGGCCGCAGTGGCTACACCATGAGCCTAACGAATACGGACCCGAAGAAAACGGATCTGTTCGCGAAGTTCAACTGGCCGCGTGTCTCGGCACCGAACATCGACTTCTCGTTAGGCGAGGCGGAGCGGGAAGCCGACGTGATCGCGCGCGAGAAGAAATCCGAAGAGGAGATCATGAAGTTCATCGCCGAGCGCGGCGTCGATATCGCGGCGATCATCATCGAGCCAATCCAGGGCGAGGGCGGCGACAATCATTTTCGCGGCGAATGGCTGCAAACGCTCCGGCGCATTTGCGACGAGAACGAGATGCTGCTGATTTTCGATGAAGTGCAGTGCGGCATGTGCACGACCGGCCGCAACTGGTGTTGCCAACATTTTGGTGTCATTCCCGACCTGATGGCGTTCGGCAAGAAAGCGCAGGTCTGCGGTGTGATGGCTGGACCGCGGATCGACGAAGTGCCCGATAATGCTTTCCGCATGCCCAGCCGGCTCAACTCGACCTGGGGCGGAAATTTTACCGACATGGTGCGCTCGACGCATTTCCTTCAGATCATCGAGGACGAAAATTTGGTCGAGAATGCGAGAAAAATCGGTGCGCACTTTTTGAATCGGTTGCACGAACTTGCCGCCGAAGCGCCAATCATTACGGCCGTTCGCGGCCGTGGTTTGTTTCTCGCTTTCGATCTGCCCGATCCGGCGACGCGCGAAGAATTCTGGAAGGGCGCCTTCGATCTTGGCGTCTTCACCTTACGCTCCGGTGAACAGTCGATTCGCTTTCGTCCGGTGCTCGACATCACGGCGGACGTGATTGACGAAGCGATCGATCTGTTCCGCCAGCAATGCCGGCGGATGCGGGGCCGTTAGGTGATGACCGATCTGCTCGAGAAGCTGGGGATTGCCGGCACCAGCGACGGCGCCTTTTCCGGCGAATGGCACGGCGGCGGTGCCGTGATCGAGAAGCATTCCCCGGTTGACGGCCAATTGCTCGGCAAAATTCGCACCGCTTCGCCGGAGGATTACGAGCGCACGATTGCGCGCGCACACGAGGCGTTTTTGCAATGGCGGAAAACACCGGCGCCAGTCCGCGGCGAAACCGTCAGGCAACTCGGCAACGCGCTGCGCGAGCACAAGCACGACCTCGGCATGCTCGTCTCGCTCGAGACGGGCAAGATAATCGCCGAAGGCGAGGGCGAAGTGCAGGAGATGATCGACATCTGCGACCTGGCCGTCGGCCAATCGCGGATGCTCTATGGCCTAACGATTCAATCAGAGCGACCGAACCATCGCTTGATGGAGCAATGGCATCCACTTGGCGTCGTCGCGGTCATCAGCGCATTCAATTTCCCGGTCGCGGTCTGGTCGTGGAACGCCGCGCTCGCCGCTGTTTGTGGTGACGCCACCGTTTGGAAGCCGTCGGAAAAAACCCCGCTGAGCGCGATCGCGGTCACAAAAATTGCGGAACGCGTTTGCGGCGAAACCGGTGCGGATCCGGCCATATTCTCTTTGCTGATCGGCGACCGCAAGACGGTTGGGCAAAAACTTTCGGCTGACAAGCGAATCCCGTTGATCTCGGCCACAGGTTCCGTGCAAATGGGATTTCATGTGGCGCAAGCAGTTCATGGCCGTCTTGGCAGGACGATCATGGAACTTGGCGGCAATAACGCGCTCATCGTCGCGCCGAGCGCCGACCTCGAGATGGCGACGCAATCGATTTTCTTCGGCGCCGTCGGCACGGCCGGGCAGCGCTGCACTTCCACTCGGCGCGTGATCATGCACGAATCGGTCGCGGACGAAGTGCGCAAGAAATTAGTGGCCGCTTACAAGCGTTTGCCGATCGGGAATCCGCTTGATCAGAAAACGTTGATGGGGCCGTTGATCGACAAGGGCGCGGTCGACATGGTGCAGCATTCGATCCAACGATTGAAAGATGAAGGCGGAGAAATTCTTTATGGGGGCGAACGGCTGGAAGGCCCGCAATATCCAGGCGGCTGCTACATGACGCCGTGCCTGACGAATGCGAAACCTGATTTTGAAATTGTCTGTCATGAAACCTTCGGTCCGCTACTTTATTTGCTGACCTACCGCGATTTCGACGAAGCGATCGCTATCCAAAACAACGTGCCACAAGGTTTGACCTCTGCGGTTTTCACGAACGACGTACGCGAGGCCGAAAAATTTCTTAGCGCGCTCGGAAGCGATTGCGGCATTGCCAATGTCAACACCGGCACAAGCGGCGCCGAGATTGGCGGCGCCTTCGGTGGCGAGAAAGAGACCGGCGGCGGGCGCGAGAGCGGAAGCGATGTGTGGAAAAGTTACATGCGCCGGCAAACGAACACGATCAATTTCTCGAGCGAGTTGCCGCTGGCGCAGGGGATCGAATTTGGCTCGCCGGACGAAGGCAGCGCGACCGCGTAACGGTTTCGACATTTTTGGAGGGACACGCGCTGTCGTGTCCCAAATATTTGAGCGTCGATAGCGCGGACGGCCTTCCAGATTAGATTCAGCGAGCCGTGGTCAGCTCAAAGAGTCGACCAAGGTCCTCGGCAGTTTCAATGCTCATGATGAAGCTCTGCAACTTTTTGCATTGATCCTTGCCGATAACATCGCCGCCCAGTGCGGTGAACTTCACCGCGATTTCTTCCTCCGTCATCGGATCGCGCGGATCACCCTTGGGAACATCGACGCGCGTGGAGTGTGACTCACCGC
>JBDUDH010000122.1:0-9740 GCA_040003015.1 Verrucomicrobiota bacterium | reverse complement strand
TCTCATTGCGAACGAGACGCTCTACCAACTGAGCTATACCCCCGGACGGAAATCGACACTATGGAATTCAAAAGTCGGCCAGCAAGTGGAAAGAGCCGAGTTTAGCGTCGATCAAGTGTAAGGGAAAGTGACTTATATCGCAGTATTTTAGCCTTCATCTTCCCACGTTTTCGAAAGACGGGCTGTCGGGACTGCGGGAATGGCAAGGCCGGCCTCGGCGTAGTGCGAGGTGTCATTGAAAAGAGTAAGTCGAGCATTCACCGGATCTTTAAAATCGACGATGTTCAGCGCGGCCGGATTCTGATCCAGGTTGTCGCGGTACCGGCGCGGGTCGAATCCAAGAATGGAACTCAGAAGCAGACGGATCGTTGCCTTATGCGAAACGATCAGCACGTTGCCGGAAGAATGGGCGCGCACAATATCCATCAGGACTGGTAATGCGCGCGCCGTGACGGCCAGGCCACTCTCACCGCCGACCGGCGCGAACGTGTAGGGATCTTTCTCCCATGCTGCTGCTTCTTCCGGGAACTGTTGCTCTACTTCGCGACGCGTCATTTGCTCCCAGCGACCGTGGGAAATTTCGCGCAAACCATCGCGGGTTTGGACATCGAGCGTGTGTGGCTGGGCGAGGATGGTTGCCGTTTCAACTGTGCGTCCGAGCGGCGAAGCGTAAATTGCCGTGATACGTTCGCGACTCAAACGAACCGCGAGCCGGCGCGCCTGTTCACGCCCTTCATCAGAGAGCTCAACATCGGTGGCGCCCGCGAAGCGATCTTCGGCGGTGAGGACCGTAGCTCCGTGGCGGACGAGAAAAATTCGGGTCGACATCTGCCAATTGAGTACCCAATGCCGTTAAACGTCACGCCAATTTGCGCACCGAGAACTAGAGGCCTTTTAGCTCTAATTTTGAAATCGTGCCCATCCCGCCGGGTCTGAACAATCCATTGCAAATCTGGGCTGCACGTAGGCGAATCTCGTTAGCTGGATGCGTTGCGCGGCTTCAACCACGGGAGGCGCTCGGGATCAAAATGATGTTGGCGTACCAGAGCTTCCCTCCGCCGTCGCGCTTTTTGCAGCTGATATGGCGGAGTTGTATTGACCCAACCAAGAACGCCGCCGGATCTCTGCCAAGTCATGCAGCGTGCGCATACTGTCGCGAATGATATCGACTTTGCTGCCTTCGTTGTGATCCCACCGCACCGCACATTCGAGCAGCCTCAGCCCCGCTTGGCGCCCGAGAAAGAGAAGCTCGACATCGAAACCGAAGCCATCGATCGCCGCCTGCTCGAGCAACGGCCGGTAGCGGTTCATTCGAAAGGCTTTGAAGCCGCATTGCGTATCGAAAAATGGCAGCCCCGTTCCCCAACGGACGAAGTAGTTAAAAATTCGCCCGCCGTATTCGCGACGCCATGGCTGCCGTTGGCCGAGTAATTTTGGATTAAGCGCTCGCGATCCAAATACCACGTCGTAGGCGCCTGCCCGAATCGGGTCGACAATCTTGGGAAGTTCAGAAATCGGAGTGGAAAGATCTGCATCGGAAAAAATGGCGATGGGCGCGCGAGTAGCGAGCAAACCCTTCCGCACGGCGTGTCCTTTTCCATGGTTTTCCTCGAAGCGGATGACGCGCGCGACAACACGATTTTCGCCGGCAAAATTGGCGGCGGCGACTTCGGCAGTGCCGTCCTCCGAGCCGTCGTCAACGACGATTAACTCGGCGTTAGACTGGTGCGCGGAAAGATATTCGATCATCAACGGCAGCGTTTTTGCGAGCCGGTCAGCTTCGTTGAAGGCGGGAACAACGAGGGCGAGAGAAGGATCAGTCATGTGTCGGAACGCCGGCGCGCAATAGTTAAAGATCCTTCGATCTTTGTTCAGAATGCCGATGCGGCGATGAAAGAGAAGCCATTTTTCACGGGATTCGGTCCCCGAATTGATTCTCAACCATCTTCCGGAATTGCAGCTCGTTGATTATACGAATTCCGAGCGTCCGCGCTTTTTGCAGTTTGCTGCCGGCCTCTTCTCCAGCGAGCAGGTAACTGGTTTTTTTGCTCACGCTGCCGGTGACTTTGCCGCCTTTACCGATGATCAGCTCCGCAATCTCTTCGCGCGGCTGACTCAATGTGCCGGTAATGACCCACGACGTTCCTTTGATTTGAGAATCAGGAGTCGCATCGTTTCGCTTTTCCTTTTCGCTCGTTAGGCGAAGTCCGGCCCGGCGAAGGTTTTTGATCATCGCACGGTTATTTTTTTCTTCGAAAAAGCGCGCGATGCTTTGAGCGACCACTTCGCCGACATCCGGGATCCGCCGTAATTCTTCCACCGAAGCTTTCATCAACTCATCGAGGCTGGGAAAATGATCGGCGAAGGCACGCGCCGCACTAACGCCGACATGCAGAATGCCGAGACCGAAAAGCAATCGCCAGAGCGGCTGCGATTTACTTCGTGCGATCGCTTCGAGCAGCTTGCTCACGCTCTTCTCGCCCATCCGCTCGAGCGGCGTGAGCGGGGCAGCGCGGAGTTGATAAATGTCACTCACGTCTCGGACGAGTTGATGATCTACCAGCTGCTGCACCATCGCTTCGCCGAGACCCTCGATGTCCATCGCGCCGCGCGAGGCAAAATGTTCGATCCGCCGTTTCAACTGCGCCGGGCATTGCGCGTTCACGCAGCGCACGGCCACCTGGCCTTCATCCTTTGCAATTTTACTCCCGCAGACCGGACAATTGACAGGCATTCGAAATTTTCGTTCCTTGCCCGTGCGCAAATCGGCGCGCACGCTCACCACGGCGGGAATGACTTCGCCTGCTTTTTCGATCACGACCGTGTCGCCGATGCGAATGTCTTTGCGTTCGATTTCTTCCTCGTTGTGCAAGGTCGCGCGCGAAACGCGGCTGCCGCTAACGATCACGGGTTCGAGCGCGGCCACCGGTGTCAGAACGCCCGTCCGGCCAACCTGAATCAAAATGTCGTGCAACTTTGTTTCGACCTGTTCCGCTTCATATTTATAAGCGATCGCCCAGCGCGGTGATTTTGCGGTAAAGCCGAGCGCTTCACGTTGCGAAAACGCATCTACTTTCACGACAGCGCCATCGGTTTGGTAGGGGAATTGATGCCGAATCCCGTCGAGTTTCCTGATCGCTTCGAGGATTTTTTCCACGGAATCAGCGCGCCACCAATGTTCGCTGCCCGGCAAGCGGAGATTTTTGAGCAAAGGGAACAGCTCCGAATGTTTCGTCAAAGTTGCTCCCTCGACCTCGCCGGTGCCGTAAAAGACGACGCCGAGCGGGCGTCGGGCCGTGATGGAAGAATCGAGCTGCTTGAGTGAGCCGGCAGCGGCATTGCGCGGATTCGCAAATGGTGGTAGCCCGGCTTCGGTCCGTTCTGCATTTAATTTCGCAAAGCCTTCTTTGAACATGAAGACTTCGCCGCGCACCTCGAAAAGACGCGGCGACCTTCCGGGTAATTTCGTGGGCAGCGTGCGGATCGTGCGAACGTTCTCTGTAATATCGTCACCGGTGGTGCCATCGCCCCGAGTCGCCGCGTAACGCAGCTCGCCGTTTTCGTAGAGGAGTGAAACCGCGACCCCATCGACTTTCGGTTCAATCACGACCTGAATGTTCTCGTTAGGCAAAAGCCGTTCCATCCGACGAAAGAAATCGGCGATTTCCTCTTCGAAATAGGTGTTATCAAGACTTAGCATCGGAACGCGATGCGTGATTTGTGTAAATGGCTTGAGCGGCTTGCCCCCAACGTGGCGGGTCGGAGAATCGGTCGAAGTGAGCGATGGAAATCGTGCCTCGAGATCGAGTAACTCGCGATAGATCTGATCGTATTCACGGTCGGAGATCGTGGGCGCGGCCTCTTCGTAATAGCGGCGATTATGTTCTTTAATTTCCCGCCGCAAGCGCGTGATGCGTTTCGCCGCAGAAGCTTCCGTTTCGGCCATACTTCATGATACAAATACAGGCGGTGCGAGCAATCTTCTGTGGCTGAGCGCGCCGTCTCCAGCTAGACCTTTAGGGAAAGCAAATGAGTTGAGAGATGGAAAAAATTCTCGGCATTGACGGAGGTGGAACAAAAACCGCCTGGATGTTGCTGGAACATGGCGACGAGGAGACGCGAAGTGTTTCGGAAGGTAAACTGCCGCCGTCAAATCTCCGGCTCACCACGCCAGACCAAATCATCCTGATTTTTCGACAGATGCCGACGCCGGTCCATCGCGTCGGCGCATTTCTTGCCGGTTGTGGAACTGAGGACGATCGCCGAAAATTAGCAAAGATCTGCCGGGAAGTCTGGCCGGAAGCGAAGATCATTACCGGCAGCGATCGCGACTCCGGGTTCGCGGCCGCTTTCGGTTGCGGCGATGGAATTGCGATCAACGCCGGGACTGGTTCATCGATTACGGGACGGCGCGGCGAACGCACCGAGCTGGCAGGCGGATGGGGCCACATTCTGGGGGACGCGGGCAGCGGATATTTTCTGGCCCTCCAGACTTTGCGGCTTGTCTTGCGAGAATACGATCTTCATCGGAGAACCAGCGAGCTGGCGCAAAATATTTTGGGCGCGCTCTGTCTGAACAATCTGGATGAACTGGTCCGCTGGGCGCAGACGGCTGGGAAGATCGATGTCGCTCTGCTTGCACCGATTCTCTTTGCTGCCGTCGAGCGGGGCGATGTCAACGTGGGCGACATCCTCCGTTCGGGCGCTTTGGTCCTGGCCGAATACACTCGTGCGGTGGCGGACCGGCTCGACTTTCGCGCTCCTCCGATCCGTTTGCTCGGCGGCCTCTTTCGCCGCCAATCACTCTACGTCGAAGCATTCCGACGTGAATTGTCGAGTTTGCTGCCTGATTCCGAGATCGCCGTTGCTGAAAATCGGTCGGAATTCGGCGCCGCCTGGCTCGCCTCCGCCGAGACAAACATTGGACGCTCTCGCGGGATTTTGAAAACCACGAACGAAGTTTCGCTGAAACAGATTGCTAATGCTTTGACCGAACAACAAAACCCGCGCTCGTCAAAGCTCGACCAGTTAACGGCTCTGGAATTCGTACAACTTTTTGTCGAGGAAGAAAATTTCGTGCAGGATGCGTTGCGCGGCTGCGTGGGTGAATTGGCTCGCGGGGTCGAGATCGTGACCGGTGTGCTGAAAAATGGCGGGCGGCTTTTTTATGTCGGTGCCGGAACGAGCGGACGGCTTGGGGTTCTTGATGCCAGCGAAATCCCGCCCACGTTCGGCGCGTCGTCCGGGCTTGTGCAGGGCATCATCGCGGGAGGGGCGACCGCACTTCATCGAAGCATCGAAGGGGCAGAGGACGAGCCGGGCGCAGGCGCCGTTGCGATCGAAGAAAGGGGCGTGACAAGCGGCGACATGGTTTGCGGCATCACTGCCAGCGGTCGGACACCGTTCGTTCTCGGTGCCTTGAAACGCGCGAAAGCGCTCGGCGCGCAAACGATTTTGGTCAGCTGCAATCCGTCGGCCCGTGCAGATTTAAAGGTTGATCTTCGCATTGATCTCCCGACAGGTCCTGAGCTGCTGACAGGTTCGACCCGTCTTAAAGCGGGAACCGCGACGAAAGTCGCACTGAATATTTTATCGACTGGCGCGATGGTCCGGCTCGGTCGCGTCCAAGGCAATTTAATGATCGACCTGAACGCTTCGAATGCAAAGCTTCGCGACCGCGCCGCGCGTTTGTTAGCACAACTGGCCGACTGCGATTATGAGGTGGCGATGGGGCTGCTCAGAGAGACTGATTGGAATTTGCGCGCTGCACTGGCATCGGCGACAGCGTGCCAGCGTCCCAATCCGATCGCGAGGCGGATCGATTAGCTGGTTATATGCAATTTCCGAGCCGCGAAGGACACCTATTTTGTTTTGACGATTTTGCTGCGACCACAGTTTCGCCTCGCTTCACGGAAAAAGCAGTCTCCTCGCAAAATTCTAATCGCGATAAGCGCATTGACACACTCGCGCACGAAGTAGAGTAAACTTCAACCCGGAGGAAATTATGTTGTGGACAATATTTGTGATTCTGTTGGTGCTCTGGCTGCTCGGCGCGTTCGTCATGCCTTTTGGCGGCAGTTTGATTCACATCCTGCTCGTCATCGCCGTGGTTATTCTGATTATTAATCTGATACAGGGGCGTCGAACGCTTTAATCGACGGCACTCGCATGATGAAACCGGCCGGCTTGATCGGCATTGTTCTCATTGTCATCGGCATCATCGCACTGACCTACGGCGGCTTCAGTTACACGAAACGCGAAAAGGTAATCGACGCGGGTCCGCTCCAAGTGAGCGCGGATAGAGAAAAGACGGTGCCATTTCCGCCGATCCTCGGAGGGCTCTGTCTGGCAGGCGGGATCGTCCTCGTAATCGTCGGCAGCAGGAAAGCGTAACCGATCTTGTCGCCGCGCTCTGGCGGGTTGCAGCTCAGATATGGAGGGCGTGACCGCACGCCTGGCCAGTCGCTTCGTGGACCTCTTCACTCAAGGTCGCGTGTGCGTGAATCGTCACCTCGATTTCCTCGCGTGCGTCGCCTCAAGCGTGATTGCCAGCCGAGTTCGGCAATCATTTCCGTCGCTTCCGGTCCGATAATGTGTGCGCCAAGAATCTCTTCGTGCATACCGAGCGGTTGTCCGCCGTCGCGTTAACTGCCCGCTTTCAAGACCGCGAAGGTCTTGCTGCCTTTGCGATCGAGATAGAGAAGAATTCCTTTGCGCGGATCGGCTTTCGTGAGCGCTTCGCGAAACGAAGCGACATTGGTGACCGGTTTGCCGTCCACTTCGGTGATGACGTCCTCGCGCTGGATGTCCTGCGCGGCGGCGACGCTGTTGTCAGCTACGTCGGTAACAATCACACCCTGCTCAACGTCGAGCTTCAACCGCGCCGCCACTTCTTTGCTCAGCTCCTGCACCTGCAGACCGAATTTGTTAACGTCTTCCTGTTTATGCTCCAGTGGCGGAGCGGGCTCGTTCGAAACGCGCGCGATCTCGCTAGGCAATTCGCCGGTGGTGATCGGAATCGTCAGGGTCTGACCTTTGCGCCAGACCGTTAGCTGCACATTTTGCCCGATCTTCTTTTTCAGAATCTCGTGTTGAAGCTGAGTGTCGGTCGTGACCGGTGTGCCGTCGATTTGGGTGATGACATCAAATGGCCGCAGATTGCTTTTGTAAGCGGGCGCGTCGGCTTCGATCGTGCGAACGACCACGCCTTTGTCGGTGCCTTTAAAAAGATCGCGAATGGATGGATCGTCGCCGAGCGTCTCGATGCGGATGCCGAGCCACGGCCTGACGATTTTGTGGCCGGCGATCAATTCCTTCCCGATTTCATTAACCAGATTACTCGGAATCGCAAAGCCGAGCCCGCGATTGAGGCCGTTGATGAGCGTATTCATGCCGATCACTTTGCCATCGATGTCACAGAGCGGTCCGCCGCTGTTGCCGGGATTGATCGAAGCGTCGGTCTGCAAATAATCGGAGATGTTGTAACCGCCAGTTTCGAGCAATTTGTTCCGGCCTTTGCCGCTGATCACGCCGTAGGTGAAAGTGTAATCGAGCTTGAATGGCGCGCCGATGGCGAAGGCGAACTGCCCGACGCGCACCTCATCGCTGTCGCCGAGCTGGACAACCGGTAAATTCGTGGCGTCGATTTTGAGCACGGCCACATCGGTCTTCTCGTCGGTGCCGACAATCCGGGCCGGAAATTCGCGGCCGTCCTTCAATTTCACATCCATTTTGTCCGAACCTTCGACGACGTGGAAGTTCGTGAAGATGTATCCATCCGCGCGGGCGATGAATCCGGAGCCTTCGCTTTGCACCGGCTCGCGTTGTCCGCGACGCGGATTGTTTTCATCTGGCGGCGTCTGAAAAAAAAGATCATCCAGCGAAGCATCGCCGCTGTCCGACTTCTTTGTCACCTCAATGATGACAACGCTGGGCGCGACAATCTCGAAAACTTTCGTGAACGCGCTGTTCAATTGGTGCACGACGTCTTTGCCTGCTTCGGCGGCGGCCGGCGGGATCGTCGGCGTCGGTTTTGGTTCCGCGGTCGGAGGCGTGGCTGGTGGCGCGGCGCGAAGAGACAGCGCGCTGAATGCGGCTACGAGGAAAAGGTTGATCCGCAAGAGAGGAGGCATGAGCACCGGTTTGGACATGGAGTGGCGGAAGCCGTTCAATAGTAACGCTGGCTCGCGCGACAGCAAACCGAGCCGCCAATTGTGACGGATATTACCGCCACGGGCGGCGCGAATCGCCGACCTTTCCACAGACAGACACGCACCGAAAAGTGCCTTCATTGACACGATATTTAATGCCATTAACTTTTTTGCTCTAAAATCAAAATGGTCACTCTTGCCGCAGGCAAAAAGGATGGGAAAGGGTTCGTCTCACACGCGCCGGGCTTTTGGCCCGATGTCGCGCCCGAACTCTGGAACGATTGGAAATGGCAGCTCAAAAATCGAGTTACGTCGCTGGTCCAGCTCGAGCAGCATTTGGAACTCGCGGACGAGGAGCGCAGCGGCGTGCTGCTCTCCGGCGACAAGCTCGCGCTCGCCGTCACCCCGCATTTTTTCAATCTGATTCCGCGAGAAAAGAATCCGGACGATCCGATCCGGCGGCAGGTCATCCCCCGGATCGAGGAAACCTGGAGTTCGCCCTACGACATGGCCGATCCGTGCGGCGAAGATTCACACATGCCCGTGCCGGGATTAGTGCATCGTTATCCCGATCGCGTGCTGTTTTTGGTGACTGATCGCTGCGCAAGTTATTGTCGTTACTGCACACGCAGCCGTGTGGTCAGTGGCGTCGGCGAACAGGAATTGCACACCAACTTCGAAGAAGCGTTTCGTTATCTCCAACAACACACTGAAGTCCGCGACGTGCTCTTGAGCGGCGGTGACGCATTGATTTTCAGCGACGACAAACTGGAAAAATTGTTGAGCCGCTTGCGCGCGATTCCG
The DNA here is from genome assembly GCA_040003015.1 of Verrucomicrobiota bacterium. Lineage (GTDB taxonomy): Bacteria > Verrucomicrobiota > Verrucomicrobiia > Chthoniobacterales > UBA10450 > JBDUDH01. The sequence continues at coordinate 786 of JBDUDH010000122.1, read as the reverse complement.
CACATCGAATTTCTCCGCATCGGCACGCGCGTCCCGATTTTTCTGCCGCAGCGCATCACGCCCGAGCTTTGCGCGATGCTGCATAAATATCATCCGCTCTGGATGAGCGTGCATGTCAATCATCCCCGCGAACTAACGATCGAGGTGAAGGAAGCGCTCGAATGCCTCGCCAACGCCGGCATTCCGCTCGGTAACCAAAGTGTGCTGCTAAAAGGCGTGAACGACGACCTCGAAACGATGAAGACCCTCGTGCACAAATTGCTCATGTGCCGCGTGCGTCCTTATTACATCTACCAGTGCGACCTGATCAACGGCTCATCGCACCTGCGCACATCCGTCGCGAAAGGAATCGAGATCATCGAAGGATTGCGCGGTCACACCACCGGCTACGCCATTCCGCAATTCGTGATCGACGCGCCCGGCGGCGGCGGCAAAGTGCCGATCAATCCCGGCTACATTTTATATCACGACAACGAGAAGATCGTGATCCGCAACTACGAAGGGAAAATTTTTGAGTATCCCGAGACCGGCGGCGATCAAACAGTGCAGTTCGCGCCCCAGCGCGAATATCACGACGAGTATCTCTACTCGTAATCTCGCGATCCCGAAATCCTGCTCGTGATCATGCTCGAAGCCAACCAAGCGAGCAGAAACACAAGCACGATTACGAGTCCGACTAACGCCCTTGGCTGCAAGGCCGCTAGTAGCCCATGACATAGCTGGTGGAACTTCCAGCGTTGCCGCTATTCGTGAAATTCATGGACGCCACCGCGTTAATGGAAGGAG
>JBDUDH010000091.1:0-31005 GCA_040003015.1 Verrucomicrobiota bacterium | reverse complement strand
CGCGGAAGTGAAAGACCGAAACCGGGCCGATTGCTTTCTTCGAGAGTGCTCATTGCGCGGGGAAAATCGGCACGAGCGAAAACCATTGCGACCAATAGCGCAAAATAATTGTTTCCAGGACGGAGCACCATTGCTGCATCGCTGTTTTTACCGCCGCGTCGCGCGAACGCTCTGCGCGCAGGCAATGGATCGGCGCGCAGGCGATAATCTTGTACCGGTGATAACCCGCCCGCAGGACAAACAAGGGAAAGATTGGCATCTGCGCGACGAAAGCGAGACTAAACGGGCCGTCAGGCAAGTTTACATCTCGCGTGAAGAGCTGCATCCGCGTGTGGGAAACATCTCCGGTGACTCGATCGCCCTGGATCGAAACAATTTCCCCCTCCCGCAGTGCATAAAGCAGATCAAAAGAGAGAGCAGTGCCGCTCGTGCTGTAACCGACCTTCACAGCGCCGGCTCCCGTTTGTTGGATAGAAATATCGACGTATTGCGCGGTTTGCTCATCCGGTTCGGGCGCCCGCACCATCCTGATCTCGCGATGAAACCGCTGGGCGAAGATCGCAGCGCCCAAATCGTAATTTCCCATGTGCGCGGTGAGAATAATCGCGCCATGAGCCGCCGCCAGTTGATCGAGATATTGTTCGCCCTCCAACTCGTAAGCGAACTGGGCTTTGGTGAGTTTGTAATTGGCGGCATCCGCAATCGTCCAGGCAAAGTTAAAAAGCGTCAGCCACGCTCGCGCGTAGTTGGTCGCAGGCCAGGAGCCCGGCTGCACCACTTTAAGATTCGAGATGATGGCGCGGCGAGCTGGCGCAGCAAAGAAGAAGAAGAAATTCGTCCAGAAAAAAAGCAGGATGGGCTGGAGATAGAAGGGGACGTTGATCATTGCCCAATCCAGGTATTGTCGCCAAAAAACGCCGCGCACGGCAAAACGGCGCAACCAGCGGTGTGAAGTGACCATGGCAAGTCCGCGCGCCTTAGCGCCGCGGAGATATTAGATTTCGCAGATCTCCGCGGCGGCGGTTGTCGGGGAGCCAGTAGCAATAACCGACTTTTGCGCACTAAGAATCAGCCACAAATTATACAGTTCCGCTTTCCACCAGCGAAACAAACCTTTCCGGAGAAGTTTCCGGACCCGAAAATCCGGGACGAAGCCGTCGTATAATTCGCGCCAGCCGGCGTTTCGCCGGCCGTAGCGTCCTGTCATCACGCGGCGCCTCGCCAACGCAACCAGACGCCGATTGTAGAAGCTCATTATGCTCGAAAAGATTCGTCCTGGTGCCCCCTCGAAAGGCAGATGAAGAAATTCCCGTTCCGGATTTGCGTAAAGCGGGCGAACCAAACCCGCGAAATAACTGCCGACATCCAGCAAAAGAGCAGCCGACATTAACTCCGCGTCGCCCATGTAGTAATACTTATCCTTATACAAAGTCTCGAACCAATAACGATAAGTGATCTGAAACTGATGATTGTAGTATTTTAATGTTTCTTCCACGTCCTCTCCGCTTAAAGCGCGGGCGATGAGATCCGTAGTCAGAGTTGTGGTGTAGGAGCAAAAATCGAGTCCCGGACTGTAAAGCGGATCGATAAAGCCGGTGGCGTCGCCGACCATCGCCCAGCCTTCGCTGCAAACCTGTTCGCTATAGTAAGGCATCGCGGAATAAGCGCGGACATCATTCTCAATGAATTTGGCGTCAGCAAAAATCTCACGACCCACCGGATGGGTCAGAATATGACGATGAAGTCTTTCGCCGAGGTGCGCGCCGTTCGGCAGTTTGAAAATACGACTATCGTAAACAAGACCCGCGCTATGATCGCCGCCTTTTAACGGAATAATCCAGCACCACCATCCCTGACCCATGAGATGGTTCGTGGCCCAGGATCGGCTGGTGCGACAAGCCGCGGCGTAACCAGGAAAGCGCTTCCGCCATTCGTAGCTGTCCCAATCTTTTACCCCGGTGAACCGGGCCCAGACGGCGTTGATCGGATGTTCGACGTTTGCGCGGAAGAGGCCAAGCTTGCGCGCTAAAAAAGTTGCCCGGCCGCTGGCATCCACCACCCAACGAGATTTCAAATGCTGCTGTTCGCCGTCAACTGCGACGGTGAGGGATTGGGTCGTAGCGCCGAGATCGCATACCGAAACTTTCGCCGGCCGCCAGATTTCACATCCGGCTTCCGCGGCGAGATTCAAAAGATGCTCATCCAGTTTCGAGCGATCCACCTGAAAAGTGGGAAGGCGCGTCTGATAACGCGCGCCGACTTCGACGCAATCGTCAAAAGCCTGCTCGGGCCGTTCGGAAAACCAGAGCCGAAGCCCTTGTTTTGTCAGCTGGTTGTGGCCGAGATAACTCGTTAGGCCGAGCATTCGCGTCAAAAAACAACTGCTCACCTCGGTGGTTGATTCGCCCACTTTGCGATCGAATTCTGTCGCCTTTTCGATAATCAAAATGCGCGTCTCCGGCCGCTTGCGCTTCAGCAGCAAAGCGGTGGCAGCGCCGGAAAATGCGCCACCGATGATCGCCACATCGAATTCCGAGTTCATCGCCTCGAAGAGGATGGACTGGCGTGCGAGCAAACGCAATCAGTTCGAGGCGACAACGCCCTTTCGGTAGTGCGCGATCAGCGCCGTCTGACTACATTCTGGAGCGATGATCTTTACGAACGGGCGGTTGATTTTACCGCAAGGAGTTGCGGATGGGCTTAACCTCACGGTGGAAGAGGGTTTGATTCGCAGGATCGGCCCGCCGGAAAGCGCGTCCGCCGGCGACATGACCGATCTCGAGGGCAGCTATCTCAGTCCTGGCTTTATCGATTTGCACATCCATGGCGCGGTCGGGCGCGATACGATGGAAGGATCAAAAAACGCTTTCGCAGCGATTTGCGATTATCACGCGAGTGGCGGAACGACCTCGCTTTTATTGACGACAACTACCGCTCCAATACCTGAAATCGCGCGGATCTTGCAGGCCATCGAGGCTTCGATTGGCATTATCCCTCAAATTCTCGGCGCGCACGTCGAAGGACCGTTTATTTCAAGGAATAGACCTGGAGCGCAGGGGGAAGAATTTATTTGCGAGGCGCGTTCGGACTTGGTCGATCAATTGTTCGAGCACGCCGGCCCGATAAAACAAATGACGCTCGCACCGGAAGTGACAGGAGCGCTCGATTTAATTCAGAAATTACGTGCGCGCGGCATACGAGTGAGCGGCGGTCACAGCGATGCATGGGATGAAGAAGCTCGGGCGGCTTTCGCTCACGGGATGCACCAGGTGACGCACACCTTTAACTGCATGTCGACGATGCGTCGGCGCGGCCGTGATCGCGTCGCCGGGTTGCTCGAGTTCGCCATGAGCGAGCCAGGAATCCTGTGCGAATTGATCGCGGACGGCCATCACGTCTCGCCGACGCTCATGCAAATGCTTTATCGGGCAAAAGGGGTCGCCGGAATTATTCTCGTTACGGATGCGACCGCAGGGGCGGGTCTGCCCAAGGGAACGAGGTTTGCGCTCTATGGAAAGGATTGCATCGTCGCAGAGGGCGTTTGCATGCTCGCCGACGGGTCGGCTTTGGCCGGAAGCGCATCGCGCATGATCGATCTGGTGCGGACGATGGTCCAAAAAGTTGGCGTGCCACTTCAGGAAACGGTTCGGATGGCGACAGAGAATCCGGCGCGAGCGATCGGCGTCGATCACAGGAAGGGTCGGCTTGCCGCTGGAATGGATGCTGACCTGATCGTGCTCTCGCCGAGTTTGGAAATCCGACAGACCTTCGTCGGCGGACGCTCTGTTTATTCGCTCATGTCGCCGTGATCAAAGGGAAAGCAAAAAACGCGCGATCTCCAAGGCCGCGGCTGGCCGACTTAACAGACTAATTTTTTCCGCCCAGTCGTGCCATTGGCGGGCATCATTTGCAAATGCGTTCTCGACAGCTACCGCGACCTTGGCCGGTGACGTGATGGCAACGCCTGAACCCGTCTCCACAATCAATCGCGCGTTGCCTTCCTCCTGGCCCGGCACAATTTGATTGACGATCATCGGACAGCGCGCGGCGATCGTTTCCTGCACCGTGGCGCCGCCGGCTTTACCAATCAGCAGATGACTTTCGAGCAGCAGGCGCGGCATCTGATCTGTCCAGCCGATGATTTGGAATTGTCGTTCGGAGCTCGCTCGGATGGCTTCGATCGTCGAGCGCAAACGCTCATCGCGGCCGACCGTTACGGTCAATGTAATTTTGTGCAATTCGGCGAGGCGTCGAACCAGTTCCGGTGCGTCTACCGTCCCGGCATTGACCATGTACAAAACGCGGCGACCGAATTGGTCCGAGGGCGGCTGCCTTAGTTCGCCTATTTGGGCAAACTTCGGCGTAACGGGAAAGCCGAAGACCTTGATGATCGGTTCCGGGACGCCGGCGCTTTGCAGAACGGAAGCAGTCTGAATGTTCGGGACGAGAAAAAAATCGGCTTCGCAGCGAAACCAAATTGCATTCACGGTGATCGAATCGGTCACGACGACGACTCGCCGGAAGGGTGCGCGATTCGTGTTGCCGAGCAACTCATCCAGTAAATAAGAGTAAGCGGGATAGACGGATACGACCACATCTGGCCGAAAGCGCACCAGCAAAGTGCTCAAGCGGTATTTGAGCAGGAAAAGGAATCTTAAGTTGCCGCGGAAATCCTTGCGCGCATCGATCCATTTATAAAGAGACGCCCAGGTATGGGGCGCACGATTGATTAGCGAGAGATAAGCTTTGCGCGCCCAATTGTTGACTGGGCCATAGGTCTCCGCGAACAGATCGAGAACTTCTACCTCTGCCCCGTTGGCAGCGAGTCCTTCCTTCAGCCCTCGCGCCGCGCTGTTGTGACCTTCGCCAAAGCCGGCGGTCAGGATAAGAATTCGTTTCAACTCGTTAGGCAATGATATCCGGACGCGCCGGTCGCGAGAGTTTAATGGAATTCTGGCGGCGGCAAAGTAAACTCTGCAACGACTATGAAATCTTTCGGATTTCTCTGGAGAGTTGTCCGCCGCCTGGTTTGGGAAACGGTGATCGATGACACGATGGGGTTGTCGGCGCAGATGGCCTATCAGTTTCTTTTCACGCTCGCGCCCGGCTTGTTCTTCCTCTGGCACTTACTTGGCCTGTTCGGCACCGACCCGGCCAAGCTGCATAAAATGCTCGGTGTCCTGAAAGCATTCTTGCCGCCCGACCCGAAAGTACAGGACATTCTTGATAGCCAGGTGGCGAGCGTGGTTGTGACCGGAGCGAGTGGCACACTGGCGATCGCCGGCATTATTCTTGGTATTTATTTTGGGACACTTTTTATCTCGACGATCTCTCGGGCACTCAGTCACACCCATGGCGTGCGCGAGGATCGAAATTGGTGGTCGAAATACATCATCGCTTTCCTCCTGCTCTTCTGGTTCGGAATCACCATCCTGGTTTGTTTCAACGCGATCGTTTTCGGCGAAACCCTGGCGGGAATTGCGGAAGTTAATTTTCAGTTGCGCGTCCCGCTGCAAGAATGGGTCGCAGCCCTCAATCTGCCATTCACCGCCCTCGCGCTGATCATTCTCGCGCTCGCGCTTTACCTGCTCACCCCGGAAAACTACCTCACGATTGGCCAGGCCTTCCCCGGCGCGGTTTTTTTCTCACTCGGATGGATGACCATGACGAAGTTGTTTCAAGTTTATGTCGCGAGATATGATCGTTATAATCCGACTTATCTCGCATTGGCGTCGATCATTGTTCTGCTCACCTGGATGTATCTTACCTGTTTGCTTCTCCTCTTGGGTGGGAAATTAAACGCCATTCTACGGCATGAACGCGAACGAGCGGCGGCGCGTCCGACGGCGGAACCACAGCCCGCGTGAAGGAACTTTTCGCTCTGTTACGCTCCGGGACAGTGAAGCGTTGCCGAGTTTATTTTGGGCTCTTGTTTCTGCTTGTCGGAATCATCGCGGCTTCCGTTCACGCCGAACTTACGGAGGAAGAAAAGCGACAGCTATTTTTGAAAGCACGCGAAGAGATGCACACCGTGCCTTCGCCGACCCCAACCGAAACGCCTTCACCAGCGCACAAACCGAAACCGGCAAAGCATCCTCCAAAGCACAAAAAATCGCCCACTCCCGAGCCGAAAGAGACTCCGGCGCCGACCGTCAAAGCGAAACAGCCAACGCCGCCTCCGCGTGAACATCCGGTAAGTGAGGTGCCTGCGCGCTCCGCGACCATCCCGTCGCCGACGCCCGCCCCGCCCCCAACTGTGAGCTCACCGCGCGGCAGCCAACCGGAAGAGCCTGCGCAGGTGATTGTGCAAAAATCCGGTTACGAAAAACCTTCCGGTTTCTCGCTGATTCCATTTCACCTCTTTGGAAAACATTATCAGTATCTTACGCGCTCGGTTCGCTACGAGATCGATCATGCGCGAGTGGTGAAGCGGCGATGGCAATTCGTCATCGTGCACAACAGCGGTACGCGCCAGGGCAACGCGCGTATTTTCGATTACTACCATCGCCATGTTCGACGAATGAAAAACGGTCTCGCCTACCATTTCGTTATCGGCAACGGCACCTCGACTGGGAACGGCGAGATCGAAATTGGAGACCGCTGGCGACGACAAATTAATGGTGGCCATGTCCACAGCGATTATCTGAACAATATCTCGATCGGCATTTGTCTGGTCGGCGATTTTAATCGCGACCAGCCCACGCCGCAGCAGCTCGATTCTTGCGAAGAGTTGATTCGATATCTTCGGCAACGCTGCGGGAAAATTGACGCGCATTACGCGATCGTGCGTCCTCATCGCGAGATGAACCCGCCACAATGGCCGACAGATTGTCCGGGCGACGCCTTTCCCTATGGCTGGTTCCGGCGGTTTCGGGAATAACGGAAACCCGCGACTCGTTAGTCGGGCAGCTCGATCAGATCGGTCTAACAGTGGAGTTCACTTACGCACCGCAGACATCAATGTCGTTTCCTTGCGGCTAAAGCGATATCCAAAGCCGAAATCGATCGGCGGTGCATTGCTCTGGCTGTACATGACCTGGAGTTGCGGTTGGAGATTCTGTTTAAATAAATCGATCGGCCCAATGTAGTTGCCGAATAATCGCAACTGCCATTTCTCCGGGCTTAAGAAACTGACGGGAATTCCGGAATCGTCCTGCACGATCACCTTGCTGTGATTGAGCAGAAAGCTGCGAACGGTGGAGAACCCATCCACAAACATCAGGTATGAGGCCGACTTCAGGAAGCTCCCACCGATGTCGTAGGTCTCGCAAAATTTCATGAAGCCGGGCTGACTTTTGATCCCGTCGTTCGAGAGATCGGTCGTAAAATAGAACATGGTTTGCGCCGTGCCACCTTCGCTGCTGAGGAAGGTAATTCGCACGCCCGGCGTATAAGCCTTTGAGCGGGCCGATAACGAACTGAGATCGGGAATGCCCAATTTATCCAGCGTAATAAAACTGACGTCGGTGATGGTTTTGCCAGCACGCGCGAGGAAAACATAGAAAATGGGCAGGGTCCCCTTCAACTCTTCGTGCTCCAGATCGGTCTTCATATCTTTCGTGATGAAAAAACTGAAACTGAGAACGCTGTTGAGCGCCGTTTCCAAATTTCGCAAGACGGAATCGAGCGCGCCGGGGCCAAAGCGCAGAACATCCGGCAAAGGACCGATCGGTTCCGTTCCTGCCAGGATGTAAACCGATGCATTCGGGAAAAATTGTTCGGCATAAAGAAGGTCCGGGCCGCTGAACATATAGTAAACGACCGGCAGCGGCGCCGTCGTTTCGGGCAGATATTCTGCTTGCCATGCACGAATACCCTGCAACTGGCGCGCCTCCAGTTTGCTCCAGGCTTGATTGAAGAAGTTCGCGTGCTGCTGCCAGGCCGGATCGCGCGTGAGCGGTTCAAGCGACGAGCCTGCCGAAACAGGCAGCCCGGCGAGAAAGCATGCGGTATCGTTGATGGAGGCTCCGTTCTGCGCGACCGCAATTTGCGCAAAGGTGAAGAGCGTAGCAGCCAGCAGCGGCCTAACGAGTTGAGGAGAGGGCACGAATTGCATGCGTGGATTGACGTTTCGTTCCAGAAACAAAATAAAGCAGTAACCCGGCGAGCATGGTAAACAGGCCGGCAAACGATTCAACCGGATGTGAGCGGAGCAAGAAATACATCATCCAAACGGTAATCGCGGCAAAGATGAGAGGCGGGAGGGGATACGCCCAGACTTTGTAGGGTCGAGGGAGGGCCGGACAGTTCCAGCGCAGCACGATGACGCCGACCACCGTTAAGAGCGAGCAAAGGAGCAGACTGAACTGGATGTAAACCACGACCAATTCGAAACTGCGCGTGAGGAGCAGGATGTTTACAATCAGTAATTGCAAGAAGATGGCGTTGGCTGGGATTTCATCGCGCCGTTTGCGGGCCAGAAAATGCAGCCGCGTGAGGTCTTCTCCCATGGCCATTGTGACTCGCGGTCCGATCCAGGTCATTGAACTGATCGAAGAAATTAAGCCGACGCAGATGATCGCGCCGACAATCCGTCCGCCGTTGTCACCAAAAATATGTTTGCCCGCGATCAGCGCTACTTCGAGCTGGCCGGATAATTCCATCGCGGGCGTCGTGAGCAGAAAAATAGCATTGAGCGCTGTGTAGATCGCGATGACGACGAGCGTTCCGCATAAGAGCGAGCGGGGCACATTTCTTTCCGGATGTCGCACTTCGCTGATGATGTAGGCCGAGGCATTCCAGCCCGAATAGGAATACATGACGTAAACCAGACCGACTGCGAACGGTGTGGCGAAAATGGGAGCGATATCGGAGCGGGTGGGCAAAAATGAAAGCTCCGGATTCGTGAAATGGAAAACTCCGGCGCCGATAATCGCGCCTATGAGCAGAAGCTTTATAACGGTCGAGAAATTTTGAAACGCGCTCCCGAGTTTCAGATTTCGGAGGTGGAACAGCGCGATGATCCAGACGGCGGCAAACGAGAGCAGCACCGGCGAACCAGCGTTAAAAACGCCTTGAAAATATTTTCCGAAGGCCATCGCCGCGAGTGAGACCGGCGCGGCGAAGCCGACGGTGGAGGAAACCCACCCAGCCATGAAGCCAACCGCCGGATGATAAATCGCGGAAAGAAAATGATATTCGCCACCGGAGCGCGGAAGCGCGGCGCTCAGTTCACCATAGCAAAGCGCGCCACAGAGCGCGGCGATTCCGCCGACGATCCACAAGAGAAGAAGCGCGAACCCGGAATGAATATCCTGCAATTGAAATCCCAGGCTCGTAAAAACGCCGGTGCCAATGATGTTGGCGATAACGATCGCGCTGGCGGTGAAGAAGCCGATCGTTCTCCGGGGAGCAGGCGGTTTCATAGAAGCGACAAAGCGAAAAACGATTGGCGAAGTTGAATTTTTTGAAATCCGTTCGCCCGCACGATAGCCGATATGGACTGAACCAACTTGCAGTTTATTCGTTCGCCGCAAACGATAACCGATTTGTTTGGTTGTCAGCCTTCGCGACCGGCTTCAACTTGAAGAAGGATGAATCCACACCCAAAACTTCGGATCGAATCGGCCACCCAGCTGGCAATTTTTCTTGGCAATCGTCCGGGCGCACTCGTGCGCGTTTGCGAAGAGCTCGCAAAAGCCGAGATCAACATTCACGCGCTCGCGACTTCAGATACGATCGATCATTCGGTCGTGCGGATGGTGGTAAGCGATCCAACGAAAGCGCTTATGTTGCTTGGCGAACACGGAACTCTCGCCATCGAGAACGACGTCCTGATGATCGAAAGCGATAACGAACCGGGAACGCTCGGGAAAATAGCCGGGTGCCTGTCGAAAGAAGGAATCAACATCGAGTACGCCTATCTCGCGACCAGCCCGCGTTCGGACGAGGGATTGATGATTCTGCGGGCCTCGAATGTTGAAAAAGCACAGGCCGCGCTGCGCGCACTGTAAGTGCGGACACGCCTGCGGCTGTTGCCAAGGCGAGTTGCGTGTCGGATAAGAGCAATTCGTGTTTTTATGACTCCGGTAAAAATTTGGTTGGGTTATCCCTATCCGCTGGGCGCGACCTGGCTGGGGAATGGAGTCAACTTCGCCATCTTTTCCGAGACAGCGACATCGGTCGATCTTTGTCTTTTCGATCAAGTCGATGCGCGGCAGGAGAATATTCGCATCCCGATGACGGAGCAGACCGACCGAGTGTGGCATGTGTTCTTGCCGGATGTACGGCCGGGCCAGCTTTACGGCTACCGCGTTTCGGGTCCTTACGATCCAGAGCGGGGCATGCGCTTTAACGGCTCGAAACTTCTGATTGATCCCTATGCGAAGGCAATCGCAGGGCAGGTGAATTGGGCTGACGAGATGTTCGGCTATGTCGTGGGCGGTGCCGCGGATGATTTAGTGCGGGACTTTCGTGATGATGCGTGGGGAATGCCGAAAGCAGCCGTGATAGACAATGCGTTCGATTGGGGCAACGACAAGCGGCTCGGCATTCCTTTGCACAGTTCGATCATCTACGAATTGCACGTCAAAGGATTTACCAAACTCTATCCAAACGTGCCGCAGGAACTGCGAGGAACTTACGCGGGGCTCGGGAGCGCCGGAGCGATCGAATACTTTAGGGATCTCGGCATCACCGCAGTCGAGCTCTTGCCGGTGCACGCGCACATTGATGACAAGGGTTTGGTCGATCGCGGGGTCTCAAATTACTGGGGCTACAACACCATCGGATTCTTCGCACCCGAGGCAAAATATTCGGGCAGTGGTGCCCTCGGAGGTCAGGTCACGGAATTTAAAACGATGGTTCGCAATCTCCACGCGGCCGGAATCGAAGTGATCCTGGACGTCGTGTACAATCATACCGGGGAAGGAAACGGCCTTGGGCCGACGCTAAGTTTTCGCGGGATTGATAACCAGGCCTACTATCGCCTTTCTCCGGAAGAACCGCGCGTGTATTTGGATTTCACCGGCACGGGCAACACGTTCAATCTTCTTCACCCGCGCACGCTCCAGCTCGTAATGGACAGTCTTCGCTACTGGGTGAATGACATGCACGTGGATGGTTTTCGTTTCGATCTCGCCTCAACACTCGCCCGCGATCACCAAGGCGTGAATAAATTGCACGCGTTCTTCGAAATCATTCACCAGGACCCGGTGCTCTCGCAGGTGAAGTTAATTGCCGAGCCATGGGACATCGGCGAAGGCGGATACCAGGTGGGAAATTTCCCGGTTCTTTGGGCGGAATGGAACGGAAAATATCGCGATGAGGTGCGACGTTTTTGGAAAGGCGACGAAGGTCGGATAGGCGAAGTCGCATATCGGCTCACCGGCAGTCCGGATTTATATCAGACCACCGGTAGACGACCCTACGCGAGCATCAATTTCGTCACCGCCCACGACGGATTCACCTTGAACGATCTCGTCAGCTACGACCACAAACACAACGAAGCGAACGGCGAGAAGAATAACGACGGCGACGACAACAACCGTTCCTGGAATTGCGGCGCGGAAGGGCCAACCGAGGATGCAAAAATCAACGCACTGCGCGAGCGGCAACGTCGAAATTTCCTCGCTACTCTTTTTTTATCGCAGGGCGTGCCGATGCTCTGCGCGGGCGACGAGTGGGCGCGGACGCAAAAGGGAAACAACAACGCTTATTGCCAGGATAACGAAATAAGCTGGCTGCCTTGGGAGCACGACGAGATGCAGAAACAACTCTGCGAGTTTACGAAGAAGTTGATCCACCTTCGGCGCGACCATCCGGTTTTCCGCCGGCCAAAATTTTTCCAGGGACGGCGAATCCGCGGCTCTGAGATTCGTGATGTGATGTGGTTAAATCCGGGCGGCAACGAAATGAGCGACGAAGAATGGGCTTCGCCGTTTGTGCGCTGTCTCGGCGTGCTTCTGAGCGGCGACACAATCGATGTGCTGAATTTCGAAGGCACGCCGATCCGCGACGACACTTTTCTGCTGCTGATGAATGCTCATTTCGAGTCGATCCAATTCGTGCTTCCAGGTCAGGAGCATATCGGATGGGAATTGATCCTGGACACGGCGCACAACGAGGGATTTTTGAGAGAACCGCAGAAGTTTGCCTCCGGCGACGACATCGAACTGAGTGGCCGCGCAACGAGTTTGCTAAAGCTGGTTGCGGGAACGCAGGCGCAAGCCCGGCAGGAATCTTGGAAAAAGCGGCACGTGGAATTACCGCACGACAACCAGAGTACGGGGCAGCAAAGCGATACTCCGGTCGAGGCGAAGACAGAATCAGCTGAACAATCGTAGATTGACCGGCGGCAGACTATTTTGAAGGATAGCTCGATGTGAGAAGAGTCGAGCGCGCAACTGCACCCAGAAACGATTTAAAGAATGAGCTTATGACACCAACCTCGTTAATAGTTCTCGCCGATCGCGGCAGCTTCAAAGCCTACAAGGTAGATAAGACACCTAATCGCGGTCCGAGTTTGCGTCTGGTTCAGGCCTTCGATATTACCGATGCGCATGGGCGCTACGACTCCAAGCTCACAGACCAAGCCGGCCGGTTTCCGGTCAGCGACGGCGGGAGCGGAAGACATGCGAATTCGGTCGCGGAACGTCAGGATATGGAATTGGAAAACGACCGTCGCATTTGCAAGCAGCTCGCGGAGCACATTGTAAATGTGGTGCAGCGCGACGGGCTGAACGGATGGTCGTTTGCTGCGCCCTCTTCGATCCATTCGACCTTGGTCGATTTGTTGCCGCCTGAAACGCGGAACCGAATCGTGGAGCATGTAAAATCCGATCTCGTAAAGATCGAGCCGGCGAAACTTTCGTCGCACTTTCGTTCGCTCCAGCCGCTGTGAGACGTCGTTCTCCGGCCGGAGTGACGGTGCGGACGTAGACGTCGCACCGACTGATATGGCAACGAGCGGTGGTTCTAGGACCGCCGCTACAGAAGACGGATCTACGCCGGTGCGCCGCTCAACCCGCCGGGAAGTGGGGGAGTGACATCCGGCGCTTGCACTACTTGCTTCGGCGGTTTTTCCGGCTGCATTTTCTGACCCGCCGATGGCGGTGGCCCCGGCGGCGGATTGATCAGCCGGCCGTGCTCGATAATTTCTTTGATCTGCGTACCATCGAGCGTTTCGTATTCGAGGAGCGCCTTGGCAATGACTTCGAGTTTGTCGCGATGCTTCAGCAAAGTTTTTTTCGCGGTCTCGTAGGCCTCATCAAGCAGACTGCGCACTTCGCGATCGATTTCTTCGGCGGTAGCTTCGCTATAATCGCGTGCACGTGAAATGTCGCGGCCGAGGAACACGTAATCTTCGTGCTCACCGTATTCGACCATGCCCATCTTTTCGCTCATGCCCCATTCGCAGACCATCCGCCGCGCAATCGCCGTCGACGTTTTGATATCGCCTCTCGCGCCATTCGTCACATCCCCGAACACAATCTCCTCCGCGACCCGGCCGCCCATGCCGACAGCGAGCCCGGCGAGCAATTCGTTTTTCCGGTGAGTGTATTTGTCTTCTTCCGGTAGCCACATCGTGGACCCAAGCGACGGGCCGCGCGGAATGATCGTGACTTTGTGCAGCGGCTCCGTGTGCGGAAGGAGCTCGAGCAAAAGAGCGTGACCGGCCTCGTGATAAGCGGTGTTGGTCTTTTCCTTTTCGCTCAGCGCCATGCTGCGGCGTTCCCTGCCCCAGCGCACTTTATCGCGGGCTTCTTCCAGCTCATGCAGGGTAATCCCCTTTAATCCGCGCCGCGCCGCGAGCAGCGCGGCTTCATTAATGACGTTGGCAAGCTCAGCCCCGGAATAACCAGGTGTGCCGCGCGCCACCACCTGGAGATCGACACCTTCGGCCAATTTCACTTTCTTGGAATGAACGCGCAGGATTTCTTCGCGCCCCTTCACGTCCGGTAAATTAACCGTGATCTGACGATCGAAACGTCCGGGACGCAGGAGCGCAGGATCAAGAACATCAGGCCGGTTTGTCGCCGCGATGATGATAACACCTTCTTGCGTATCGAACCCGTCCATCTCGACAAGCAGTGCATTGAGGGTTTGTTCGCGTTCGTCGTGGCCCCCGCCGACGCCGTGACCGCGATGACGGCCAACCGCGTCGATTTCATCGATGAAAATAATGCAGGGCGCCGATTTCTTGCCTTGCTCAAACATGTCGCGCACTCGCGAAGCGCCGACGCCGACAAACATCTCGACAAAGTCCGAGCCACTGATCGAGAAAAACGGAACATCCGCTTCACCCGCGATCGCGCGGGCGAGCAGCGTTTTGCCAGTCCCGGGAGGGCCGACGAGGAGCACGCCCTTCGGAATACGACCGCCCAATTTCTGGAATTTCTTCGGGTCGCGCAGAAATTCGACGAGTTCCTGCACTTCATCCTTCGCTTCCTCGACACCCGCGACGTCCTTGAAGGTGATTTTATTTTTATCGCGCGCCAGCATTCGCGCTTTGCTCTTGCCGAAATTGAGCGCGCCTTTGCCGGCCATGCGGATCTGCTGCCGAAAGAGGAAATAGAGCACGAGGAGAAACAGCGCGATCGGCACGAAACCGATCACTGCCTGGGCGAGAACGTTTGATTCAGTCCGGATCGCGGGCTGAATGCCCGAGGCTGCGAGCCGCTCCTGTAGGTTGGTGTTGTAATTGAGAAAAATCGTGGTCCGAAATGGAACCTGCTGCGCAGGGGAGGAACCGACACCGGGGCGAATGTATGCGCCACGCAAAGTTTGGGTGGGCCGGCCTTCCTCGACGACCAGCTGGAGCGGATAGTTCTTGTCGGTCACGATCTGCTTGCTTTCCAGCAGCTCGATGAAGCGATTGTAGGGAACATCCTCGACATTGGCGTAGGTGCCGCCGCGAAAGAGGACTGCGAGTCCGATCAGGGCGAAGGCGATCGCAAAAAGGATGACGCCGCGCCAGTTAAAATTCGGGTCGCCGCCGCGCGATTTATTCTCTTTCTGCGAGTTACGATCGGACTGGGGCATAAGAAATGCCGCTCTTTACGAGCAGGCGCGCAAACGCTAACATGAAGCCTTGGCCATTGCAATGGAAGCAGGAGCCGGACGCATTGGGCGTCGGTCTCGTTCCACCTCGGGTTCCGACAGCTGCTGGCTCAGCCGCCTAATTGCATCCCTTCATGCCCACAGCTACCATTGGTTTCGGGAAACTCATGACGGAACTCGTCACATCTGTCGCCGATAAGATCGACCGCGCAGTGCAGCGCGTCACTCCGCTTGCGTACCGGCTCCGGCGCAGAAGCCGGCGTTGGATGCGGCGCGCGCTTCGCAAACCGCGTAGCGTCGCGGAAGGCCCGAATCTTTTGCCGCTTCTCATTCAAGTGCTTGCCAGTTTTTCGAAAGCCGATGGCGTTCTGCTCGAGGAAGAAATTGATTCGAGTCTTGGATTTCTTCGTTACGACTATCCGGAAGCGGTTTACTCGGAGTTGCGGAAGTTATTTCGGCAGGCGCTGTACGAGCAGCAAGACCTTTCCGCAATGGCGCAAAAGCTGGCGGTGCAATTAAGCGCCGATCGCAAAATCATGCTCGGGGTTCAGCTTTACGACCTGATTTCGCAGGCTGGCCAGAAGCAGGACCAGGTGGTCGCATTTTATTCCTTCATGTCCCAGCTCGGGATGGCGGCGCAGGCGATCGACATCGTCTATCAACTCAACGCCTCGGAGGATTCTGATCCAGCGATTTATCAACGCCGCTCCTCGCCGCTGGAAGCGCTTTCCTTCGGCACGAATGGAAACGCCGATGTGACGCTGAAAAGTTTGGCCGACAACGATCGGTTGCTGGCCTTTCGCTATCTCGATTTGATCCTGCTGAAAAATTATAGTGCGCAGACTGTCTCTGTGCGCGGTCGCCCGCTCGCCCGCGGCGGATTTTGTCGCATTTACCCGGGCCAGCGCATCCTGGTGGGCGATCAGGTGCTGACCTATCAGGACCTGGCCACCTATTTCAATGCGAAGAAAAACGTCTCGATGCCGCAGATTTTTGTCCGGGTGAATCGCGACGCGGACGAGGTGGAGCTGGAGCGTTCGCGAACGCGCGAGAGCTCACTCGAAGTGACGTTCGGATTGAAGGTGCAAGTAAAGGCCTTGCGTGACGTAAAGGCGTCGCTCAATGGCATGAAATTGAAAGCCGGAACCCAGGTCGAGGCGGCGCTTGACGACAAGATCGTTTTTCAAAACGACACCGAGATGGACCTGGTCGATCTCCGCCGGCGTGCGCGGGCCATGGGTGGACGGTTTCAACTCAAGGCCTCAAAATCAGAATATCTCGTCTCGAACAATCCGAGCCTGCTCGAAGAAGACGACATCCTGCTTTCACCCGGCACCGCCGGCGACGTTCTGCTGAAAATCTCGTGCGATTACGACAAGCGCCTTGGTTTACTCGAAGTGATCGAAGCCGATCGTCCGATCATCGTGGGCGAGACGCCGGTGCGCACCAGCGCCACTCTGCTCGATGGCGATACTATTCGAATCGACGTCGGCCAATTTCTCCGTTGCGATTTTTCTGAGCGCATCATCGAAGAAGAGCGCAACATCATTCACAGTCTTGAAGTAAACGACGTTAGCCAGCGTTTTACGAATAACGATATCGGGCTGGAAGGCGTGAGCTTTGCCGTGAATCGCGGCGAAATGGTGTGCGTAATGGGGGCGAGCGGGTCGGGAAAAAGCACGCTTCTGCGAGTGCTCGCCGGTCAGCTCGGGCCGACGGCCGGCCAGGTCTTGTTGAACGACCTGCCGCTTTACTCGAACCTCGATGCCCTGAAACGCTACATCAGTTACATCCCGCAGGAGGATGCGTTCGACGAGCATCTGACGATCGGCGAGAACCTTCAGTTTGCGGCCGCGATTCGCTCGCCTCATCTTTCGCGGCGCGATCGGACCCGGCGACTGGAAGGCAAATTGATCGAGCTCGGTTTGAACGAACGCCGCGACAGCATTGTCGGCAGCCCGATCAAAAAAACCCTCAGCGGTGGCGAGCGGAAACGGCTCAATATCGGTCTCGATATGATCGGTTCGGCCGATGTTTACCTTTTTGACGAACCGACTTCCGGTCTCTCCTCGAAAGACTCCGAGCACGTCATCGAGATCATCCGCGGAATGGCGCACAACAAAATCATCATCGTCACAATTCATCAACCGAGCTCGAAACTGTTTCAGATGTTTCACAAGGCCATCCTGCTTGATAAGGGCGGGCGGCTCGTCTTTTTCGGCACACCCTCGGACATGTTGCGGTATTTCGCGGAAGCCGAACATCAGCATCAATTCGGCGCCGATCTGGGCGCGTGTCCATCCTGCGGAACCACCCGCCCGGAATTTATTTTCGACGTGCTCGAGACACCGCTGCGTGATTTGAGCGGCGACATTATTTACGAAGAGAACAATCGCGGTCAACTGATCGCCGCCCGCCGTTACTCGCCGGAATTTTGGCGGGACAAGTACGAAGCGTTTCGCCTCATCCAGGACGTTAAACACGTTTCGCTCCGGAAAGAACCGCCGGCCCCTTTGCCGCCCGCTCCATCGCGGAAACAGCGCCAGCCGATCCGTTGGCATGATGAATGGACTCAATTGCGCACGCTCCTGCGCCGCTCGTTCATGAGTAAGCTGCGCAATCGCGCCAATCTTATTATCACGATCGGAGTTGCTCCCGTGCTCGCTCTGTTGATCGCAACGATCCTGCGCTATTCCGACAGCGGACAGTACGATTTCGCGTCGGCCTATCACATTCCGACCTTCCTCTTCCTAAGTTTGATCGTGGCGATGTTTCTTGGCCTAACCAATAGCGCGGACGACATCATTCGCGATCGCGCCGTTTTGCAAAGAGAGCGCAATCTGAATGTGCGGCTCTCGTATTATGTCTTCGCGAAAACCGTGTCGTTAGGCGTGTTCGCATTGGCTCAATGCGTTCTCTTTGCGCTTATCGCCAACTATCTCCTCGAGATTCGCGGAATGTTTTGGATTTATCTTGGCGTGCTCTTCATGACCGCGATGGGCGGAGTCGCACTGGGTCTGGCGATTTCCTCGCTCGTCGCCGATCCGAAAACCGCGGCGAACATCGTGCCGCTGGTGCTCATTCCGCAGATCATCATGGGCGGCGCGCTCATCAAATACGAAGACATGAATCGCAACCTGGCGCTCGTTTATACTTTTACGCGCTGGTTCCACGAGCATCCGAACAGTGATGAATCGAAAAAGATGGACAGTAAATTGCAGGTACCTTTCGTGTGTGAGTTCATCGCGATGCGCTGGTCCTATGAAGAACTGGTTGTGGCGCAGGCGAAATTGAATCCACTCACACGGAGGCAGGATCGCGCCAACGACGAGCTCCATCGGATCGTTGACCGGCACGAACAAAATCCCGGCGACAGCAAACGGCTCGATGATTTAAAGGAGATTCTCGCCGTGCTCTCCGGCCTGGAAGCGCATTCACCGAGCGAACTCGATGCTTATCTTGGGATAATCGATCGCATTCTCGACGGCCGGCAGTCGTTTGACCGCGCGCAATTCAAAAACGCGATCGGTCCCGTCACAGCCGACCAGCTTTATGTGAACCAGAAAATCTCCGATCTGATCTCCAATGCGGAGATGGAACAAAACGATTATCGCCGCGGTGGAAAGCCAAATGTTTTCTTCGGCGCGCAGAAGCGCTATTTTGGAATGACCTTCAGCGTTTTTGTTTTCAACACGGTGGTGCTGATTGGTTCGACGTTGGGGCTGCTGGGCTTGCTCCATTGGATTTTGCGCCGCCAATTGGAAGTACGGACAGGTTAAGATTATGAAAAGGGCTAAAGCCAAAAACAGACTCATTGTCGCCGCGAGCGAAGAAGACCCCGATATGCTTTACGCGACGCACTTTTTCGCGCCTGATGCCTTCATCTTTCTCCAGCAAAATGGGAAGCGAACGCTTGTTCTGAGCGACCTGGAAATTGACCGCGGCCGAAAGCAGGCGAAAGCGGACGCGATTCTTGCCTACAGCGATTTCGAGAAAGAAGTGCAAGGGAGAAACAAGAAAGCCCCGTCCTTCGAAAAAGTGCTTTCTCATTTTTTGCGGAAGCGCAAGGTCCGCTCGGCGCTCGTCCCAGCAAAATTTCCACTCGGGTTCGCTCGCGAACTCTCTTCTCATAAAATTCATCTCCAACCGACGAACGGACTTTTCTGGCCGGAACGCGAAACGAAAACCGAATCCGAGCTGGGCCTGATGCGCAAAGCGCTCGCTATCACCCAAACCGGATTAGCTCGGGCAATGGAAGTCCTCGCCGCCTCGCAGCCTGGTCGTGGGAAAAAACTTATCTGGTCGGGTCGCGCTCTGACGTCAGAAATTCTGCGCGCGGAAATCGACTCGGCCATTCTGCGCGCCGGCGGTCTGCCGGCGAACACCATCGTCGCCGGCGGCGATCAAGCGTGCGATCCGCATGAGCGAGGATATGGGCCGCTTTACGCGAACAGTTTGATCATTCTCGATGTCTTTCCGCGCGCCGCGGCGACGGGATATTTTGGCGACCTTACGCGCACGGTGGTGCGCGGCCGCGCGAGTGACGAGCAGCGGAGGCTGTGGGAAACGGTCAAGGCCGGACAGGCGCTCGTCTTGAAAAAAATGAAACCAGGCGTGGATGGATTGAAGCTGCATAATGAAGTGAAGCAATTTTTTGCCGACCGCGGTTATCCGACCGAGGTGTGCAATGGACGGCAGGTCGGATTTTTTCACGGGACTGGCCACGGTCTCGGGCTCGAGATCCATGAATATCCACGGTTCCAGAAAACGGTTTTTAAAGCAGGGCAGGTTCTGACGGTTGAGCCCGGCCTGTATTATCCAGGCCTCGGCGGGGCGCGCGTGGAAGACGTGGTCGCGCTAACAAAGACGGGAATTCAAATGCTCTCGCGTTTCGAGAAGCGGCTTGAAATCTGAACGAAGCGCTGCCCCAGGCGTCTAAAGTAAAACTCATACCATAGTCATGTACTATCCTTACGGTTACGGTGGCGGTTTCTTCTTTGGGCATCACTGGCTTCTGCTGATCGGTTTGCCGTTGATTATCGGTTTGTGGGCGCAATTTCGCGTCAGCGGCGCATTTCGGAAATGGGGAGCAGTGCGCGCCAGCTCGAACATCACCGGCGCGGAAGCGGCGCGCGAAATTTTGCAGGCGGCGCAAATCGACGACGTGAATGTCGTCGAGACGAACGATTATCTCGGCGATCATTACGATCCGACGAGCAAACGCCTTTGTCTCTCGACCAATGTTTACAATACGCCCTCGGTGGCGGCGCTCGGCATCGCTGCGCACGAAACCGGCCATGCGATCCAGCATGCGAAAGCTTACGCCCCGTTGAAGGCGCGGATGGCAATCGTGCCGATGACATCGATCGCGTCGCGGATGTTGCCGTTCGTGATTTTCGGCGGCTTATTTTTTCGCATTTCCGGCCTGATTACGCTCGGCATTTATTGTTACCTGATCCTGCTGGCCTTTCAGCTGATCACACTGCCGGTCGAATTCGACGCCTCGCGTCGCGCTAAAATCATTCTTCAGCAGATGGGCATCATTCAGCCGGGGGGCGAAGTTATTGGCGTGAACAAAGTGCTGAACGCTGCCGCCTGGACTTATGTCGCTGCGTTCGTCGCCACGCTGGGCAACCTGCTCTGGCTTCTCTCGATCCGCGATCGACGCAACTGAACGATGACGCCTTCGGTTGCGCTTTCACCACCGCGCCGTCTGACGGATTTGTTATCGTCGGGCTCGCCCTCGCGTGCTAAACGTGGTCGCGACGCGATGGATCAGCCGAGAACCGACGAAGATCAAACGCTCGTCGCTCGAACTCAATCGGGTGAGGCTGCCGCATTTGATCAGCTGGTCGTTAAGTACACGCCGCGCTTGTACGGTCTTGTTTACAACATGACTTCGAACCACGAAGACACGAACGATCTTCTTCAGGACATCTTCGCGAAAGCGTATCGCTCGATCCGGGGGTTTCGCGGCAAATCGTCATTCTACACCTGGATCCATTCCATCTCGGTGAACATGACGCTGAATTTCTTGAAAAAGCGCGGCCGCCGTTATCATCTCAGCCTCGACGACGTCGATGCGAACATTCAAAACGACAAGGAGTTTCTCGAGCTGACCGCGACAAGCAGTCCGGTGCGGGAAGCCGATCTTTCCGACCTGCAGCGAAGATTGAACGAGGCTATGATGAAGTTGTCTGATGAACACAGGGCCGTAGTCACCATGTTTCACATCCAGGGAATGCCGCATGCCGAAATCAGCAAAATTCTAGGCGTCTCCGAAGGAACAGTGCGGTCGCGGCTCTTCTACGCAAATCGCCAGCTGCAGAATTATCTGGACGAATTCCGCAAAAACCCCGTTGTTTAATCTCTTTCTGCATGGACGAATTTAACGACAACGAAATCGGGAAGTTGCTTCGCCTGAAAAAATTCGAGCAACCGCCTCCCGAATATTTCGATAATTTCCTGCACGAATTTCATCGTCGCCAGCGAGACGCGTTGCTGCGCCAGCCATTGTGGCGTGTTTGCTGGGAGCGGTTTTCCAATTCTTTCTTCCGACTGAACATTCCATCGCTCACTTCCTATCCAGCCGCGATGGCGGCGCTCCTCGTTTGCGCGGCCGTCCTATCGCTCAAAATTTATCAGGCCCCTCAATCGATCAATGTCGGGGCCAGCGATCGTGCAGCCGTCTCGGCGGTAAATCTGGATGGAGAACTGTACCTCGGGTCGCCTGCCACACTCGCCAGTCGCGGACTGGAAACGCCGCTTTACCGTCAAGTCAATGAAAGCGCCCACACTCACCGGGCCGCGGCGCCTCCGCGCTACGTGCTCGACCGTCTTCCTGTGAGTTATGAGCCGGCTTTCAATTTTTAGGTTAACCAGGCGCTCCGATTTTTCTCTCGGAAGCGCTGAAATTTTTCGACTCGGTTGCGCGATCGCTCTCCTTTTCGTGCCGCTGACTCTTCGGGCCCAGGACGACACGGCTGGATCCATCAGCCGGGAAGTCAAATCGCTTTTCGAACGCTGCGGCCGCGCAGTTGTAAAGATTCATGCGGTCGATCAACACAGCGAACTTTCCGGCACGGGATTTTTTGTGGATCCGGCAGGGACGATTTACACCTCCTATTCCGTCGCTGGTGAGGCCGAGAACTTCACGATCGAGGCGGGCGAGAAGAAATATCACGCACGGCTGCTGGTGGCTGATTTGCGGAGCGGCATCGCGCTCTTGAAGGTGGATGCGGTCACGCCGTTTCTGACGGTGGGAAAATCCGCCGCGCTCGGCTTGGCCACTCCGGTCGTGGCGATTGGCTATCCGCTTGATCTCCCCGAAACTCCAAGCTTCGGCATGATTGCCGGGTTCGATCGTAAATATCTCGGCCGTTATTTTTCCACGACCCACTTGCGAGTAAATTTGCCGACGCAACGCGGCGAAGCGGGCGCACCACTTCTTGATTTCAAGGGCGAAGTCGTCGGCATTTTGGTTAGTAGCGTGGAGAATGGCTCGGCTTGCTATGCATTGCCGATCGATGCCGCCGAAAAAATCCGGACAGATTTCGTTCGGTTCGGCGAAGCGCGCCACGGCTGGATCGGAATCAATGTCGAAGCGGCTTCCACCGCAGTGGATGGTTCGCGAGCGCAGATGACGGAAATCATGGACGGAACGCCCGCGGTTGGATCGGGCGTAAGAGCCGGCGATATTTTGCTTCAGGTCGGGAACACCCAAATTCACGAGCCGGAGGATGTGATTGACGCGTCATTTTTCCTATCAGCGGGCGATACCGTGCCAATCACAGTGAAGCGCGGAAATGAAAAGTTGATCGTCAACATCCAGGCGGATTTTCATCCTGCGAGCAAGCACTCGTCGATCGCTGCGAGCATTAATCCGAAAACGGGGATTCCGCTAAAGTTAGAAGTCCCGCCGCAGAAAACGCCTTGAGCGACTTCCTCCGATTCAGGCTTGAGTCGAAGGAAGCGATCAAGCGAGTGCGCCAAAGGCAAGACCGAGGCTGTAAGTGACTGCTGCTTCGATCACGCCGACGATCGTCATTTCCAATCCCGACGCCCACCAAGAACGAATCGTGATCAGCGATTTCACTGCGCCGACGGCGAAATGAGCAAGGATGCTGATCACGAACGCGGCGATGACCGCCTCGATCCCGCTCATGAAAAAGAATGGGATGATCGGGATGAACGCTCCGATCGCGGTGGAAATTGCGGCGGAGGTCGCTGATTTCCACGGATTCGGGAAATGCTGCTCGGACAATCCCAGTTCGTGTTGGGCCATTGCCTGCACCATTTGATCGGGCTGTTCGGCGAGGCGCTCCGCCATGCGTTGCGATTCTTCCGGGCTGAACCCTTGGAGCTGATAGAAAAGCGCCATCTCCTCGATTTCTTCTTCCGGATTTTCTTCGACCTCTGCTTTTTCACGCGAGATTTCTGCCTCGTAAACTTCCGCTTCACTTTTTCCGGCGAGATACGCGCCTGCGCCCATGGAAAGCGACGAAGCGAGCATGCCGGCGAGACCGGAGATGAGAACGTAATGCTGTTGATTATTGGTCGCTCCCGCAACGCCAGAGACAATGCCAAAGACCGCGCCAAGTCCGTCATTGACGCCGTAAATTGCATCGGCCACCCAGCTGCCGCCGCGTCCATGCCAGCGTTCCCTTTTCAATAAGGCGTCGAGCGCTGCCTTCGGTGTTGAATGGGAGACCATCGTGTTCAGGACCCGCGCGTGCGCCTTTTCCTCGAGCGCCGCCTCGCGCAAGAATTCCTGAGCATCGGGATCGTCGGCCAGCGCGCGTTCGCTTTGCGCGCGATAACGCGCTTCGTGCCGATCTTCAGCCGCTTCCATGCGGCGAATCGCGATTTCCGGACCGGCGACGCGGTTCCACCAGCGGCTCAGCCGGCGCGGGAATGTGTCGGCCAAAGCCGGCGGCATGACGCCGAGGTCTTTCAGTTTTTGTTCCCAACGGGCAGCGTGTCGTTCCTCGGCTTCAGCCATTCGAAGCAATATGCCTTTTCGTTTTTCGTCGGCCTCGCGTGCAGCCAGATCGCGATAGACCCGTGCGGTCTCGACTTCAGCTTTCCAATTTTGCCGTAACGCTTCGATCCCCTCGGCAGTGTGAGATTTGGGTGCGCCAGTCGATGGCTCGCCAGGTTCGTTAGGCGTCATGGGCAGAATATCACTTCTTCAATCGGCCTCCGCCAACACTGGCGCGGGCGCAGCGGAAGTCACTGCAGATTTGCCCTGTTTCTCGGCCGTAATCACAAGCGCGACCGAGCCGATGATCAATGTCGCCGCCATGACCGTGCGCAAAGTGAAAGTCTCGCCGGCAAATCCGACGCCAAGCAGCACGGCCACGATCGGATTGACGTAAGCATAGGTCGCCACCTTAGCCGGATCACAATGGCGCAACAGAAAAATGTAAGCGGGAAAACCGACGAGCGCGCCAATCACGACGAGATAAACAAACGCGCCTAACGACAACCACGTCATGTGTCGCGGATCAAAACCACGCTCCTCGCCGAGCGCGAGGCCGAGCAGAATGAGCAACGCGCCGCCACAAAGCATTTGCTGACCGGCGGCGAGAAATGGCGATGGCGCGTTCGTCGCCTTGCGCGAATACAGCGAACCGGCCGACCAAATGAGCGACGCGATCAACAAGATCGACATTCCAATGGCGAGATGATGGTGAGATGAATTTGTCGTGAACGTTGGTCCGACCAGAATGCCAACACCAAGGAAGCCGCCGCCGAGTCCCAGCCAGACGATTGGTTTTGGTCGCGGCGCAGTTCCGGTGATCCAACTCAATAGCGCGATATAAATTGGAACGGTCGCGACGAGAAGCGCTGCCAAACTCGATGGCACCCATTTTTCAGAGATCGTGACGCCGCCGTTCCCGCAAAAGATCAGGCAACCGCCGACGATGAGCGCGCTGCGCCACGTCGCGCGCTTCGGGCGGGCCGCGCCTTGCAAACGCGCAGCTGCGTACATGATCACTCCAGCGAGAAAAAAGCGCACCCCCGCCATCAGAAATGGCGGGATCGATTGGATGGCAAAAAGAATTCCAAGGTAAGTCGAACCCCAGATCAAGTAGAGCGCCGCGAATGCGGCAAGGATCGCGAATTTCCGAGGCGGCGGCATCAACTACGAGCGCATCGAAATTCCGCGGGTGCAACCGTCAATCGCACTGCTGCAAGCAGTTGATTCTTTGCAACCTTCCTCAGCCTCGAGCGGTCGGGCGCTCTCGATCGGTTGCAAGAAATCTGAATGCGCACATGGCCGACACCACGCACGCAAAGGATTTGCGATACTTAAGTTCGCCGGCCCGCGATCATCCGATAAAGCAGCAACAGAATCATTGCCCCGATGACCGATGCGATGAATCCGGCTGGTTGTCCAGGCTGATACCATCCTGCGACTCGTCCGATGTATCCAGCGACGAACGCCCCCGCGATGCCGAGCAGAATGGTGATGATGCAACCGCCCGGATCTTTTCCCGGCATCAGCAATTTGGCAACGGCGCCGATAACTAAACCAATGATGAGTGTCCAGAAGATCGTTCCCATAGAGTGGCGTATAGTGAAGAGCAGTTCGCGCGCGGTCAATCCCGCAATTTCAATTCGCTACAATTCGATCACTTGCGCTGCGAGAATGTCTTCACTCGCGCGAATTTCGGCGAGCAATTCGCTGCCCGGCGCAGTGTCGAGATTCAAAACAGTCAGCGCGGTGCCGCCAGCCTGATTTCGGCTGAGCGACATCGTCGCAATGTTTACTCCATGAGATCCGAGCAGTGTCCCGATCCGGCCGACCATGCCGGGGCGATCTTTGTTTTCGAGCACGAGCAAGACGCCGTGAGGTCGCGCTTCCACCGGCCGGCTATTGATGTTGACGATGCGCGGCGTGACGCCAAAAAAAGCGCCGGCCACAGAAACCGATTTGCCTTCCGATATGGCAGAAAGTTCCAGCAAATCGGTATAATCGCCCGGTGCGCTTAAACGTGACTCCGTGATTTTGAGGCCGAGAGTTTCCGCGAGAACGGGAGCGTTTACTTCGTTCACATCGTCACCACCGGCCATTTGCAAAAATCCTTTCAGAACTGAACGGGTAATGGCGGCGGTATCGACTTCGTTGACCTTGCCGCTGTAATTGATGTTGAGGCGTTCGACGCGTTTCGGTGCGACTTGCGAAAGGAAACGGCCAAGCTTTTCGCCGAAACGCAAATGCGGGCCGATGATCGCGAGCGTCTTCGCATCGAGGTTCGGCATATTGACGGCGTTGCGAATCGTGCCCTCGAGCAGGGCCGCTCGGATTGCCTGCGCAATTTCGATTCCAACGCTTTCCTGCGCTTCCGCGGTCGAAGCCCCGAGATGGGGAGTTAGAATCAGATTCCGTAAACCGCGCAAAGGCGAATCAGCAGGCAACGGTTCCGTTTCGAAAACATCGAGCGCTGCGCCAGCCACCTGTCCGCTGCGAAGGGCATCGCTCAATGCCGCCTCATCGATCAAGCCGCCACGCGCGCAGTTGATGATTCGCACTCCGCGTTTTGTTTTCGCCAGTTGCGCGGCATCGATCAGATGATGCGTCTCGGCTGTCAACGGCGTGTGCAACGTCAGAAAGTCGGCGTCAGCAAGCACGTCATCCAGCTCTTCCGTTAATTCGACTTGAAGAGTGCGCGCGCGGCTTGCGGAAAGGTACGGATCGTACGCCATCACGCGCATTCCGAACGTGATCGCGCGGCGACTCAACTCCGATCCGATGCGGCCCATGCCGATAATCCCGAGCGTTTTGTTGTAAAGCTCGACGCCTTCGAAATTTTTACGTTCCCAGTTTCCTGCCTGCATACTTTCATGGGCTTGCGGGACTTTTCGGGCGACGGCAAGGAGCAGCGAGAATGCGTGTTCGACGGTGGAAACGGTATTGCCGCCCGGCGTATTCATCACGATGATGCCGCGGCGAGTTGCGGTCTCGACATCGACGTTATCCACGCCAACACCGGCGCGACCGACGATGCGCAAACGCGCTCCCGCCTGCAAAATCGGCGCCGTGATTTTCGTCTGGCTGCGCACAACGATTGCGCTGAAGTCTGGAATAATTTTGATCAGCTCGATTTCGGTCAAGCCGATGCGCAGCGATACTTCAAGCGCGCCATCGCGGGCAAGTTCATCGAGCCCGCGCTGCGAAACAGGGTCGGCGATTAAAATCTTCGGTGGAGTCATCGAAGCAAAGAGTAGCACAAGCGTCTCGCTTGTGACCTATCGCTTCGCAAGCCAGCGGCTTGTGCTACATCACCCGAAGATCATCAGCCTGATCGATTCGGGAAGCTGAGCAGCCACTTCCGTTGCAAGGTTCCCGCGGAGCAGCCTCGCCAGCGCATTGCGCTGGCTTGCTCCGATGATCAGATGGTCGACGCCGAGCGTCGCTGACAGATCAAGGATCGTGGCTGCCGCGTCTTCACTCACCGCGTAGACCGGCACGATGGAAACACCGCGGTCGGCGCCAAGTTGATTCATCAGCGACATCACGTCGCTAGCTTCAGGATCATCTTCCCAGCGGGGGCGACCGAGCATTGTGCCGCCGTAGAGCACCGAGATCTCTTTGACGTAAAGCACACAAAGAGTGGCCTGCCGCAGCTGGGCCTCCTCGAGTGCGAAGGTAAGAACCGGAGTGATGCCGCGCGTAGCCACCATGATTTTCTGGCCTTCCTCGAGATGAGGTTTCAGCATGGACACCATGTCCGGTGAAACCATCTCCGCGACCTGTTTCGACACGACCATGGTTTTGAATCCTGCGCGGTGCTGCGTAAAAGAGCGGAGCGCAAGACCTATCAGGAGCACGCACACCACAAAGAACAGCGCGTCGGGTTTCGTACGGGCCAGTGTGAGCTCAACAACGAACAGAATGGAAAAAGTGAGACCGAAAAGAGCGCGGTCGTACCATCGTACCGGCAGCGATCGGTTGAAGCAGCACGAGCCCAGGTTGACCGTGATCGCGCCAACAACGCCAATCGCATAAAGACCGGCGAGCACCGTGAAATTTGCACTCGCAATGATCACGACTACCGGCAAAGAGACGGCGATCAGCAGCGGGATGCGCGGCACGCCATGCCCATTCAATTCCATGAATTGAGCTGGCATCTCCTGATCGCGCGCCATCATGAACAAAAGGCCGATCATTGCGACGATGGCCGTATTCGCCGCGCTAAGGAGCAGAAGAAAGAATACGATCCCGACGATCCAACTGAGGGACTGCCCAACAAGCGTACCTCCGGCCAACGTGCCAAAGTGCTCGCCGAGAAATCTCAATGTATCTTCGCTCCGCAAAGCGAGCGTTTCACGGATCGTGTGAGCGCCGTTTCCGATCTGCACCGTCTCGTTCGGGTTCATCGAGAGCATAGCCCAACCGAGCAGTGCGGTTCCGAGGACTACCTCGATCGCGACCGGCCAGATTGCTTTAGCAGATTCGCGCGCGACCGTTGGATGCTCGGGCGTTGAATCAGGGTCCAGTTTCATCACGCCTGTCAGATTCGCGATCGCTTCCACTCCGCTCAGCGCGAGAATGACGCCGACAAACTGAACCCACAATTGTTTCAAGCTCTCGTGCGGGGGTTCGAGATAACGAAACGTGAGATGCGGTACGCTGAACGCGATAAGCAAAATCACAACGATTGCTGTCGGCAGCGCGAGTGCGACGGCGAAACTGCCGCTGTGTTTCGGTCCGAAATAATTGACGCATCCCATCAGCAGCAACACGATCACAGTCGCCCAAACGATGTGCTCTTTTAACAGTGGCACACTGAAATAACTGAGGGCCGCCCAACCGCTCAGCGCCGCGGTGACAGTCAGGTCGGCGACGAGCAATAAAGCCCCGACCACCGCAAGCAATCGCGCTTGCGCGCGGGCGGCAGAATAGACTCCACCGCCATCCGGAAAATAGCGGCAAATAACGGCGTAATTAATTCCGACCAGACCGGTCAGTGCGCAAACCGCGAGGATGATTGGAAGCGATGAGAAACCGGCCGCGAGAAAGGCGAGGCCGATCACGTACGCTTTGCTCGTGCCCCAATCGCCATAGAGCAGAGCAGCCGCGCGTTTCCAATCGACGTTGCGCGGACGGTGAACACCGCTTTCAAGGACGAGATCAGCCACGGAGATTCACGGATTAGCCAAAGATCACGAGCTGGATCGTGTCCGGTAGTTGCGCGGCCACGCTTGTCACGACGCTGCCTCCGAGGAGCTTGGCCAGCGCGTTACGTTGCGAAGCCCCGATGATCAAGTAGTCGACACCCATCGTCGCAGAAAGATCGAGAATGGTCGCAGCCGCGTCTTCGCTTACGGCGTAGACAGGCAGCACGCAGACTCCGCGCTCCTGACCCAGTCGCATCGTTGTGGACATGATGGTTTGCGCTTCTGGATCCTCTTGCCAACGCACGCGGCCGACGGTTGCGGGGGCCCCGGAAAAATAGACGGCAATCTCTTTGACGTAGAGGACACACAAGGTTGCCTTGCGCAATTGCGCTTCGTCAAGGGCGAAGCTCAGCACCGGTGTGATGCCTCGTGCCGCGACCATGATTTTTTGACCTTCTTCGAGTCGCGGTTGCATTGTCGCGGCCAGATCCGGCGACACCATTTCCGCGACTCTGCGCGTAACAGTCATGGTCGTTAGGCCAGAACGCTTATGCGAGTAGGTTCGCAAGGCTAGACCAACACCCAGCACGCACACCGCGAAAAAGAGTGCTTCCGGTTTTGTCTTCGCCACCGTGACTTCGACCGCGCAGAGAACGACGAACGTTAGGCCCATGCTCAGGCGTTCGTACCAGCGAAGTCCAAGACTCTTGTTGAACGTGCACGACCCAAGATTGACCGCGATGGCACCGACTACGCCGATCGCGTAGAGTCCGGCGAGTCCTTCAAAATCTTTTGTAACGACGAGGACCAGGATCGGAACAGCAACCGCGGCAATAAGCAGAAATTTCGGCACACCGTGGCGGTTTAGACGGGCCAGTTCGCGCGGCATTTCTCCGTCTTGCGCCATCATGTAGACGACGCCGATCAGGGCAACAACTGCGGTGTTGACCGCGCTAAAAAGCAGCAGGCCGAAGACAGCGCCGACGAGCAGGCCGAAGACGTGACCGCCGGCGGGGCCGAACGATAGGCCGGCATAATGTTCGCCTAGGAAGCGCAGCATATCCTCTTTGTGCGCCATCAGATCGCCGGAAAAACTTTTCGGCAGGGAGAGCATCGCCCAGCCGAGCAGGGCGGTGCCGCAAACGACCTCCACAGCTATCGGCAAAATCGCTTTCGTGGCCGTGCGGGTGACTTTCGGATTCGATGGCGACGCATCTGGATCGAGTTTCATCACGCCGGTGAGATTTGCGATGGCTTCCACACCGCTCAGCGCGAGAATCACACCGACAAAGGCGACCCAGGTATGGCCGAGGTTCGCCTGTCGAGGCTCGAGGTGGGCGACGTTGAGATAGCCGGCGCTGAGAAGGATAATTGCGACAACTACAAGCACCGTTGGCAAGGCCAGCCAGATCGACACGCTGCCGCTGTGTCTGGGACCGAAATGATTGATGACACCCACCATCAAAATTAACGCGATAGTCGCAACGCGGGCGTATTGGCTCGGCACACCCAGATAACTCACTGCTGCCCACCCACTGAGCGCGGCCGTAACAATGAAGTTCGCAACCAGTAACAGCGCACCGACCGAAGCGAGAAAGCGGCTCTGCTGTCGTGCCGCTGAGTAAACGCCGCCGCCGTCCGGGAAATGCCGGCACACGATGATGTAGTTGTAGGCAACAAACGCCGTGAGCACGCAAACGGCGACGATGATCGGCAGCGACGCAAAGCCGGCCGCGACAAACGCAAGGCCGATGACGTAAGCCTTGCTCGTGCCCCAATCGCCATAGAGCAATGCCGCGGCGCGTTTCCAATCGACATTCCGCGGCCGGTGCACGCCGGCGGTCTGAGCGACAATTAAATCAGCCATCGCACTTGGCG
>JBDUDH010000023.1:0-10143 GCA_040003015.1 Verrucomicrobiota bacterium | reverse complement strand
CACTATGGCTAACACCTTCGGCCAACT
Source organism: Verrucomicrobiota bacterium (assembly GCA_040003015.1). Taxonomy (GTDB): domain Bacteria; phylum Verrucomicrobiota; class Verrucomicrobiia; order Chthoniobacterales; family UBA10450; genus JBDUDH01. Next base: position 10,116 of record JBDUDH010000023.1, on the reverse strand, counting down.
TTTTCGCGTAACGACGTTCGGAGAATCCCACGGCGGCGGGATCGGTGTGGTGATCGATGGTTGCCCGCCGCGCATCGAACTAAACGAAAAGGACATTCAGCGCGAGCTCGATCGTCGACGTCCCGGTCAGAGCAAGATCGTCACGCAACGCGCTGAGGAAGACCGCTGCCAGATTCTTTCCGGCGTTTTTGAAGGCAAAACGCTGGGCACGCCGATCGCGATTCTTGTCCGCAACAAAGACGCGCGGCCAGAAGACTATGTCGATCTTAAAAAGAAATTTCGCCCGTCGCACGCCGACTTTACTTACGAAGCGAAGTACGGAATTCGAAACTGGCAGGGCGGCGGACGTGCTTCAGCGCGCGAAACGATCGGGCGCGTCGCCGCCGGTGCGATTGCGCGAAAAATATTGTCGCTCTTGTTTCCGGGATTCGAGCTTGTCGCCTATACGGCGCAAATCCATGAAATTGTTGCCAAGATCGACAGGTCGAAAGTGAAAACGAAAGATGTCGATGCAAACATGGTGCGTTGTCCTGACGCGGCCGCGGCAAAAAAAATGATTTCGCTGATCGAGAAAACACGAGCGGATGGTGATTCGTTAGGCGGGGTGATTGAATGTGTGGTGCGAAATACGCCGGCCGGACTTGGCGAACCGGTCTTTGACAAACTCGAAGCCGATCTGGCCAAAGCGATGTTGAGTTTGCCGGCGACAAAAGGTTTCGAGATCGGTTCCGGTTTTTCTTCGACGCGAATGCGCGGCTCGGAACACAACGACGCATTTGAAATGCGCGGCGGGAAGGTTCGTACGTCGACAAATTATTCCGGCGGCGTCCAAGGCGGAATTTCCAACGGTGAAGAAATTTATTTTCGGGTCGCGTTCAAACCGACGGCAACGATTACGCGCGAACAGAAGACCGTTTCCGCAGGACGACAAGAAACGAAACTCGCGGCAGGCGGACGTCATGATCCGTGTGTTCTGCCGCGGGCCGTACCGATGGTCGAAGCGATGACCGCTCTGGTGATTTGCGACCATGCATTGAGGCAAAGAACGATCGCCGAAATCTGAAATGGCCGCCGGTTCTTCCCTCTGGCAAACAATCTTTATTTGTTTCGCCTTGGCGTTGATCGCGATCGAGATAGTGCGCGGATGGCGATTGGGTGTTGTGCGACAATTGGTGCGCGTTGTCGCGGTGGCGGCAGCCTACGCCAGCGCAATTTTCGGCGGTCCCTCGCTTCTGCCGCTTATCCGTGCATTTGTGAAAGTGCCAGATATTGTCATCTCGGTCCTCGTGGGCGCGGTCCTCGCGCTTCTTGTCTATTCCGCGATCGTGACCATCGGCTCGATTCTTTTTAAAAGGACAGAACAACAAAGTTCCGGAATCGTTCGCCTGCTTTACGGTCTCAGCGGTGCGCTCGTTGGCCTCTGTTTCGGATTGCTCACGGTCTGGTTGACCGTCGTAGCGGTGCGCTCGTTAGGCGCAATCGCGAATGCGCAACTTCATGCGCAAGCGGTGCAAGAATCGGTGCGAAAACAGCAGATTGGGCCACGCCGAATCTACGCGGACCGGCGTCTGCCAGCTGATGCTGAGCCGCGATCTCAACCGCTGGTCGCGTCGCTCGCGAAGCTCAAGAATTCCATCGAGCTCGGCACGCTCGGCGACGCGGTAAAAACCGCCGATGTTGTTCCACCTGGCACCTATGAGACACTGGGAAAACTCGGCCAGGTTCTTTCCAATCCGCAGAGCGCCGCACGTTTCCTTTACTATCCTGGAGCGAAAGAACTGACTGAGAATCCGAAGATCGTCGCTTTACGGAATGATCCGGAAATCATCCAGATGATCGAAGAGCAGCGGTTTCTCGATTTGCTGCAAGACAAGCGACTCATCGATGCGGTGAATGATCCAACGCTGGCGGCACAAGTGAGGAGCTTCGATTTTCAAAAGGCATTGGATTACGCGCTAGCGCGCTGACAGAAACGCACACAAGTCCACCAAGTTTCACAAAGTCAGGATGAACGAGAACGTGATCGCCAAGAAAATCCTAGATGCTGCATTTCTTGTGCACACAAAATTGGGACCTGGGCTTCTCGAATCCGTCTATGAAGTTGTGCTGACACATGAGTTGCGCAAGCAAGGTTTGCTCGTCGAACGTCAGAAGCCAATGCCAATAACTTATGACGGGATTCGATTCGAAGAAGGCTATCGAGCGGACTTACTCGTCGAGTCGAAAGTGATCGCAGAACTAAAATCCGTGACCGCAACATCGGCAGTGCACGCCAAACAAGTGCTGACCCAACTGCGGCTCAGCGGTTTGAAACTGGGACTTCTCATTAATTTCAAGGAAGCGCATCTAAAAAAATGGAATTAAACGACTGATTAATGGCGAGCTGGAAGAAGATATACGTTTGTAATTCCTTTGTGAACTTCGTGTTCGTTGTGCGAAAAATCAGCAGCTGATGAGTCCTTACATTCCGACGATCGGTCTCGAAGTTCACGTGCAGTTAAAGACACGATCGAAGATGTTTTGCGGCTGCCCGGTCGAATTTGGAGTCGAGCCGAATACGCATACCTGTCCGACCTGCCTTGGCCTGCCCGGTGCACTTCCTTCAATGAACCACGAGGCGCTGCGCATGACTGTTCTGACCGGCCTCATGCTCGATTGCGATATTGCGCCGATCTGCAAATTCGACCGGAAAAATTATTTTTATCCGGACATGCCGAAAAACTATCAAATTTCGCAGTACGATCTTCCCCTTTGCTCGAACGGACGCGTGCCGCTGCACGATCTCGCTTATCCGAAAGACGCGCAGAAAAATATCGCGACGCCGGACAAAGAAGTGAATCTCGTCCGCATCCATCTGGAGGAAGACGTGGCCAAAAGCTTTCATTTTGAATCCAGTACCGGGATCGATTTCAACCGTGCCGGCACGCCGCTGATGGAGATTGTGACCCAACCGGAAATTAATTCGCCGGAGGAAGCGTTCGCGTTTTTGACCGCGCTGAAACAGATCCTGATCTATGGCGACGTGAGCGATGCGGAGATGGAAAAGGGTCAGTTGCGCTGCGACTGTAATATTTCTGTGCGCCCGGAAAGTCAGGCGGAGCTGGGCGCGAAAATCGAGATTAAGAACATGAACTCGATCAGCGGAGTGCGGCGCGCGCTGGCGTTTGAAGTAAATCGCCAGGCGGAATTGCTCGATCGCGGCGAAAGACTCCAACAGGAAACGCGGCGCTGGGACGATGCAACGGGTCAAACTTTTCTCATGCGCAGCAAGGAGATGGCGCATGACTATCGATATTTTCCCGATCCCGATTTGCTGCCGGTAAAAAGCGAATTATTGCTCGAGGACGTGCGTTCGCGGGTGCCGGAATTGCCGAAAGCGAAGCGAGCGCGCTTCATCGAGCAATACAAAGTGAGTGCCTACGACGCCGGCGTGCTCGCGAACGATTTGCCGCTTGCTCATTATTTCGAAATGGCGGCGAAAGGCGCGCGCAAACCGAAGAACGTCGCGAATTGGATTCTCAATGATCTGCAAAGCGCCCTAACGAGCTCGTCGCGGACGATCAACGATTGTCCGATCCCGCCCGAAGCACTCGATGAATTGGTTAACCTGATCGATAGCGGAAAGATCAGCGGCAAACAGGGCAAGGAAGTTTTTGCCGAAATGTTCGCGAGCGGGAAGAGCGCATCCGCAATTGTGCAGGAAAAAGGGATCGAGCAATTGAGCGACAGCGGCGCGATCGAAGCGCTCTGCGATGAGGTGATCGGGGCGAATCCAAAACCGGCCGCGGATTTTCGCGCTGGGAATGCGGCTTCGCTGAATTTCCTCAAAGGTCAGGTGATGAAAATCTCGAAGGGTCAGGCCAATCCGCAGCTCGCTGGAGAAATCTTGGAAAAGAAGCTGAAAGGGTAAGGACGCTGCGCTCCGCTCGGAATGACAAAATCAGTGTAGGTGATGCCTTCCAATGTTCGTCCTCGTCGCTCCCGATAAATTCAAGGGCTCGTTAGGCGCGCGCGAAGTTGCGGAAAATATTGCGGCAGGTTTGCGCGAAATTTTGCCAGAGGCCAGGATCGATATTGTCCCCGTGGCGGACGGCGGCGAAGGAACCGCCGAAGTCCTTTACGATGCACTCAGCGGGAAATGGGTACCGATGCGCGCGCATGATCCGCTCGGTCGCGAGATTACTGCGCGTTATGCATACATGGACAAGCGCCAGCTGGCGGTGATGGAGATGAGCGAAGCGGCAGGCATGCGGCGCTTGCAGCCTAACGAGCGGAATGTCGAGCTTGCGAATACATTTGGCGTCGGGGAGATGCTTGCCCATGCCGCGCGACGCGGCGCGCGCGAAATCATCGTGGGACTCGGCGGAAGCGTCACGAATGATGGCGGATTTGGGATGGCGCGCGCCCTCGGTTTTCAATTTTCCAACGGGGAAAACAACGAGATCGAAACAATTGCCGATCTCGTGCTTCTGGCGCACATCAAGCCGCCGAAAGATTTGGCCTTGCCGAAAATTATCGCGGCAGCCGATGTGCGAAATCCATTACTCGGCGAACGCGGTGCGACACGAGTCTTCGGCCCGCAAAAAGGAGTGACGCCGGAGCAGATCGAGATGCTGGAGCGCGCACTGACGAAATTAGCTGATGTGATCGGGCGCGATCTCGGCTGCAACTTCCGCGATGAGGCAGGCGCTGGCGCGGCCGGTGGCCTTGGATTTGGGTTGATGAGTTTCTGCGGCGCAATCGTGCGGCCGGGCTTTGATGTCGTCGCGGAAACAATCGATCTCGAATCAAAAATCAAACGGGTCGACCTTGTCATCACGGGCGAGGGGAGTTTGGATCGGCAAACGCTGGAAGGAAAGGCGCCCGCCGGTGTCGCGCGGCTCGCAAAAAAGTTTGGCAAACGGGTTTTCGCGATCGTTGGCCGCGCGAACGATGATCGAGAAGGACGCGAGTTGTTCGACGGCGTGTATGTTCTGATGCGACGCGGAATGATCGAGCAGGAAAGTATCGCTCGCGCGCCGGAGTTGTTGCGCGGAAAAGCGCGCGAGTTAGCAAAAGATTTGTAGCGGTGGTCTGTGACCGTCGGACGAAATTAACGCGACGCTCACAGAGCGTCGCTACAGTTTCTTCGAATAGAATTGGCGGAAATGCTTTGCGGTTTCGACGTAACTCCAGGCCCACCTCGCGATGTCTTTCTGTTCTTCGAGAGTGAGCGAGCGTTTGATTTTCGCCGGTGACCCCAGGGCGAGCGAGCCAGGTGGAATTTTGCTGCCGAGGGTGACCAATGCGTTCGCGCCGATGATTGAGCGCGCGCCGATTTCCGCGCCGTCGAGAATGATTGCGCCCATGCCGATAAGGACTTCGTCGTCGATGGTGCAGGCATGGAGAATCGCGCTGTGACCGACCGTGACCAGCTCGCCAACGATTGTGGGAGAATTGTGATCGACATGGAAGACGGCGTTATCCTGAATGTTCGAGCGTGGGCCGATCACGATGCGGTTGATGTCGCCGCGCAAAACCGCGCCGTACCAAACGCTCGATTCTTCGCCGACGGTGATATCGCCGATGACCGTCGCGCCCGGGACGACGAACGCGGTGGGATGAATTCGCGGGCCCAATCGGAGGCGCCCCTCGATTGTTTCACTCTCTGTTTTTTCCAACGACGTTTTGGCTTGATTCATGGAGGAAGCAATTGCTAATCATACTCGCGCTTATGGAAGAAAAAAGTTGTCTCGGAGCGGGCCTTCGCGTAACAATTAGTCGCTCAAAAATTATTCGGGTCGTTCATTTTTTTTCTGTATTTATGTTTTAGGATTTCCCCCTCACGACCGAGAAAACCCGTTTGGCTCGTTGGCAAAACGGGTTTTCTTATTTTGCGCCGGCGCCCACTGACGAAAGTTCTCGGACACCGTTACCTGCGAATAAAAGCGGCGATCTACTGGGATGAACGTTGGCAGAATGTCGATCAGAGTTACAGCAATCCGAGAGTCAATTCTTCACCGGAAACGTTAGCGGCGCATCCTGCGACCGCTCAGGTAATCGAAAATGAAGCATTGTGTCCGAAGAAGGCAGCGCGAAACACTTTGGGAAGCAATGAATCACGCCCCATCGTTGACCGTCCCGGGATCCACCTGGCAAATGCGGCGCTGGGTTATTTTCTTAAATAGCCGCGCTGGTTTTCGCTGCTTGCTCGCGTTGTTTGCCGCGGTCGTGCTCGTTTTTTCCGTTGTGCCCCTGGTCAATCACTTCGCCGGGCGCGGTGCGAAGGACTACGCGCTTTGGTACGACACGGGTCAACTCATCGTGCACGGGCAGGAAATTTATCCACCGCGCCATCAGACCTTTCCCTTCATGTATCCGCCTTTTGCCGCGGCAATGCTGGCGCCGGTGAGTCTGCTCGGACAAGCAGGGCTTATTGGAGCGTTGGTTTTAGTTAACGGCGCGGCGTGGTTGGTGAGCATCGTTTTATCGGTGCGACTCGCCACCGGGCGCAGCGGACGCCAGCACGCCCTGCTTTATCTGATTCCAAATCTCGTCGTCGTGGTTTACGCGTGGTCTAATCTTCTTCTCGGCCAGCCGAGCCTTGTCCTCCTCGCCATCATGTTGGGCGGGTTCTTTTGTCTTGGACAAAAACGAAGCTGGTGGGCTGGTCTACTATTCGCGCTCGCTGCGGCGATCAAAGCCTTTCCCGTGCTCGCGATCATCTACCTCATTTATCGCCGTTACTGGATCGCAACCATGTCCATGCTGCTTTCGCTCGCCTTGCTTCTTCTCGTGCTACCAACTTCATTTCGCGGCTTCGAACAATCATGGCGCGATTTGACGAGATGGACCAACGGGATGCTCCTGAAATACGACGAGGAAGGTGTCGCGCAACGCCCCGGGCGTAGCGTCACCTGGAAAAATCAGTCGATCTTCGGCGTCGCGAATCGCCTCTTGCGCAAAGCCGACATCAACGAACCGAAGAAGCCACACATTCCGAAACCTGGCGATTCGCCTGAATTGCTGGAGAGGGAAGCGCACCAACCGCCGCACGTCGCGATCTACGTAAACTTTCTCGATCTGCCGTTTAAAACGGTAAATCTGGTTATCCTCGCATCGGCTCTCTGCCTTGGACTTTTTTACGTCCTCGTGATGCCAGCGGGCTCTCTGTGCTCTCCAGCGAGCGATGCAATCGAATGGGCGCTGCTCATTATTCTGATCCTGATTTTTGCGCCGCTTTCCTTTGGCTATCTTTATGTCTGGCTGTTTTACCCATTTGTTGTTGTAACCCAGAGATTGCTCATTGCCCCGAGCGGCAGGCTGCTGTCTTTCACGGTTTCGGCGCTTGCGTTGCTGGCTCTTACTATTCCCTCGCCGAAACTGGCCCAGACCTATGGCAACGTATTTTTTGCGAGCCTCGTGCTCTTCATCGGACTCGCACTGGAGCTGCGGAATTTAGAACCAACCGCCGCGGTCAGCGATGCGCCGCGCGTTTGATCGACGCGCGCTCATTCCCGCCAGCGCGGCCAGCCAGCGCCCGAAAAAGATCAGCGCGATGCGAAAATGCATTTTCGAAACGCCCCGCGCGCGATCACGGAATGCGATCGGGATTTCCAAGACTCGCAGATTTCTTCCGCCGTGAACGATCGCTTCGAATGCGATCTTGAATCCGGTCGCACTGGGTGCGAGCTCGAGCAACAACGTTCTTGGAATGGCGAAAAATCCGCACATCGAATCGTGCACTCTCGTGATTGGAAACGCGAAAGCCGACGCGACGCGAGACATCGTTCGGCGCCACAAGGGCCAGCCGGGTGTGGCGCCACCTTTTACGTAGCGACTGCCGATCACCATATCGGCGGCGCCATTCCGTAGCGGCTGAATCAGGTCTGGAATTTTCTGCGGCGGATGACTCAGGTCGGCATCCATCACCACCAGCAGATCGCCGCTCGCTGCTATTGCACCGGCGATCACAGCACCGGAAAGGCCGAGCGTGGAATTCTCGCGCTCGATCAATTTTACTGGATACTGCCGAGCGAGGGCCCGGATGCGATCGCTCGTCCCGTCGGTCGATCCGTCGTCGACAAAAATGATTTCGAACGGCGAAAGACCGGTCGCGAGAATCTGCTCTACAAGCAGCTCGACATTTTCCGCTTCATTCAAGGTCGGAATAACGATCGAGACAGTCTGAGACAGTTGAGGTAGATGAGTCATCGCGGGAGAAGATTCCAAAAAATTTCGCGCAGCGTAGACAAAACCCGCATTTGGCGGCGTCTCAATATTAAAAGACCGTAAAGAGGTCATGGAGAACGCTGCCCGCGATGAAGATTGGAAAATGTGTTTCACCCGATTCGGGCCTGGACTTGTTCTTTTCGCGCGGCAGTGGGTGCATTCCCGCGCCGATGCCGAGGACATCGTGCAGGAAGCTTTTGTTCGTTTCTGGCGGCGGCAGCATTCGATCGATAACAAAGCCCTGCTCTACGCGACGGTGCGATCGGTTGCGCTCGATCTCCTGCGTCGCGATGGGCGTCGTGCGCGACGCGAAGCCGTCGCCGCGCTCGATGAGGAGCAATTTCGGGAGCCGGAATTTGAAACGCAAGATGAGGGTCAGCAACTGCTCGCCGCAGCGGTCGATCGGTTGCCATCCGATCAACGACAGGTGGTGGTCATGAAAATTTGGAACGAGCTTACCTTTGCCGAAATTGCCGACATTCTTGCAATCTCGCAGAACACGGCGGCTTCGCGTTATCGCTACGCCTTGGCAACGTTGAAAAAAAATCTGCAACATCATGGATGATTTTTTTGAGCTCGAAGCTGATCTGAAGCGATTGCGGCCGGCGCCGGTTTCCGCCGTACTCACGTTGCAGATCGAAAACGAACTGCTTCAGAGACCGGGGCCGATCATCGCGACTGCCGGAATTCTTGCGCCGCGCCAGTCTGCTCCTGCGAGCTGGCTTCCGTTTGGACTCGGCCTTGCCGCAGCCATCGCGCTATTTGCGATTGCGCTTTCGCTTTCGCGTCACGCACCGGATTCGAAGACGGTCGCTTCCTCGCCGCCTTCGGCCGCGATTTCCACTGAGGAGTTCCAACCCTCTTCTGTGACACGTGTCGTCTATGACACTCGAGATGAAGGCTTGCTCTTTCCCAATAGTTCCCCGCAACCGCTGCGACGAACGCATTATCAAACTCGCGAGACGATGCAATGGCGTAATCCCGGCACCGGCGCGTCGCTTCGCGTTTCTTATCCGGCCGAAGAAGTCGTCTTAACTCCCGTTTCTTTCCAATGATCGTGCCTTTCCCAAATCCAACAGTCCTTCACTCTATGAAAACAAAATCCATTATTATCCTCATCGTTGCGGCCTTTTCACCAGTTGCGATGCTCGCCCAATCGCCCAGTCCTTCGGTATCGCGGAAGACTCAGCGCGAAGACATCATGCCGCCGACCCCACCCAATCCGCCCGCTCCCCCGCGTGACAATCGCCCGAAAGAGCCGGTCACATTTCTAGGCGTGGAAACATCGCCGGTGCCGCGAGTTGTCAGTGAACAACTCGGGCTTCCAAAAGGCTTTGGACTAGTGGTCGATTACGTGGTACCGGACAGTCCGGCGGCGGCGGCCGGGGTTCAGCAGAACGACATCATGCGCATGCTGAACGATCAAATTCTGCTCGAGCCGGGGCAACTGGGGAAGCTCGTTCGCAGTTTCAACGAAGGCGCTACCATCAACCTCACGCTGCTGCGCAAAGGCAAGGAAATAAAAGTCACGCCGAAACTCACGAAACACGAAATGCCGGCGCCGCACGGACCGTTTGGAATGGGTTTCGATCACGAATGGAAATTCGATGACGGCTTTGGGAAAATGAATATGGACTTTCGCGATTTGGATCTGCCGAAGGTGCACGAGGACGTGAAGAAAGCGCGTCGCGAAGCCGACCTTGCCGGCGACGAAACGCGGCGGGCGGCGCGTCAAATTCGCATCTTCACGAAAGATGACGGCACGATGAAAGCCACGAAAATTGATCTCGGGAAAGCGCAGATTGTTTTCTCGGACAAGCAGGGCGAGCTGAAACTGGAAACCGTTGACGGCAAAAAAATCCTCACCGCCAAAGATGCGCAGGGACGTCTCCTCTTCAGCGGACC
>JBDUDH010000094.1:0-3023 GCA_040003015.1 Verrucomicrobiota bacterium | reverse complement strand
CCTTCGACTTCGAATCCCGCCTTTTTCCACGCCTGCCAACTGCCGGGAACATTCCGAACATCTTTGAAGCCTTCCTGTTTCAGGATGCTCGCGCCAAGGCTCGCGCGATAACCGCTTTCGCAATAAACGGCGGTCGCTTTTTCCTTATCGATTTTTGCAGCCTTCCCGCGCAGCTCAGGGAGGAACACGTGCTGCGCGTCCGGTATGTGACCATGCTTCCATTCGCCCGGCGAACGCACGTCGAGCAACTGGAGTTTTTTGCCGGCGCTCTTTACGTCATGCACACTCATCTGTGGAACTTCATCGACCGGGAGTCCGGCGTTATTCCACGCTTTCATTCCGCCCACCAGATATCCGGCAAACTTAGTGTAACCGGTGCGAATAAAGAGTTTCACGACTTCATCCAGCGCGCTGTCTTTTTCGAGCACAAGCAGAACCGGCGTCTCTGGATCAAGCATCCAGCCCGCCCAAATCGAAAGCATCGGAGAGCCACCGATGTTTAACGCGCCGCGGATGTGACCGCCGCCGAATCCCAGCATCGAGCGCGTATCAACCAGCACGCCTTTCTTTTCTTCGACTGCCTTTTGAAATGTCTTGGGCGGCAAGCCCGGAACTCTCGGCAGATTTCCGATGATTTCCGGCCCTTCCGCGTTGATCTTTTTCATGCGCGGATAATAGGTCGGGATCGGCGGCGCTGTGTTCAACGCGTAATCGGTGAATTCCTGCACATCGTCGAACTGTAAAAATGGATTGGTGCCGCGCTCGTAACCGATCGTGCTTTCCAACCGATCGCCAATGCCGGCGCCGCAGGGCGAACCGCTCCCATGCCCGGGATGAATGATCACGCTGTCCGGCAATTTCAGGAAATAATCACGCAGCGTATGAAACTGTTGCGCGGCCAGCTTTTTCGTTTGGCTGCTTCCAAGAAGATCGGGCCGGCCTGCCGAACTGACGAAGAGCGAATCGCCGGTCAAAACGCCCCAGGGTTTGTCCGGCTTGTCTTTGTCCGCGATTTCGAAACTGACATGTTCCGGCGTGTGTCCAGGTGTATGTCGCACCGTGACAAGCGCATCGCCAATGGTGAAAGTATCGCCGTCCTTCAGCTTTTCGGTATCGAAGCCATAGCACGCACCTTCTTCATGACTGGCGAAGATTTTGGCGGAATCAACTCGCGCGCAAAGTTCTCGCGACCCGCTCATGAGGTCGGCGTGAATGTGCGTTTCGAAGATATGCGTGATGGCGACATTTTTTTCCCGCGCCAGCTCGACATACTTTTCCACGTCGGGCGTCGGATCAAAAACGGCGGCAACGCCTTGCTCATCATCACCCAGCAGGTAGGAAAGCTCTGCTATTCCTTCGGTCTGAAAACGTTCGAATACCAGTGACATCGCAATCCTCTTTCGTTATCGCCTCTTTCTTGCGCCCGTCATAAAACGATTTGGCTGCGCAGTAAAGAAGAGAAGCAAACGACAAAGTTCTCATCCCCGCAGTGTCGATAAGAAGATGAGCAAAATAAAAACAATTGCAGTGATTGGTGGGGGGTCAGCCGGTCTCTCGGCTGCCCGCGCGGCCAAGGCATTTGGTGCGCGCGTTCTGTTTTTCATGGGAGACGATGCCGACCATGCCTCGCTCTGCATCAACGCCGGCTGCATGCCGTCGAAGGCAATGTTTGAACCGATCGACGCGATGCACCGAGCGAAGCGCCACGGCTGGCTCGGGGTCAAACCGGTACGGCCGGAAAAATTTCTTTCGCAAATCATTGCCTGGAAAGATCAGCAAATCGCCGGTTTCAACTCGCACCGGCAGCAGGAAATCCACGATCTCCAGTCCAATGAATTCACCATCATTCGCGCGGCCGCGCGCTTCATCGATTCGCATCGCGTTCGTTCGCAAAATGAAATTTACACCTTCGACGCCGCCATTATCGCGACCGGCTCGATTAACCAAATCCCGACATTCGTTTCGACCAGCATCGGGTTGGATGGCGCCTGGACGAGCAATGAAATCCTGCACAACACGCGGCAACCCAAATCGATGATCGTTCTTGGCGCGGGCCCGGTTGCATTGGAATTTTCTCTCCGTTATGCGCGCCTGGGATGCGCGGTGACGGTGGTCTCCCGTTCGCCGATTATGCCTCGATTCCCGCTCAAGTACGGCGAGCGTCTTCGCGAAATCTACGAGAGAGAAGGTTTGCGGATGATGCCCGGCCGAAAGATCGCCCGCTTCACTCGCGTCGCTGATGGATTCTTTAACGTCGAAATCGAAGGCGCGCAGGGCGCAGAAACTTTGCGGGCCGAACGCGTTTTGCTCGCGACGGGGAGACGACCGGCTTTGCGCAATCTCAATCTCGAAGTTCTTGGGCTCGAGACTGACGAGAGAGGACGGCTTCGCGTCGGTGATGATATGCGGCTTCAGGATTGTGAAAATATCTTTGCCGCGGGCGATGTCGTTGGACAGCGGATGGTGGTTCATCATGCCCACATCGAGGCCGGTATTGCCGGTGAGAATGCGGTCAAAGATGGAAATCGAAAATGGGCCCGGCGCTCAAACGTCCAGGTCGTTTTCTCCGATCCAGAATTTGCTTTCGCGGGGCAAAGCCCGGAAACAGCCGAGAAGGCCGGTCATAAAATCGTTACCGCCACGGCGGAAAGTCGCGATATCGGGAAGCTTCATCTCGCCGGTGACGAATTTGGCTTTGGAGAATTTGTGGCTGATGCCAACGATGGCCGGCTCCTGGGGGCGGGCCTGCTCTGTGATGACGCTGCTAATCTCATTCATCTCCCCGCTTACGCGATTGATCACCAGCATACCATTCACACTCTGATCGATGGCGAATATTATCATCCGACAAAAATTGAGATCGTCTCGGAAATCGGCGATGCGCTTTGCCGCGCGCTCGGCGGCACCCCCTTCTGCCGCGCCACGGAATAGCGTTGGGCTAGAGCCCGGCTGCATGGCAATGCGCGCGCGTCAAATTGGCGAGTCCAAGCTCGAGTGGTGGTTTTGACCTACTCACAGTCGGC
>JBDUDH010000031.1:0-10193 GCA_040003015.1 Verrucomicrobiota bacterium | reverse complement strand
CGCTTCCGCCGCTATTGCGATTTCGCCATGTTTCTCCGCTCCTGATTTTGCGCACGCCGGTGGAGCGGGAAGCTTCCTCGCGGCGCGACGTGGCGGTTTGGCTCGCCTACATTTTGATCGCCGCCGGCATCACTTCCTTCGCTTTCTCTCAAGTAGAAAGCTGGATGCAGGGTCTGATTTTTGCGGCGGGACTGGGCGTAGCGATTGGCGTACTCACCGCGGTCGCAAAACTGCTTATTGTGCTCCTGCGAAAATTCTTTCCGCATCATTGGAGCTTCGTTTTGCGCCAGGGGTTCGCGAATCTTTATCGGCCAAACAATCGAACCCTGTTGCTTACCCTCTCGTTAGGCCTCGGCACTTTTTTGCTCCTGAATCTTTATCTGACGCGGAATGTGTTGCTGGCGCAGTTTCGATCGGTCGGCGCGAATAATCAGCCCAACATTTTCCTCTTCGACATTCAGCCGGATCAAACGAACGCGGTTGCCGCGCTCGTTCGCGCGCTCGGCCTGCCGGTCATTCAGCGAGCGCCGATTGTCACGATGCGCCTGGTCGAGATCAATGGTCGCAAGACCGCGGCGATGCTCGCCGATCCGCAGCGAAAGATTCCGGAATGGGAACTGGAGCGCGAGTATCGTTCGACTTACCGCGAGCAACTTACCGAAACCGAAAAAATCACGGATGGCAAATGGATCGGACGCGTTGATTCACCGGCCGGCGGACCCGTGCCGATCTCGGTCGAACGCGGAATCGCGAAAGATCTCGGAGTAAAAATCGGTGATCGGCTCGTCTTCGATGTGCAAGGCGTGCTGGTTGTGACTCGCGTGGCGAGTTTGCGCAGCGTCGATTGGAAACGCTTTCAGACTAATTTTTTCATCGTATTTCCAGCCGGTGTTCTCGAACAAGCGCCGGGTTTTTATGTACTCGTCAGCCGCGTGCCGACGCCGGAGGATTCGGCGCGATTGCAAAACGTGGTCGTCGCCAAATTCCCAAACGTATCAGCGCTCGATTTGACGGCGGTGATTCAGACAGTCGATTCGATCTTGACGAAAGTTGCGCTCGTCATTCGCATCATGTCGCTCTTCACCGTCGGCACCGGGCTGATTGTTCTCGCGAGCACGATCTGGAGCGGGCGCTATCAGCGTTTGAAAGAAAGCGTTTTGCTGCGCACGCTCGGGGCCACCCGGATGCAAATCTGGAAAATTTTGTGCACGGAATATTTTTTCCTCGGCGTGCTCGCCAGCGCCACCGGTATTCTGCTCGCGATCGCGGCCAGCTGGGGCCTCGCAGTCTTCGTCTTTAAACTCGCTTATGCGCCCTCGCTCTGGCCGGCCGCCGCCGCAGCGATATTGGTTACGACGCTGACCGTTTTCGTCGGCCTGTTGACCAGTTATGGCATCGGCGACACGCCGCCGCTGGAAGTTTTGCGTGCGGGCATGGAATGACGCGGTTCCAACGATCGCAGCTCGGTCTTGGTGAGCGCGCGCCAATAACCGCGCGGCAAATCACCCAGGCGAATATTTCCGATGCGCGTGCGTACGAGGCGTTTCACTTCGTAACCGACCTCGAAAAACATGCGGCGAATCTGACGATTAATGCCTTGCCTCAAGACCACGCGCAATCGCGTCGGCGTGATGGAATGCAATCGCGCAATTTGTGCCTTTTGACCGTCGAGAAAAATTCCGCGCAATAATTTGGGCGTGAGCGCCGGATTCCATGGCCGATCCAAAGTTATCTCGTATTCTTTTTCGACCTTGTGACGCGGATGAGTCAGCCGTTGCGCGAGATCGCCGTCGTTGGTGAGAATGAGAAGGCCTTCTGTTTGCGCATCTAATCGGCCGACGTTGAAGAGCCGCGGAAATTTCGCGGGAAGAAGATCGAAGATCGTGTCGCGCGCATGCGGATCGCTTTTCGTGGAAACAAAACCGGCGGGCTTGTGTAAAATAATGTGCAACGGCCGCTTCGCGCGCACGAGTTTGCCATCCACTTTCACGTGGTCGCGCTCCGCCGGTTGCGCGCTGAAATCCGTGCAGACCTGTCCGTTGATCGTGACTCGACCCGTCGCGATCAGCTCATCGCAGTGCCGGCGCGAACCACGACCGGCCGCGGCCAGAAAACGATTTAAGCGCACAGACGCGCGGGAAAACAATGGATTCAGCGTCCGACTCGACGCTGAATGATTTTTAAGCGTCCGGCTTGGTTTTAGGAAGGCCAATGACTTTAGCGCCTTCCTTCCATTGCCCGCGCTTTTTCAGCAATTCCACGCGCTCGAAGCGTTTCAAAACGTTGCGCCTGGCCGTGATGGTGCTGGCGCCTTTTAAACTGCGATGCTGCGACATAGATTGCTCCCGGTGTTTGTGCGAAAATGAGCCGGTAGGTTACGCTGCGAGTTCAATTTTTCAAATGGAATACGTTCCTCGATTTACGAAGCAATCGCGCGTACCGCACGCGAAACTCGGCTTGGCGATGACGGCCTTGTTCATTCTCGGTCTTGGTTTGATCGCGAGCAGCAGCGTCGATTGGTTCTTGCTGAAACGCTCGTTGCGCAATCGTTTTGCGAATCTGGACTGGATCACGACCCGCGAGCTATCGGATTGGCTCGGCGATAAAAGCCGCCAACCACCCATCCTGCTCGATGTCCGGACGGCTGAAGAATGGAACATCAGCCGTCTGCCTGGAGCGCGCTGGATTGATCCAAACGCGTCAGCGGAAAGCGCAACGCACGGAGTCACTCAAAACGCGCCGATCGTTACTTACTGCGCAGTCGGTTATCGCTCCGCTGAGATGGCCCAGCGATTGCGCGCAGCGGGCTTCGCGCGCATCCAGAATCTGGAAGGGTCGATCTTCCAGTGGGCCAACGAACATCGCCCGTTGGTGCACGAGACTGCACCGGTCACACGCGTGCATCCTTACAACGCCTTTTGGGGCCGATTACTCGACGATGATGTGCGCGCGCCGCTCCCGCGCGATTGAAACTTTTCCGAAAGGGTCGCGCTGTTACGGAAGGTTACTCAACACTACGTAGGTGCCGCAGGCCATGAGCTGATTCTGCGGCCGAACCTTGGCAAAGAATTTTTGCCAATAAGGAATGCGGTTTTTTTCCACGATCAGGTAAATATGATCGTCACCGCCCCACCCATTGAGCAAGGCACACTCATCCACAAAAAGCGCGCGATCCGCTTCCCGCGTCGCACCTGGTTCAGAAGCTGGATCCTGATTTAAGAGGTAGAACTTCCGATCGAGATAAAAAATCAGGCTGCTCCCGAGATGCAGCGGGCCTTCATAAAAAACTTTGTCGCCTCCCAACATTTGCGCATCCAAAAACCGCGCCGCGTCCGCGAGCGAAAAATAGGGAGCCATCCGCGCTACCCCATCGAGCATGCTAAAGCCGATCGGGACCATCGCTGCTGCCAAGGCGGTGAGCGCCAGCCTTTCGCGATTTTGCCAGACAAAATAGATCGCGATCGATGAAAAAATCAGCAGAGCAAATCCGATAACACCGAACATCGGCCGAAAACCCAGCCACGTTATCATCGGAAAATCCGTGATTGTTCGCCAGGCCGTCGAGCGGCCCGACGTCTCACCCCAATGTCCATCGGCGCTGCGCAGCAACATCGGCAATGCTAAAGCGAGGATGCTTACGGCGATGCCGAGCAACATCATGCCGCCCGCACCAAGCAGGCGGCTCCAGCGCGGCATGCGTTCCCAGGCCGTTGCCGACCAGATGGCAAACCCTCCCCACATGCTCATGGAATAATAATCCTGCCGTTGACCGATGAAGAAAGTCGGCAGCAGCACCACCGCCATCCAGCAAAGTGGAAGTGCATCGGCGAATTCTATCTCGCGAGGACGTAGCACCTTTCGCCACACCAAAAAGGCGCCAGGCAAAATCGCAATTGTCCAGGGGAACCACCAGGCGACGTGCAAGGCGAGAAACTGCGCGCGGGGAACGTCGTCGAAACTATGAGCGCTGTCTTCACGCCCAGCGAGATGCGCCACCCATTCTCCCGCTGTGACATGGCTGAGAAATCCCGGGTAACGCCATTCCATCCAGGCATGCCACGGTAGTGCGAGGAGAATGAAAATCAGGATGCCGTCCCAACGCAGCAACGACCGGAAACGAAGACGCGCTTCCCGATAAAAGAGCGCGAGCAAAAAAACGACTCCCACCGGATAAAGCAATCCGTGCAGACTTTTCGTCATGCACCCGAGGGCCGCGCAGATCCAAAATCCGATGAACCATCCTCGCCGTGACGGTCTTCGTTCGAACCCGCGCACCGCGCAGTAAATCGAACCGGCGACAAATGCGCTGAACACCGGCTCCGGCATTACTATGCGTCCCAGCAGAAAACTGCCGCAACAACAGAGATGGATAAGGCCGGCCAAAAAACCGCGCCAATGTCCGCCCAGTCGGTCACCGATCAGAAACGTCAGCGCGACTGAGCAAACCATCGCCAGCGCAATCGGCAGCCGAGCCGCCGCTGCTGTCACGCCAAATACTTTGTAGGACGCGATAATAAGCCAGTAGAGAACCGGCGGTTTCTGCACTCGTGGAATCCCGTCGTTCGTCGGCACGAGCCATTGTTGCGTCTCCACCATCTCGCGCGCACCGCCGGCGTATTGTCCATCCGTTTCGTTATACAAGTCTCCCCATCCCACCGTTGCGATGTGGAGTGCAGCGGCGAGCACGAGCAGGAAGATGAAGAGGGCTACGCGCGTCGGCGGTGAAGGAAGAGCTGGTGGATCGATGAATGTGTCCTCGATCCCGAGAGCGGAAGTGCCGGAAACCATAATGCGTGTCTTGATTACTCGTTAGGCAGGCCGCTCCACCGCAAGCTAGCCGACAGCGGAGCTTTCAACAACTCTGCTCCTTCGACGAAGTAATTACTCGATACCGTTCCCAATCTTCCGGTAAACGAAGCAATTTCCCTTCGGGCATCTGGATGATCGCCAGCATCTGCCGGCATTCGACGATCAGCGCATTGTCGGCGGGACGAAGAATCCGAAACGCGCACCAGAAGCGAACACGATCTACCTTATCGAGCCAGCCGTCGACTGCGAGTCTGTCTCCTAAATTCGCCGCGCGGCGGTAATCGATCTCCGTCCGCACCACGACTGGATATCGCTTGCTTTCAGCCATCTGGACAAGACCCAGTCCAAGCTGCTCGGCGAGCAAAGTTCGCGCGATTTCGATAAAGCGTAGATAGGCGATGTTATGAACAACGGCCGCACAATCGGTATCGAAAAACATCACCTGGAGCTCGGTGCGGATTCGCGGGCAATCGCTCTTTGTCATCGCGCTTCATCTTTTCGCAAGCAGCGCCGAAAGCAACTTGCGATTTCGGAAACCGGATTGTGGATACTGCAAAGAAAGCGGCACGCAGAGATCGGTTTTTCTTTCCGCTCTCCGGTATCCGAAATCACCTACAACCGCACCAAGTCGAGCAAAAACTGGCACCAAAGATAAATCATCCCGCGCCACGAATATTTGATCTCGCCGTCCGCCGTCTGAGTTAGCACACCTTTCTTCAGGTTGTGCGCGATCTGCTCGCGCAGATCGTTTTCGATTTCGTGCTGAATCCGCTCGTCATCGAGCGGGGTGATCACATCGGTCTGCACATTTTGGAGGCGGAGAAACTGGCGATGACTTTGATAAAGCTGCCAGAACGACTGGTCCGGCCGCTGCCGATTGATCCGAAAATGCGGAGTCAATTTCAGCCCGTAGGAAAGCGGATAATTCCACGTCGTCCAGATCGTGCCGTCCTTCGTTCGCGATGAAATGCGCAAATAATAAAACGACAAATCATTCTGTTCGTTCAGGCAGATCATGGCCTGCGCCCGGTCTTCTTCCTTGTAAAAGAGACGAAAAAATTGCCGGTAATCTTCCCAGTCCCATCCGGCATCGTTCACATGGACAAAACCTTCATTCTCAATTTCGGTCGTGATCTCACTCAGCGTCGGAAAAAGTTCGGAGGAGGGCGGACTTTTCGGTCGAAGCATTTTCTCACGCGGCAGGCGAAGATTGCGGATGCGCGTAAGAATTTCCAGCCAGGGCAAAAAGAGCCAGCTCATTGCGCTGACCAGCCCAAGCACCCAATTGCCGGTCAAAAAATAAATCGCGAGAAAAGATGAAACGAGAATGCCAGCCGCGCCGATCTTTCGCGAAGCAGACGATTGGTAGCTGCGGAGGGCGACGCTGAGAACAGCAACGCCGAGCGTAAGGAAAAGGCCGAACAGCATCACGGAACGATGCGATGATCGCGCAAAAACTTTTCGAGCTGAGCGGTATCGAAATTCGCGAGCACCTCATCGCCCGCGACAAGCGTGGGCACGTAAGTTTGATCGGATAGTGCGATCATTTCGTGGTAGGCCTCGCGGTCTTGACCGACGTCGATCTCGGTGAATTGGTAGCCATGTTGCTTCAAATAATCCTTCCCGTCGATGCACCACGAGCACCATTCACGGCTATAAAGCTTCATTTCAGTCGGCACCCCGCAACTAAACTAGCGCATCGCGGCGCGTCAACCTGTTGACTCTCCAATTCGAATTGCAACCGCGAGCTCGAAGTTATCAGTACGACTTTGCCCAAAGGACACGGCGCCGGCTCGAGCCTCCGCTGATGACGCAGCGACCTGACTCCGGCGGATTCGCTGGATCATCGAACAGAATAGAGCGGATTGTTACTTTTAAATCGTTCTTCACCCGTTTTTCGACGTCGCGTGAGCCGTTCCAATGCGCGAGGGCGAAGCCGCCGTGGATTTCCGGCTTCTCCGGATTTTTCGATGTGAAAAAATCGTAAAACTCTTCTTTGGAATCGATCGCGCGCGTGTGTTGATCGCGAAACTGTTTTGCACGATTGAAAAGATTTTGCTGCATGGAATCGAGCAGTTCGCCGGCGTGTCCAACGAGCTCGTGGGTAGCCAGGAATTGTCGATCTTTTAGACCTTTGTCGCGACGGCTAACGGCGACGTTGCCGGATTCCAAGTCGCGGGGTCCGAGCTCGACCCGCAGCGGCACGCCTTTCTTGATCCATTCCCAATTCTTCACACCGCCTCCGAGATCGCGCTGATCCACTTCCACCTCGATCGGTGCGCCGTGATATAAAACGTTCCGAAGTTCGCGCGCCAATTTATCGGCTGCCTCCCAAACCTGCGCACGCGTTTCCTCCTTCGGCGTGATGGGCAAAATAACGACGTGCGTCGGCGCAATTCGAGGTGGCAGAACAAGTCCGTCGTCGTCGGCATGCATCATAACAAGCGTCCCGACGAGGCGTGTGCTTACCCCCCAGCTGGTTGTCCAGGCAAACTCCTGCTTCCCGTCGCGCGTTTGGAATTGAATGCCGCTCGAACGCGAAAAATTCTGCCCGAGAAAATGGGAGGTGCCCGCCTGGATTGCTTTGCGGTCCTGTACCATCGCTTCGATGGAAAGCGTTTGCACGGCGCCCGGAAAACGTTCGCTCTCGGATTTCTCTCCGCAATAGACAGGAATCGCGAGATAATCACGCGCAAAGCGCTCGTAAACGTCGAGCATCAGCTTCGTTTCGGCGCGCGCTTCGGCTTCCGTTTCGTGAACGGTGTGCCCTTCCTGCCAGAGAAATTCAGTCGTTCGCAAAAAGAGACGCGGCCGCATTTCCCAACGGACGACGTTTGCCCACTGGTTAATCAGAATGGGTAGATCGCGATAGCTTTGCACCCATCTCGCATACGCGGCGCCGATGATGGTTTCAGAAGTTGGCCTAACGACCAAAGGCTCAGTCAGCGGGCTGGCGGGTACCATCTTCCCCTGTGCATTTATCTCCAGCCGGGTATGAGTGACAACGGCGCATTCCTTGGCGAAACCTTCGACATGGCCGGCCTCTTTTTCCATGTAGCTGAGCGGAATGAAGAGCGGAAAGTACGCATTTTTGTGGCCCGTCTCCTTAAACATGGCGTCGAGTTGACGCTGCATATTTTCCCAAAGCCCGTAGCCCCATGGTTTGATCACCATGCAACCGCGCACATCGGACGGCTCCGCGAGATCGGCCGCGCGGATGACCTGCTGATACCATTCCGGAAAATCATCCGCGCGTCGGGGAGTGATCGCGCTTTTGCCAGTAGCAGGGGCCGGTGTTGTCATACAAGAAGCCCGGAAATTAAGCCGTCGGAAATGAATTGGCGAGTCGGCAATTCTCGCGTGTTCGCTCAAGATGAGACGGTGGATTTCGGCGCAATGGCACCGTTCGGCGGAACTCGAACGACCAGTTGACACCCTCAGCCGTGTCCTCTAATTTGCGTGCCCTTCAGACCCGATGACTACGTTTTCCGCAAAAGCAAATCAGGTTCCGCGCAAATGGTGGCTCATCGACGCCAAAGATCAGGTGCTCGGACGCGTCGCGGTCAAGGCCGCGAACTTATTGCGCGGCAAGGAGAAGGCGATTTATACGCCGCATGTCGATACCGGCGATTTCGTCGTCGTGATCAACGCTGACCGAGTTCGGCTGACCGGTAAAAAGGAAGCGCAAAAGACCTACATGAGCTTCTCGGGCTATGTCGGCGGCCATAAGACCGAGACCGTGCGCTCGCGCCGGGCGCGTCATCCAGAACTTTTAGTCGAGCGCGCGATTCGCGGCATGATTCCGCACAATCGGCTCGGGCGCGCCGTTTATCGGAAGCTCAAGGTGTATCGTGGCGATGCCCATCCGCACGCCGCTCAACAGCCGCAATCGGTCGCGCTGGTTTAATTTTTTGCCGTATGGCGCAGACTCAGGAATTTATCGCTACAGGCCGTCGCAAAACTGCAGTCGCGCGTATCCGCATGACGCCGGGCAGCGGTAAGATCGATATTAACGGTACAAGCTTTGAGGAATACTTTCCGACAGTGCCGTTGCAGAACACGATTCTTCAGCCGTTGCAGGTGGTGAAGTTGACGAATTCTTACGATCTGACGATCAACGCGACCGGCGGCGGTGCTACTGGTCAGGCTGGCGCGGTGCGACTCGCCATTTCGCGGGCGCTCTTGCAAGTGGATTCTAATCTCAGGGGCACCCTCAAAGCCGAAGGGCTTCTGAGCCGGGATCCACGGATGAAAGAACGCAAGAAATCCGGGCAGCCCGGTGCGCGGAAGCGATTCCAATTCTCGAAACGCTAATCCCCTTCCGTTCACGAAGGGTCAAGTATCCTGCACTGGCATTACGGCCGCGCGGGAGGAGAAACGGAACCTGTCGGAATCGGTGCACTCATAGACCCAGGCGCTACCGGGCTTGTGTCATCGCTCTTTTTCAATGATCGCAGTTGTCTGGATGCCTCGCCCGAGAGCAGACTCTCACGGTACTGGGTCAGCATGGTCTCGCAGACCCGCCGAGCTTCGTCGATTTTGTTTTTGGCTTTCAACAAATGTACCTGAGATATGAGCGCGAGAGGCGCATTGAAATCCTGCGGATACTCGGCCACCAGCCGCTGATACGTACTCAGCGCTTCGTCCGGTTTGCCTAACGACTCCAGATTCGCGGCGATTCCCATCCAGGCCGTGGTGACAAAATCGTGTTTGGAAAACCGATTCAAGAATGTGCGCAGAGTCGTGTTGGCATCAGCGAATTTTTTGTCGCTGCGCTGGTTCTCTGCCATCAGCAGGTAAGCGTCGGCGCATGCGGCCGTGCCGGGGTAATGGTCGATCACCGCTTGATATTCCTGAGCTGTTTTTGCATTCGCTAATGCGAGCTCGGCTTCCGTCGTGCGGTGTTCGGAATAAAAGCGGAATCCCGTGTAACCCCCGATCGCCAAAATCGCAAAAAGGAGCGCGCCGATAATTGGCTTTTTGTGTTGCTCCCAGAAGACGCGCGTCTCCAGCGCGGGATCGTGAGAGATTGATGGTGCAGCAGGCATGTTGAGCGGCGTGGCCAGAGTGGGTTTGTGTATGCCACGCGAAGGTTTTATGCGCAAGCGCCGCAGTTATCGCCTGGCGCTCCGCCGAAGGTAAGACCAGCCGACAAAGCGCTGACGATTTGTCCTTGATGAATCCAGATGATGTCCCGCCGTCCGCGACAAAGACGCACCGAGCCAATTAAACTCAGCGCCGTTTTTGTTTTCTTCGTCGACTGAAAACGACCTTGTCGCCGGTCGGGATCTTGGCTTTTAAAAATTTCTGCATCAATTTGAGCGCATCACGATTTTCCTCCGGAGTATTCGAGACGACACAGTCCGAAGGAATAATCAGATTAT
>JBDUDH010000112.1:0-3037 GCA_040003015.1 Verrucomicrobiota bacterium | reverse complement strand
GTTGCTTACGCGCTGGCACAGCCGCCGGATGTTGTTATCGAAAACATCACGCTCGGAAACTTAAGCGGCAGCTTGTAAGTTGGCGTCATTCCCCGGGCAAAAGACTTCTTCACCTGCAAAGCTCAAAGGAACCTCCATGATCACAGGCAGCGATATCACCGTTAACGTAACCGCTTCGATAATAGCTTCGGCGATCCTGCTTGCCGCCGGCTTTCTCTGGGGAAAATACAAAGAGCGCCGCAAGTTCGGCCGCAATCTCGAGGACTACGATTTTTATCCCTACACGATCAATCGCGACAACGTGCCGGAATTTAATCTCAAAGATTTCCGACTCGGCACGCACTACTTCCTCAAGAACAACGATTACACCGCTGCGCGCCAACTTATTTTCATCGGCGAGCAAAACAACGTGCGCGCCCAGCTCGAGCCGGCTGAGCAAAAGGTTTATGCGAAACTTTTCGAGAAGTACGAGGGAAAGAAAATCGCCGATGACACAACCGAATATCTGGAAAATTATGCGCGCCTCGTTCGATTGCTCGGGAAATCATTTCCGAACTCGGGAATGGAGATTTTATTGCACAATCTGGCCGACCCGTCCCATTCGCTTATCTGCCTGGAAAACAACGTGACAGGAAGACATCTGCGCGACGGCACAACGAACTTGTTGATCGATCTAAAGAAGCGGCAGCTTCAAAACGAAGACAAACTCAACTACGAACTCAACATCGGGGCCCGCAAATTCAAATGCACAACAATTCCGATCTACCGCAAAGAGTTCGGCGTGGTAGGCGCCATCTGCATTAACCTCGATGTAAATTATCTCACCGACGAAGTGATGAAAAGTCAGGAGCGTATCGAAGCATTCTTTAAAAACTTTTGCCGTATGGATATGCAGCTGGATGAAAATATCCTGAGCAAAGACGAGTACACCAAAGCCATGAAGGGCAAACGCCACTTCAAAGACGAATCGGGTTAAGAGATGATCTCCTAAGCGGGCGCTGAGACGCCTTGCTTGTGATATTTCACAAGACGGAAGCCCCACTCGATCAGGACTGATTTATCTTTGTCGCTCGCGCGTTTCTTGTTCAGGAATTTTTCGATTCGATCTTTGAGCTTCTGATCGCCACCGGTTTCATCAAGAATCTCGAAGATTTCCATCGATAAGAGCCAGTCTTGCGCGTGCTCGGCCTGCTGCGTCTCCCAAATTTCTCCTAACCGTTCGTAGCCGACTTTGCGATTGCGAATATCGCGGACTTGCGCATACAGACTCTCGAGCCGCTTGCGCTTCGCGTTCGAGGGACTTTTGATCGTGCGCTCTTTGGGAATGAGCGCGACTTGGTTGTAGGCATCTTTGTCCGCGGCGCCGTTGCAGACAGAGCTGATCCTATCGCCGACCGCCATGTCGTATGTGCCCCAGCTCGGTTCAAACAAAACGCGATCGCCAAATTTCGCGGTGCAATTTGAGAACGTGATCAGCAGCAATTTGCGATCGCGCCGTAAAATATTGTCGATCTTACCTTCGACGATAACGCCGCTTTCGAATTCGAGTTTAACGCTCTTGCCCTCGGTAATCTCGGTCGGCTTCCAATTTCCGATGGGCGAGCCAAAGCCTTCCGCATGATAATCGCGCCCATGTCCGGGCAATTCCTTGTTTTGATAGGCGAGCGCAGAAGGCCCGGTCGTTCGCAAATAAATAGGCGCCTTCCCCTGTGTAATCACTTCCGCAAACGTCCCGCTGACCTGCAAACCCGATGAGTATTCGCAGGTCGCCGTGTTCTTGCACTCGATCGCTTTGTTGATTCCCTCCGGCCCGCCAACTCGGAATGCCATCTTGCTCGCAAACTCTTCCAAGACGTCGCTGAGATGCTGAAAGTCCCGACAGACGAAGAGCTGCGGCTGCTTGGTCGTGATGTCGAATGCCGTTTGCGCCGCCTCGATCGAATAGGGGATTTTTCTTACGTGCGATTCGAGGCACGACACCGATTCGCCGATCGATGAAAGCAGACCCGCGCCGTAAATCTTCGGATTTTCCATCGTCCCGATGAGTCCGTATTCGACTGTCCACCAATGCAACCGCGACAGGAGCGCCATCTCCGACGGCTCGCCCAGATCTTTCTGCAGGCGCTCAACTTCTTTGGTCGCGTCCTCAAGTTCCTTAGAATCGGAATTTGGCAATTCCTTCAAAATCGAGAGGTGCCGGATCGCCTCATAGAGTTCGAAATCCTTTTTTGATGACATCGCTTTCGCGCCAACTTCGCCGAAGCGCTGCAGATAGTTCGAGTATTCGCGATCGACAATAATCGGCGCGTGACCGGCCGCTTCATGCACGATGTCGGGCGCAGGCGTGTATTCGATGTGATGGATTTGCCGCATGTCGCAGGCGATCACGAGCACCTTGTAAGCTTGGAATTCCATGAAAGCGGCCGGCGGAATAAATCCGTCAACCGCGACTGCGCCCCACTCGATCTTTGCAAGAATGTCATTCATTTCCTGAATGCGTGGGATGCGTTCGAAGGAAATGCCGGTGTCGAGCAGCCCTTGGAAGTAAACTTTGTGTGCATATTCCCTCAGGAAAAAAGTATTCTGGCGCATAATGAAACGCCAGACGGCGTGATCGACCGGCGTGTAATCGTCGTAACGTTGATCAACCGCAAACTGCAGGAGATGTTTCGGCGTGGCGGCGACAGCCGCATTGTTTCTCGGTATCCCGCTTTCTGATTTCATCGCAGCACGTTTTATAAAGTGGCAGAATCTCGCGAGCCCTGCGTCATCGACCGCAGGCGCTGCAATTAAGTTTATGGCTGAAAATGAGACGGGCAAGCGCGATTCAACCGCGGATAAACGATGCACCTCTGCGATCCGCACCTCAACGAGCAATTGAGCAAGCGCTCACGCCTGATGTTTTGCAACGCGCTGCGAAGTTTTGGAACGCGCCTCTTCACTCGCTCTACGTTCTTGGTGCCGTCCAGAATTTCGTTTACGCGATCGATGTGTCAGACACGCCATCGATTCTGCGGTTGACCCACGAGTCACATCG
>JBDUDH010000072.1:0-10305 GCA_040003015.1 Verrucomicrobiota bacterium | reverse complement strand
AAAAATGACCGGTAAACGTAGTAATGACCATCGATCAGAAGCAGCTTCACATCAAAACGGTAGCGGAATCGGGTATGGTAGCGCAACCGTTCCGGTTGCGGGCCGGGTCATTCGCAAGTGGGACGCTTGCGCTACTTTCGCTTCCCGTGATTCACGCTTAAATCATCGCCATGCCGGAACAGTGGATCGTCCGAGTGCAGGACAAAGAGTACGGGCCAGCCGATCTCGAGACGTTGCGCGACTGGGTGCGAGAGGGCCGTCTCATCCGGGAAAACGAAATGCGCGCGACCGGCGCTGATGCGTGGATTCGAGCCAGTGACGTTCCGGAATTATTCCCAGAGCGCGTTCCGTCTGCGTCCGCGCAAATACCGGGACGCCAGCAAAGCTTCGCCGAATTGTTGAGCGAAAGCTGGCGAGTTTATCGCAAAGGGTTCCCGAAGTTTTTCTTTTTTACGCTCCTGGTGGCGGTCCCGTGGTTTTTGTTGCAGTTGACGCTGCCCTTCTTCGAAATTCCACAGAGCACTGCGGCGAGGGCGGGAGTTATTGCGAACGTTGTGTTGATCTTTCTGCTCGTTGGCATGTGGCCCATTTCGCTGGCCGGTCTCCAGCTGGTAGCGGCGGACGCAGTCACGGGACAGGCCGACACGTTGAGCAATTTATTGCGGCGTGCGAGAAAACTCTGGCCTCGGATGGCGCAACTCTGCCTGCTTGTCTACGCCAGTTATTTCTTTTGGACGGGAATTCCGCTCCTGGCTGTGCTCTCGCTTACAACGGGAGCAGCCTCGATTACATCACTGTTTCTCGCTCTGCTTATTCTGAGTTTTCTCGGTTATATGGTCGCCCGGCTTTTTATAAATTTTCTTTTCTGGCAGCAGACCGGCGCGCTCGGGGAGCAAGTTGGAGCAGAAGCACTGCGCGAAAGTAAAAGGCTGGCGCGCCAGCGGCTGCGCGCGCCACGCCTTCAGTGGCCGCTCTATCGCGGGGCCATCATCGCTTTCTTATGGCTCGTTCTGCTCCTTGTTGTCAGCGCGGGAATTGAATTGCCATTTCTCCTTTATCGTATGCGAGGAATCACAAGCCTCGACCAGGTTGTATCGTTGGCTCAATCCCTCGCGCAGGCGAAGCGGCCTGATACTCTCACGATCGCGAGCTCGGCAATCAGCAGCCTGCTGCATGCCGTCCTCCGTCCACTGCTCGCGGCTTCATTCGTCGTCTTGTATTTCGACGCGAAAACGCGCTCCGAAAATCAAACCGACGATAATTAAGAAAGAGCAAGGTATGGCAGCAACCCGTGCAAGCCACTGTTGGAGAATCGCTTTGCCTACTTCCGTCGATCTGGCGAAGGCGATTTTGTCGATGTTCGGATGTTCTCGACGCATTGCGCCGAATTGGAGACGCTCTCCGATTAACCGCGCTCGGCCTCCGTGTGCCACTCTTGCCGCGTCGCGAGGATCAGCGGCGTCAGTCGACCAAAAAAGCGGATGACGTAAACCAAGTAAATGGCCAGCGCGATGACTTGAGCTCCGATCAAGAACACGTGTCGCCCTTCGACGAGGAAAAAATGCGGGCGCGCGTAAATCGAAAGCGCACTCGCGAGATTAAGCAAAAAGAGAGCCGGCATCAGCAGGCGGATATTCACCCATTGGTCACACGCGACCAGGGCGTAAAGGCGAGAGGCTGCATCGCCCGCACTGTCTTTTTCGCGGGCCCGCACCATGCGCAAATCATAAGCAAACAACGGCCAGACGCTTGCAGCGTACACGGTACTGAGGGCAAACCAGGCGCGTGGGCTTTCGATGCGCGTGAAAAGGAGCGCCTCACCCAGCGCGCACCCGATATAGAAAAAATTATGGGGAAACTCGAGTGGCCATCGGATCAACGTCAGCGTATGCAAAACCGAGCGCGACCAGAAAATCAAAATGATCAAAAGTCCCGCGAGCACATAGGGCCAGTTGCCTATTTGTCGCAGCGATAAAACCGTGCGGGCGTTATCGGTTAAGAAGTATAGCGCGACGCCCTGGATAATGCTGGTGAGAGTCAACTCAATCCCGACGACCAACGAGTCGAGCTCTTTGCGGCTGGCGCTGGGCGCCTTCACGCTGCGACTCGTAAGGGGTCGGCAACCCCAATGTCAAGCTCCGGCGGATGGTTTTTCCCGAACTCCGGATCGAACTGAACCAGCTCGGAATTTTACCGAGCTAGCACGACGTCTTTTTTCGTCCAATCGTGGAGACCCTGACAGTGCGGGCAGGTCACTTTGTGTGCCTTGAGCTTCGCTTCTCCCCAAAGCTCTTCTTCGACCGTCTGCCCTGTTGCAGTCAATTTCGCTGTTGCCGGACATCTCACTAATATTCGTTTGATCATGGGTGCCTTTGTTTCTGTGTTGCGTTTAACAAAAATTCTACGCGAGTCGATAAACAATCCGCGCTTTGTCGATATCGTACGGGGACATTTGTAGTCTGACTCGGTCGCCC
This sequence comes from Verrucomicrobiota bacterium, assembly GCA_040003015.1. Lineage (GTDB taxonomy): Bacteria > Verrucomicrobiota > Verrucomicrobiia > Chthoniobacterales > UBA10450 > JBDUDH01. The sequence continues at coordinate 7,831 of JBDUDH010000072.1, read as the reverse complement.
GTGGTCAGGCGAATGAAGCGTTTGCGCATTTTTCCCGAAATATGCGCGAGCACCATGTGTTCGTTGGCCAATTCCACGCGAAACATCGTGCCTGCGAGAACAGAAATAATTTTCCCTTCCAGTTCAATCGCTTTCTTTGGATCCATGATTACTCGACCGGCCGAGCCGGCACTCAATTGAGTACCGACTCTCCGATTAAAATCGAAGTTACCGGCGATTCCCGGCGAATTGACGCGGACGCTCTTCGCGGGGACGCGCTTCATTGACGGTAAGTGTTCGACCTCCGATTTCCTTGCCGTTCAGGGCATTCAATGCCGCATTGGCCTCGGCCGTGTCACTCATCGTGACGAAAGCAAAGCCACGTGATTGGCCAGTCGCACGGTCCATCATTAAAGTGGCCTCAGTGACTTTGCCGTGTTGTTCGAAAAGATCCTGAAGATCATTTTCGGTGGTCTCAAAGGAGAGATTTCCTACGTATAGTTTCATGTGATTTGGTTTTTGGAGAATACCTGCCAGCTACAAAGCCGTTCCCGAGAATCGGGTTTCAAATCACCACTGAGGAAAACTCAACTGACGATCTACCACGCAACGAACAAAACAGAACTTAATCCAACAATCGGGGAATATCGTCGAGTTTCGAGGAAACACAAACGACAAGAATCAATTCGTGTCTGGAGGGATTCGAACCCCCAACCTGCTGATCCGAAGTCAGCTGCTCTATCCAGTTGAGCTACAGACACACTTCGGCTGCGATTGTAGATTTGCGATTGGCGATTTGCTAATAAAAGCAATCGGAAATCTTCGAGGCGCGCGAGTGTGCTGCCGCGCGCGGAGGGGGCACCGGAAAAGCTAAATGCCGTGGGGTGGTCAACGGGACTCGAACCCGCAACAACCAGAACCACAATCTGGGGCTCTACCATTGAGCTATGACCACCACGAATTTCAGATTTTAGATTTTAGGTTTTAGATTTCAGATTGCAAAGGCAAAGCGCTGCCTCAGTCACCGCCAAAACATCGATCGCGACTCAGCGGGCGTAGCCAGCCATTGCAACGCGAGGGCGCGTCAGGTATCGTCCGCAGTCTTTTAATGAATCGAGTCGGGCTGCTTCTCATCCTGGTTCTTGCGCTGTTTGCAGCGCCGGCGCGTCTTCTCGCGCAGGACAATGATCCGTCGGAGGTCTTTCTCAAAGCCTACATGACCTCGCAACAAGGCGAAAAACTGGAGCGCGACAATCAGCTCAAGGCGGCCCTGGCAAAGTTCCGCTTCGCCGGAAGTTTGCTGGAGGAACTCAGGAAACAGCACGGGGACTGGCAGCCGGCAATTACGGAGTACCGCAGCCGAAAAATTGGCGAGAGTATTCTGCGCGTGCAAAAAAAGCTCGCCACGCAGACCGATCTCGCGGCTACGACGGCAACCACTGAAACGGCTGAGCCGACTATCGCCGCTACCCCGCCGACTCAATCGACCGCGACGCCTTCTGTGGAGATCAGTGCATCGCCGCCGCCGCCAACGCCAAATCCGAAAATCGCTGATGCCGCAATTCAGAGTGCGACGAAAGAATTGCGTGCGAAAGTCGACGCGCTGGAAGGCGAGCTGAAAAAATCACACGAGCAGTACGACCGCGCGCGGAAGGAAAAAGAAGAGCTGGCGGGCAAACTCCGTGAGACAGATAGCAAACTGTCAGACGCCCAGGGTGCGTTGCAGAAAACGCAGCAGACCGAGCGCGAAGTTCGCGATCAACTTACCAAGGCAAAGGATTCTTTGAAAACCATTCAGGCCGCTGGGCCGGGGAGTCAGCTCGCGGAAAAAGCATTGCGTGCGGAAATCGAGCAATTGCAAAAAGAGCTCGAGACGGCGCAGGCCGGGCGCGCGGCCGCGGAAAAGGAGAGTGACAGTGCAAAGTCAAAACTGAAGGACGCGAACAACCGCATCGCCGGCGTAACCGAAGAGCGAAACGCGATGCAGCGTGAACGCGATCAAGCGGTCAACGAGCTTAAAGTTGCAAAAGAAGCGCAAAACCGCGTGCAAATTCTCGTCACGGAAAATAGCAATCTTAAACAAAAGCTCGCCGACGCCGAAAAGGCGGTGCGCGAGATGGTCGAGGATAAGCCCAAGAAGGCGCAGGAATTGGCCGAAATGAAAACGCAGTTGGATGATCTCCGGCAGCAACTCGCCGCCAGCCAGAAACAAAATCAAAATTCGGAATCCACGCTGGCTGATCTCCGCACACAGCTCGATGAGACGAGCGTCGAACTGGCCAAAGCAAAGACAGTGGGCGCGAACACGGAAGAGACCGCGAGGCTGATAAAGGAAAATGAAATGCTCCGCGCGATTGTCATGCGCGAGCGGCAGGAAGAGGCTCGCCGAGAGCAGGCGAAGAAGCTGATGCTGGCCGAATTCAATAAACTACAGATCAAATCCGATACGCTCAGTCAGCAAATCGAATTACTGGCTGCGCCGATTACAAAATTGAGCAACGAAGAACTCACCCTTCTCAAGACTCCAATCGTGGGAATATCGGACAAAGATCCTTCGAGCCTGAAGGCCAGCCTGTCAGTGGCAAAAAATTCGGAGAAGCCGGTCTCGAACACCAATCCGGAGGTGCCAAAACCATCGCCGCCTCCCGAGAAAAAAAACATCGATTCAACCCCGAAACGGACCCGAGGGAATATCACCGGGTCAGGAGTTGAACCTAGTTCCAAGCCGAGTGTGCCTGATACGCTTGTGGCGGCGGCGAGAGAAGCCAAGGAGAATTTCGATCGCGGAAATTTCCGAAAAGCCGAGAAGCAGTATCAACAAATTCTCGCCAAGAGCCCGAACAATCTATATTCCTTATCAAACTTGGGCGTGGTCTTTTTTCGCTCCGGGAAGTTGAAGGCGGCCGAGCTGACACTGCGCAAAGCAATCGCGGTCGCGCCGAAGGATGAGTTTTCTCATACGACGCTCGGGATCGTTTATTATCGGCAAAGCAAATTCGACGATGCGCTGGCCGAACTGACCAAGTCGCTCGCGATTAATCCCAAGAGTGCGACGGCGCACAATTATCTCGGCATCACCGCGAGCCAGAAAGGTTGGCAGGAAGCGGCCGAGAAAGAGGTGCTCGAGGCGATTGCGAACGATCCGGGATACGCGGATGCGCATTTTAATCTCGCCGTCATTTATGCCACTGCTCAGCCGCCGGCCAAACAACAGGCAAAACAACATTACGAAAAAGCGCTTTCGCTCGGAGCGTCACCCGATCCGACACTCGAGAAACTCCTGCGCTGATCGAGCGGCGCTGTCCGGGTGAAGGGTTGAAGCCATTTCTCACGGCCAACTGGCGTTACCTGGCGATGTTGAATTTCGTCGCCGATCCGAAATTGCTGCAACCTTTCGTCCCGTGGGGAACAGAACTGGATTACGATAATGACAAGACGTTTCTCAGCGTCGTCGGCTTCCTTTTTCTCGACACTCGCCTCCTCGGGCTGCCGGTCCCGTTGCATCGCGATTTCGAAGAAGTGAATCTGCGCTTCTACGTGCGAAAGAAATCAGCCGACACCTGGCGACGCGGTGTTGTCTTCGTTCGGGAACTTGTTCCGCGCCGCGCCATCGCGCTCGTTGCGCGCGCGTTTTACGGAGAAAACTATCTCGCGTTGCCGATGAAACACAAAATCGAGCATGTCGATTTTAAGTTGAACGTTGAATATTCGTGGAAACGCGGGCGCAAATGTGAATCGATCAAGATGAGCGCAAGCGGTGAGCCACAACTGATCCCGGCCGGCTCCCACGCCGAATTCATTACTGAGCACTATTGGGGATACACCTCTGTCCGCGCTGGGTGCAGTGAGTATCGCGTCGAACATTCGCGCTGGAAAATTTGGAACGCGGAAACGTTCGACCTTCGCGCCGACGTCACCGCGCTTTATGGCGAACAATTCGCTGAAACTTTGGCCGCTCCGCCGCGGTCCGCGTTCATCGCCGACGGCTCACCCATCGAAGTGCAGAAGCGAACGATCGAGTCCGCGTAATCAACGCGCGACGCGTCAACAATCTGTCACTCCGAGCGAAAAGTCTTGCCCTGAGCGAAGCCGGATGGATTGAGGAATCTCTCACTGTTCTCTCCGCCCGTCTCGTTCAATACTCATCCACTGTGTATCGTAAGCCCGCTTACGATGCATGGGTGTTTCGGCAACTGAGAGGAGAAGTCGAGGGGATGGCGTTACCGAGCAAGCAGTTGCCGCAGCACGAACGGCAAAATGCCGCCGTGTTTGTAATAATCGATCTCGATCGGTGTATCGATTCGTAATTTCACCGGAACCGAATTTCTTTTTCCATCTGCGTGTGCGATCTCCAGTGTCACATTTCCCCCCGGCTCAATCGAGTCGGACAAGCCGGCGATCGAAAAAATCTCCGAGCCGTCCAGTCCAAGCGATTGCGCGTTGGTTCCGTCGACAAATTGCAATGGCAATACGCCCATCCCGACGAGATTCGAGCGGTGAATGCGCTCGAAGCTCGCGACTACAACCACTTTCACGCCTAACAAACGCGTCCCCTTCGCCGCCCAATCGCGCGACGATCCCGTTCCATACTCATGACCGGCGAGAATGATTAGTGGCGTCTTCGTCTCCGCATATTTCATCGCCACGTCGTAGATCGACATTTGTTCTCCGGTTGTGGCATCGGCATCTTGCCGGTGAAGCTTTTTCGTCACAGGCTGGAAGCCTGTACGACCAAAATACTTCGTCACGCCCCCTTCGGTTCCTGGCACCATCAAATTTTTGATCCGTACATTCGCAAATGTTCCGCGTGTCATGACGAGATCGTTCCCACGACGCGAACCGTAGCTGTTGAAATCCTCGGGCTTAATTCCACGCGAAATCAGATACTGGCCCGCCGGAGACGTCGCTTTGATCGCCCCCGCCGGCGAAATGTGATCGGTCGTGACAGAGTCCCCGAAAATCCCGAGAGCGCGCGCCCCGCGAATCTCTTGGATATGTCCAGCCTCCATCGAGAAGTTTTCGAAAAACGGCGGTTCGTGAATGTAATCGCTCTTCTCATCCCATTGATAAACTTCTCCGCTGCTCGATGGGATTTCATTCCATTTCGGATTTTGATCGGCGAAATCGCGATAAAGTTTGCGAAAAATTTCAGGCTTCAGCGCTGATTGCATCGTGTCGCGGATTTCGCTTAACGACGGCCAGAGATCGCGCAGGAAAGTTTCGCGGCCTTCTTTGTCTTTGCCGATCGCGTCGCGCGAAAGGTCGACATCTACCCGTCCGGCCAGTGCAAATGCCACCACCAGCGGCGGCGACATGAGAAAATTCGCTTTGATGTTCTGATGCACGCGCGCTTCGAAATTTCGATTTCCGGAAAGCACTGACGCCGCGACAAGATCGAATTCGTTGATCGCTTTCTCGATTTTCGGATGGAGCGGACCGGAGTTGCCGATGCAAGTTGTGCAACCGTAGCCGACGAGATTGAAACCGAGTTGATCGAGATATTGTTGCAGCCCGGTTTTGTCGAGATAATCCGTGACGACGCGAGATCCGGGCGCGAGCGAAGTTTTTACGGCAGGATTGACATGCAGGCCGCGCTCGACCGCCTTCTTCGCCAACAATCCGGCCGCGAGCATGACGCTCGGATTGCTCGTGTTCGTGCAACTCGTGATTGCCGCGATCAAAACGCTGCCGTGGCCGATGCGGCTTTGCCCGTGATGAAATGGATCAACGGTTGCATCTTTTAATTCGCGAGCTGTGTCAGGCGTCGGGCGATTAGCCACCATCTCGATCTTGTTCCGCTCGTCGCCGGGCTGAATCCCTTGATCTTGTTTGTCCGTCGAAGCCATCTCGCCGTCGCCCGGAGCAGTGCCGTTCAATTGCACGAGATGTTTCGCGCTAAGATCGACATCCTTTTTTCCGTAGCCGCCGTCGCTGATCGGTTTTTGTAAAAGCGAGCGAAAGGTTTCGCCGAGCGCCGGCAAATTAATTCGATCCTGTGGACGCTTTGGTCCCGCAACCCCTGGCTGCACGTCCGCGAGATCTAATTCGAGATCGACGCTGTAATCGATCTCACCTTTGCGCGGCATGCCGAACATTTTTTGCGCGCGAAAATAATTTTCGAACGCGGCGCATTGTTCATCAGTGCGACCGGTCGCGCGCAAATAAGTCACCGATTCGGCGTCGACCGGGAAATATCCCATGGTTGCGCCGTACTCGGGCGACATGTTTCCAATCGTCGCACGATCGGGAACGGGAAGCGACGCTGCGCCTTCGCCATAAAATTCGACGAACTTTCCGACGACTTTTTGTGCGCGCAACATTTGCGTGATGTGCAGGACGAGATCGGTCGCGGTCACGCCTTCGCGCAACTGTCCGGTCAAATGCACACCGACGACTTCCGGCGTTAAAAAATAAACCGGCTGGCCGAGCATGCCGGCTTCCGCTTCGATTCCGCCCACGCCCCAGCCGACCACGCCGAGTCCGTTAATCATGGTCGTGTGCGAATCCGTGCCGACGAGCGTGTCGGGATAGAAAAGTGGCACAGGTATCTTGCCGGTGTCTTTTTCCTTCACAGGCTGGAAGCCTGCGCCACTGAGAACGCCCTTCGCGAGGTATTCGAGATTCACCTGATGGACGATGCCGATGCCGGGTGGGATGAGTTGGAAAGTGCTGAAAGCCTGCTGTCCCCATTTCAAAAATTGGTAGCGCTCGCGGTTGCGTTTGAATTCCATCTCCAAATTCAAACGCAGCGCTTGGGCCGAGCCGAAGAAATCGACTTGCACCGAGTGGTCGACGACAAGATCGACCGGCACGAGCGGCTCGATGATTTTTGGATCGCCGCCGAGTTTTTTTACCGCGCTGCGCATGGCGGCAAGATCAACCACCAGCGGCACGCCGGTGAAATCCTGCAGAACAATCCGCGCGACCACGAATGGGATCTCTTCGTTCGCCGGCATCTTTGCGTTCCAATTCGCCAGCGTCTCGACATCTTTGCGACGGACTTTTTTCCCGTCGCAATTTCGCAGCACCGATTCGAGCACGATGCGGATGCTCACCGGCAACCGCGAAATTTTGCCGACGCCTTGTCCCTCCAGCGCGGGCAACGAATGCAAAAATCCTTCGCGGCCTTTGCCAGCGTCGAATTTTTGTAGCGTTTTAAACTCGTCGTTCATTTCGCTATTGTCATGTCGAGCGAAGTCGAAACATCCCGTTGCGAAAACCTTATAGATATCATTGCGGAATTCTTCGACTTCGCTGCGCTTCACTCAGAATGACAATCTATCACTTCATCTCCGCCAGCTTCGATTTGATCTTCTCAAAGTTCGGCAATTGTTTCGCATCGTCGTTGCTTTCGGCGTATTGAATGACGCCGTTCTTGTCGATAATGAATGCGGCACGTTTGGCCACGCCGCTCATGCCGAGATTCAGTTGTGGCAGAAAGGAGTCGTACATGACGTCGTAAACTTTCGCGACCTTGTGCTCGTAATCGCTCAGCAGGGGCACCGTGATCTTCTCTTTTTGCCCCCAAGCTTCCTGCGCGAACGGATTGTCGCCGCTGATTCCGTAAACGGTCGCGTTGAGACTGCCATAGGCGGTTAAATCCGTGCTCACGCCGCACATTTCCGTCGTACATGTGCCCGTAAACGCCATCGGGAAAAAGAGGAGCAATATATTTTTCGTACCGAAATTGTCGCTCAGTTTGATTTGCTTTGGCCCGTCTGCGGTTTTGGTCGAGAGTGTGAAATCTGGTGCTTTGGTTCCAACTGCGAGTGACATAACGGATCCTCCGGTTTGAGTTAAACGAGGGAGTTCAAGTATAAGATCGACATGGGCTCGGTCAAAAGATTTGCGC
>JBDUDH010000073.1:0-3096 GCA_040003015.1 Verrucomicrobiota bacterium | reverse complement strand
TTCCCTACACCGAATTTCGCGAAGCGATCGAGCTAATGAGATCCGGCAACTCCGGCAAGATCGTGCTGGATTGGAGCGAACGGTAATTATCGCTCAAAGTGAACTCGACGAATCTCTCTCACGATTCGTTACGCTATTGTTGCTATTCGGGTGTGCTACGGCACGAAATATCCTGCGAAACTTTAGTCGTTGGTTGTCGGCTGAGTGAACCGCGGACACGCGCTAATTTGCGTGATGAGCGCAACCGAGGTCATTGCCGAGATCAAAGCGCTCGGTCCGCGTGATCGTGCGCGGGTGCTCAAGTTTCTGATTGCTGACAAGAGTCTTCGCGAAGACCTGAGAGACAGTCTATTTATCGAGTCACGTCGCAATGAGCCTAGCCGACCTCTTAAGGACGTACTTCGCGATTTCGATACGTGAGCTGGCGCGTTGAAATCCAACGCTCTGCGGAAAAGGAACTCGTTAACCTGCTTCGCAAGCCCGCGAACGAATTACGAAGACGTTGCGTGCCATGGTTGTCGATCCATCTTCGCGCGGTTTCAAAAGCTGATAGGCTCGGATGGCTACCGAATCAGCGTCGGAGATTATCGGATTCTCTACAGGATCGACCGGGCTGCAGAACTAGTTCGCATCGGCTCAATCGGACATCGAAAAGACGTTTATCGCTGAATTTATTGACGAATTGGTTACTGTATTTCCGCCGCCGCGCGATGTTTGCCTTCTAGCTCCAGGACCATGCGCTTGATGTGGCGATGATCTTGATGCGATTGAAGCAAGCGCAGACTTTCTTGCGGATCGCCCCACTGCAAAATCTGGATCTGTTCAGCACGAACGCCCCATGAATTCATGTCGTTAGGGGTAGCCATGTAGAGATCAATCGTATTGCGGCCGGCGAGCGCCCAGCCGTAATCTTCCACGCGATACACCTGGCCGGTCGAAAGGACGCGGAAGATCGTTCCGGCCGGCCAGCGCGACCAATCAGCGGCCGCGCTTCCATAAACAGTCGGGTAACGCGACCACGTGGTTGTTGTGGTCGTCGTTCTTCTCAGACGCGTCACTCTCGGATCCATCGTCCATGGCTGAGGCTCCACCTCAGAATCGTAAACCGGCAGTGCGCGTGGAACCGCCGCGGCCGATCGAATCGGCGGCGCCGCGGCCTGCAAGATTCCGCCGAGCGCATTGTGATTCCCGTATTCGATGTGGTCGCTTTCCGTGTGCGTGTAGGCGGTCGTGCGGACCGTTTGAAAATCGGTTTTCACGAGCGGCGCTTCATATTCTGGGAGCCGGCGCGTCGTCCCGCAGGCGTTGAGAAACAGAGACAAAGCGAGCGCGGAAAGGAGATGAAGAAATTCCCGGCGTTGCAATGGAGCTCGCAAAGTTATTAACAGTTATTCACAAGCCGCGCAACGGCTGTTTTTCACGGTCATCCTGAGCGGAGCAAAGCGGAGTCGAAGGATCCCGCGATGAAACCTCAGCCGTAATGCAACGGGATTCCTCGACTTCGCTCGGAATGACAAACAGCGTTTGCGTTGGTAAATGTGAATATATGCTCGCCGAATTTGAACAGCAGCTTTCCGAAACGCTCGACGAAATCAAAGCGCAAGGTCTTTACAAAACGGAGCGCATCATCACCAGCCCGCAGGATGCGAAGATCGAGATCGCTGGCGGCCGACGCGTGCTTAACATGTGCGCGAACAATTACCTTGGCCTGGCCGATCATCCGAAGTTGATCGCTGCGGCAAAGGAAGCGCTCGATACGCACGGGTTCGGCATGGCGAGCGTGCGTTTCATTTGCGGCACGCAGAACATTCATAAGGAACTCGAAGCCGCGCTGACGAAATTTCTCGGGACGGAAGAGACAATTCTGTATCCGTCATGTTTCGATGCGAATGGCGGACTTTTCGAAACGCTTTTCAGCGCCGAGGACGCCATCATCAGCGACGAACTGAATCACGCCAGCATCATCGACGGCATCCGCCTCTGCAAAGCGCAGCGCTTTCGCTACAAGCACAACGACATGGCCGATCTTGAAACGCAGCTGGGTGCAGCGTCGAGTGCGCGGTTTCGGCTGATCGCGACCGACGGCTGTTTCTCGATGGACGGAACGATTGCAAATCTCAAAGAAATTTGCGAGCTCGCCGAAAAATACAATGCGCTCACCATGATCGACGACGCGCATGCGGCCGGGTTTCTCGGCAAGACCGGACGCGGCACGCACGAGCATTGTGGCGTGATGGGCAAGATCGACATCGTCACCGGCACTCTCGGCAAAGCGCTCGGTGGCGCGAGCGGCGGTTACACCAGCGGACGCAAAAAAATTGTCGATCTCTTGCGCCAGCGTTCGCGGCCGTACCTATTTTCAAACACGATTGCGCCGCCCGTGGTCGCCGCGTCGCTCAAAGCCATCGAGTTGCTCAGCGCATCGACCGAACTGCGCGACAAGCTCGAAGAGAACACAAAATATTTTCGCGGCGCGGTGACCGAACGCGGCCTGACGATCAAACCCGGCACGCATCCGATTGTTCCGATCATGATCGGTGACGCCGCAAAATCGCAAAAATTCGCCGCCCGCATGCTCGAGAAAGGCGTCTACGTAATCGGCTTTTTCTATCCGGTCGTGCCGCACGGCACTGCGCGCGTGCGCACGCAAGTTTCCGCGGCACATTCACGCGAAGATTTGGAATTCGCCGTTAACGCCTTCGCTGAGACGAACGAAGAATTGGCAAGATAGCCCCGATACTTTGTCATCCTGAGTGAAGCAAAGCGGAGTCGAAGGATCCCGCAGCAAGAGCGCAAAGGTAATGCAGCGGGATGGAAAGCCCGGCCTCGCACGGTCGCGCTGCGTTTTGGCCTCGACTTCGCTCGGAATGACACTAGGAAGACGAACATGCTCTACATGGTCATCGAACGCTTCAAAGAAAGGGCCGCGCCGGAAATTTATCGGCGGTTTCGCGAGAAAGGGAGGATGATGCCAAACGGTTTGGAGTACGTCTCGAGTTGGATCGATCTCGATTTTAAAATTTGTTATCAGTTGATGCGCACTGAAGACGGCACGCTATTCGACCGCTGGACGGAACATTGGAATGATCTGATGGA
>JBDUDH010000076.1:0-3140 GCA_040003015.1 Verrucomicrobiota bacterium | reverse complement strand
GGTTTGGCTTTATGAAAACACTAGGTCTTTGCGTTGTCTTAGCATTTTTGGCGGCTCTCCCAGGCGTAACCTTCGCCACCGCCAGTCCGGTTGACCAACAAGTCACTGAGGCGATTCGCGCTCCGGGAACCACGGTGGTTCATCTCTGGGCGCCTTGGTGTTCGAATTGCCAGGCGGAATTGAAAACTGGCGGCTGGTTGAAAATGGTGAAAGAAAATCCGCAGGTGAAATTCTATTTCGTTTCGGTCTGGAACGGCGGCGAAGATGGTCACACGATGTTGCAGAAATTTCAGATCGCCGACCAACCCAACGTGTCCATTCTGGCCGATCCCGGCCCTCGTACCGGAAACAAGATTAAACAATTCGCCGGCCTTCCGCTTTCATGGATTCCGACAACCTGGATTTATAAAGGCGGCGACCTTCGTTACGCGTTGAACTATGGCGAAGTGCGCTTCGACGTGCTCCGGCAATTTATCGAAGACAGCAACTCCGAGTGGTCGCACAAAGGCGAGAGCGCAACCGAATGACTACCGCTGCCACGAACATCGTTCCGATTGATCTCGAGGCGCGGAAATCGGGCAAAGCGCCCGCGATCCTTTCATTGATCGGCAACACGCCGCTGGTCGAAATCACACGGCTCGATACCGGTCCGTGTCAGCTTTTCGTTAAGCTCGAAAATCAAAATCCGACCGGCTCAATCAAAGATCGCGTCGCGCTGGCGATGATCGAAGCCGCCGAACGCGACGGAAAATTGAAGCCCGGCGGCACAATCATCGAAGCGACTGCCGGCAACACGGGCCTTGGTCTGGCGCTGATCGCCGGAGCGAAAGGTTATCGCATCATTCTCATTATTCCCGACAAGATGTCGCAGGAAAAAATCGCGCATGTGCGCGCGCTTGGCGCTGAGGTGCGACTGGCGCGCTCGGATGTGACGCGCGGGCATCCGGAATACTACCAGGATGTGGCGGCGAAACTTGCCGAGGAAATTCCCGGTGGATTTTATGTGAATCAGTTCGGCAATCCGGCGAATCCGGCTGCGCATGAACGCACCACAGGTCCCGAAATTTGGGAACAGATGGGACATCGGGTGGATGCCATCGTGTGCGGCGTCGGTTCAGGCGGAACGTTAACTGGGCTCGGTCGATTTTTTTCGCGCGTTCGATCGGGCATCGAAATCATCCTGGCTGATCCGACCGGCTCGATTCTTTATGAGTACGTGAAAACCGGCCAGCTTGTGCGAGCCGGCAGTTGGTCAGTGGAAGGGATTGGCGAAGATTTTGTTCCCGACATTGCCGAGATGTCGTTCGTCACCGACGCCTTCGAGATCGACGACGCGGAGAGTTTTCAAGTCGCGCGGCAGTTGCTGCGGCAGGAGGGAATTCTGGGCGGCTCATCCACCGGTACGCTCGTCGCCGGCGCGCTGCGGTATTGCCGCCAGCAGACCGAACGAAAGCGCGTTGTTACCTTCGCCGCTGATACCGGCAATAAATACCTGTCCAAAATGTACAACGATTTCTGGATGGCCGAACAAGGATTCGTTCAACGATCTCCGCACGGCGACTTGAGCGATTTGATCTCACATCGCTACGAAGCGGGCGAAGTGGTGGTCGTCGGGCCTAACGACTCGTTGCTCACCGCGTTTAAACGGATGCGCGATACCGACGTATCGCAACTCCCCGTGGTGGATCAAAACGGCCGGGCCATCGGCATCATCGATGAGTCGGACATCCTCGTGAAAGTGCACCGCGATCCCGGGCATTTTAACGAGGCGGTCCACGTGGCGATGAGCGATCGACTCGAAACGCTTGCGCCTTCCGCAAATATTTCCGATCTGCTGGGCGTTTTTGATCGCGGCCGCGTCGCGATTGTGATGGACGGCGACAAATTTCTCGGCCTGATCACGCGCACCGATCTACTTTCATATCTCCGGCTGCACATGCCGAAAAACTGAATCAGAGGAAGGTTAGAATTTAAGGTCGACATGAAAAAGCAGCACGACCTCGCGACACGCGTCATTCATGCCGGTCAGTCGCCCGACCCTTCGACCGGTGCGATCATGACGCCGATCTACGCGACTTCCACGTACGTGCAGCAAAGTCCGGGCGTACATAAAGGCTACGATTACTCGCGCTCGATCAATCCGACACGCAGTGCTTACGAACGCTGCATCGCCGATTTGGAAAGCGGTACGCGCGGATGGGCGTTCGCATCCGGGTTGGCGGCGATGGCGACCGCGCTCGATGCGCTCGACAGCGGATCACACATCGTCGTGAGCGATGATCTCTACGGCGGAACTTTCCGGCTTTTCGAGCGCGTGCGGCGCCGCTCCGCGAACCTCGATTTCACCTTTATCGACATGACTGATGCGCAAAATCTCGAACGCGCGATGCGACCGAACACGCGCATGGTGTGGATCGAAACGCCGAGCAATCCGTTACTGAAATTGATCGATCTCGAGGCGGTCGCGAAAATCGCGCGGGGCCATAACGCGATTTCCGTGTCTGACAACACCTTTGCCACCCCGTGGGCGCAACGGCCGATTGAGTTCGGTTTCGACATGGTCGTTCATTCGGCCACAAAATATTTGAACGGGCACTCGGACATGGTCGGCGGAGTGATTGTCGTCGGCGACGACAAGGACCTCGGCGATCGCATCGCGTTTTTGCAAAACGCGGTCGGCGCGATCGCCGGACCGTTCGATAGCTTTCTGGCGCTCCGTGGATTAAAAACGCTCGCTCTGCGCATGGAACGACATTCAGACAACGCGCTCGAAATTGCGCGCTTCCTCGCGAACGAACCAAAGATCGCGTCAATCAGCTATCCCGGTTTGAAAGAGCATCCTCAACATGAATTGGCCAAACGTCAGATGCGCGGTTTTGGCGGAATGATCACGGTCGTGCTGGACTCGGATCTTGCCGGCACGCGGCGTTTTCTCGAGAACACACATCTCTTTTCGCTCGCGGAAAGTCTGGGTGGCGTGGAAAGTCTGATCAATCATCCTGCCTTGATGACGCACGGCGCGATTCCGGCCGAACAGCGGGCCGCGCTCGGGATCGGCGATTCACTCGTTAGGCTATCGGTCGGTGTCGAAGACGTGAATGACCTGATCGAGGATCTGCAAGCAGCGTTCGAGGCGATTT
>JBDUDH010000133.1:0-10612 GCA_040003015.1 Verrucomicrobiota bacterium | reverse complement strand
TGGTGAGCATTTCGGTGCGCGTCTGGATCGGCATCCAGAAAATGTTCGCCATGCCAGGCGTTTTGATGTTGGCGTTGACTTCGGCGAGCAGCTTGTCCCACGTCATCCCCTTGCGCCATTGGTCTGGCGGTTTGAGTGCGACGATCGTCTCGAACATCGAGAGCGGGGCAGGATCGGTCGGCGTTTCGGCCTGGCCCGCTTTTCCAAACACAGTCACCGCCTCGGGAATTTTTTTCAGTTGTCGATCTTGAATCTGAAGAATCTTGGTCGCTTCGGTGATCGACATGCCGGGCACCGCGGTTGGCATGTAGAGGAGAGTCCCTTCGTTGAGCGGCGGCATAAATTCGCTGCCCAGCCGGCTGTACGGAAAAATGGTGAGCACAAGAATGACCAGCGCAGCAATGAGCGTGAACATGCGATAGCGCAGGACGAAATTGACGAAGGGTTGATACGCTCCAATCAAAAATCGGTTCACTGGATTTTTGATTTCGGGCACGATCTTGCCACGGATAAGCCACACCATCAGCACCGGCACGAGTGTCAGGCCAAGGAACGAAGCGAAAAACATTGAGAATGTTTTGGTGAAGGCGAGCGGCTTGAATAGGCGGCCTTCCTGTGCGGTGAGCGAGAACACCGGCACGAAGCTGACGGTGATCACGAGCAGGGCGAAAAAGAGCGCGCGGCCGACGCCTTTCGCAGCGGTGATGATCACTCTTGCGCGCTCAACGTTGTTTGGCTCGCGGCCATGCTCTTCGCGAAAATGCTCGAGCGCCTTGTGCGCGTTTTCGATCATGATAATCGCCGAATCGACCATCGCGCCAATCGCGATCGCGATTCCGCCTAACGACATGATGTTGCTCGTGAGATGCATGTAAAACATCGGCACGAAGGAAAGCAGGATTGCGATCGGCAGCGTGATGATCGCAACGAGCGCGGAACGCACGTGCCAGAGAAAAACAATGCAGACGAGCGCCACGACAATGCTTTCCTCGATCAACTTCTCGCGCAGCGTCGAGATCGCGCGCTTGATCAAATCGCTCCGGTCGTAGGTCGGAACAATTCGCACGCCTGACGGCAAAGACGTTTTGATCTGCTCGATCTTCTTTTTGACGCCGTCGATAACGTTGAGCGCGTTCTCGCCGTAGCGCATCACTACGATCCCGCCGACCACTTCGCCGCGTCCGTCCAGCTCCGCGACACCGCGCCGGATGTCGCCGCCGAGATGCACGGTCGCGATGTTCTTCAAATAAACCGGCGTGCCGTTCTCGACTTTGAGGACAATGTTTTCGATGTCCTCGATCTTTTTGATGTAGCCGCGCCCACGGATGAAATACTCAGTCGTCGCGACTTCGAAAATGCGGCCGCCGACATCGGCGTTGCTCATCTTGATCGCGTTGACGACCTCGCTGAGCGGAATCTTGTAAGCGACGAGCGCGTTTGGATCGAGATCGACCTGGTATTGCTTCACGAAACCGCCGACCGGCGCGACTTCGGAGACGCCTTTCACGGACGCGAGCGCGTAGCGCAGATTCCAATCCTGAATCGAGCGCAGTTCGGCTAGGTCATGCTTGCCGGTGTCGTCAACGAGCGCGTATTCGTAGACCCAGCCCACGCCGGTTGCGTCGGGGCCAATGACCGGATTCACCCCTTCGGGCAACGAGCCGCGAACGGAGTTGAGATATTCGATCACGCGCGAACGCGCCCAGTAAATATCGGTGCCGTCTTGGAAGATGACGTAAACAAATGATTTGCCGAACATCGATTCGCCGCGAACGAACTTCACTTTCGGCGCGGCAATGAAAGTGGTGGAAATGGGATAAGTGATCTGGTCTTCGACCAAATCTGGCGAGCGGCCTTCCCACTCGGTGTAAACGATCACCTGCACGTCGCTCAGGTCAGGAATTGCGTCGAGCGGCGTGTGGATCAGCCCGTAAATGCCGCCGGCGACAGCGAAAATCGTGAAAATGACAACGAGAAATTTGTTCTTCGCGCTCGCCTCGATGATGCGCTCGATCAGCGTCGAGCGTGGAGCGTCGAGCGTGGAGCGGGGCGAATCTATCGCAGGATCGGAACTTTCGACATTCATTGGTTTTCCTCACCGCGTTCAATAAAATATTCTGAGCGTTCTTCGCGAATGCGGTTCGCTTGCGTGCACCAAATCGCTGCATCTTTCATCATGACCGATAACTGCCGGCAGATATGATCGTAGCTGTCGCTCAAGCGACTGACTGTTTCCGGTCGCAAATACCCGCAACGAAGTGCGAACTCAATCCAGACCTCAGTTTCAGCAGCTTCCGTATCGGCATCGCTGAGCTTGCTAACGAATGCAGCTTCGTACCGTCGCTTCCGCCAGGCTTCCGCGATGTTTGTGCAGACAGAGCGGGACGAACGGCGAATCTGATCAGTCAGCGAGTACTTTTCTTCGCGTGGAAAAGTTCTGCTCAGTTCAAAAATTTCCATGGCTGACTCGAACGCCAGTCGGTAAACGCGCAGTTCTTTGTAATCCGCAATGCTCATGGCTTCGCACGCTCCTCTCTTTGCGCTTCACGCTCCCCGCTTTCCGCTCCACGCTCTTCGAAGTCCTTAAGCGCTCCTTGCACTTTTGACTCGGCGTCGATCAGGAAATTCGCGCTCGCCACGACGCGCTCGTGTTCCGACAAACCTGATTTGACCGCGTAAAAATTTCCGTATCCTTCGCCTAGCTCGACGATGCGCGGCTCGAGTCTGCCTTCGCCCTTATCGACAAAGGCGACATTGCGCCTACCGGTCGGCATGACCGCGCCCACGGGAATCGCCAATCCTTCGCCCATGTTCATCGTTAGCTCGACGTTGGCGTACATGCCGGGGCGCAATTTGAAATCCGGATTCGGGATGTCGATGCGAACCCGGGATGTGCGTTTAGCCGGATCGAGGAATGGATTGATTAGCGCGATTTCGCCTTCGAACTTTTCGTTCGGATACGAGCCGGTCGTAACGGTGATTTTCTGCCCTTGTTTGAGCATCGAGAGTTCGCTCTCGTAAAAATCCGACCAAACCCACACGACCGATAAATCGGCGACGTCCACGAGGTGATCACCAATCCTGACGGCGACACCCTGACGCGCGGGTACTTCCTGAACAACACCGCGGAAAGGTGAACGCAAGGTCAGGAACTCTGCGGGTTTCCGATTTTTCTCCAGCTCGGCGATTTGATCGCCTGTCATGTTCCATTGCTCGAGGCGCACTTTGGCCGCATCGACTAATCGCGCGGGCGTCTCGCGAATGTCTTTCCTTTTCGCCTCGTCGCGCATGTGCAAGAGCATCACGAGTTCGCGCTGAGTCGTGACCAACTCCGGACTGTAGATCGACATCAGCGGCGCGTTTTTCTCCACGATCTCACCCGGTGATGTGACGAAGAGCTGCTGCACGTAGCCTTCCACGCGTGCGACAAACGCCCAGTGACGCTGCAGGTCGGTCTCGACCATACCGACCGCGCGAATGCTATGCTGGAGCGGTTTTCGCTCGACGGTCGCGTAGGTCACTCCTATTTGCTGCTGACGCTCAACCGGAACGACGAACTCGCTCGTCTGCGGTGCTTTGGTCTCCGCGCCTCCTTTCATTCCAGGCATCCCTGGCATTTCCGTCGAGCGGGAAGCCTCAGAGCGTTTAGCGTTCGGTGTCGCTCCGCGCTCGACGCTCTTACGCTCCACGTTCTTCTTCATGACCGGCACCAACTCCATCGAGCAAATCGGACATTTGCCAGGCGTCTCGGAATGCACCGAGGGATGCATGGTGCACGTGTAGTAGTCGACGTCGGAAGGTTTGCCGCTGCCCGATTTTTTCCCGCACGCGGGCATTGCCATCAGCAATGCGGCGATCAGCAAAGTACGATAAATTATTTTCATTTGGATTTCTGTTCGAATGATTGAGTGGACGACGGGAAAACTTTCAAATCCGCGCCGACGACGGATTCCAGTTCCGCGACGGCGACCTGATAATCAGCGAGGTGCTGGTGCGCCATCGCTTCGATATCGCGAAAGTTGCGCTGTGCGCTGATCCATTCCAGGAAACCAGCCTTGCCAGATTCATAGGAAAACTGATTGGCCTCGAAAGCTTGTTTCGCCTGCGGCACAAGTTTTTCGCGGAAAAGCTCGACGTGATGAGACGCGGTTTCGACTTTCTGCATCGCGTCGCGCAACAAACCGATCGATTCTTTCTGTGTTCGGCTTAGCGCTTGCTGCGCTGCGTTTACGTTGCTCTCAGTCTCGCGCACGCCGGCGGAATATTTTCGAAAATTTCCCCACGGAATGTTGAAGGAAATCCCGGCGCCGACTTCGCTCAGAGCCTGACCCGTGTTGTTATAACGTTGTCCCTGAACGGTGAGGGTCGGGTCGGGAATCCAATCGCGATGCGCAAGCTCGAGGCGCGATTTTTCAGCGGCAAATCTGGCCTGCGCGATTTTGATCTCGGGCCGGTTTGCGAGGATTAATGCGCGCAGTGCGTTTGTGGAAAGTGCGATCGAGGAGATCTCGCTTCCTTCCGGCTGGCCGAGCGGCGCAAAGGCGTCGTGATTCATTAAGACGTTCAGCGCCGATTGTTCGGCAGCGACCTTTTGTTCGAGATCACGCTGCGCTTCGAGCAGTTTGCCTGATTCAACCTCCGCATTGAGCACATCGGCGGCGGTCTGGTTGCCGACCTCGTATTTGGAACGGCTGATCTCGGCGATTTGTCTGAGCGAAACGATGTTCTTGCGATTCAGGTCGAGTTGCGCCCAGACATTCTCCAGCCGGAAATAAGCCGCGCGCGTCTTCGCGATCACATCGAGCTCTTGCCGACGAAATTCTTCAAAGGCAGAGATCGCTTCTGCGGCAGCAATGCGCTCACGCGAACGGTTTTTGCCTGAAATCGGGATGAGCTGCTCTGCCGAGAGTATTTGATCGGTGAATGAGTTTGGCCCGATGTCGACGAAACGGACGGCGGTCGAACTTGCGCTGATCTTGAGATCGGCCCACGCCGCCGCTTGCGGAACGCGGGCCTTCATCGCACTCCACTTCTTGAGAGATTCCTGAATCGCCGGGTTTTGCTCCCGCACGATACGGATCACCTCCCCGAGCGACAATTGCCCGGACCCGGAATGCGGGACCGCGAGCCGGCTGGTTTTGTCGGCTTTAGCTGATGGGATTAAAAATAAGCTGCAAAAAAATAAGGTAATTAGTTTCATAGATTCGGGGGTAGGACTTCCCGCGAAGTCCGGTTTGAGTGCCGAGAAAACGGCACACTGCGCCTGTCAGCGCTCCCGAATCAGATGAGTTGGATGCAGCTCTGTGCGAGCGGCGCGACGCGATGTTCCGCGGAATTATTCTGATTGCGGAACAGATGAGTCGCCGCTGCTGGCACCGACGGAATAAGCGAAAAATTGGAAGGAAGAACGGCAGAAACTAGATGCGGCGCCGGTTGAGACGAAACGGAACGGTCATTTTTCTGCGCAGCATTCGCTTCGCAGTTCGCGCAGCAATCGGCACTGCACTCGGAATGACAACTGACACTGGCCGAAAGTTGCGGCAGAGCCTTACACGACTGCGCGGCGGGGGCGAACGGCGCAAGGGTCATTCCAGAAAACAGCATCGCCAACACGACGCACACGAGCGTTAACGACTGCCCTCGAACCTGGCATTTGTCAGCAGTTTTCATCAGCGAACCGCTTCATTTTACGAATTTAAGAGCAATTTTCAACCCGCACTATTCCCAGCCGGCAAAAAAAGGATTGCCTGAATGTGCTCGTTGCAATATTCCTGCATCCACATAGCGCGTTCGGTCCTGACACTTGGCCGCAAAAATAATAACGCATCCGTGCGGGAATAAACGGCGAATAATCTTCTCATAATTCCGTGAAACGAAAGGCCATACTCGTTTTCGCCGACCCGACCGGGCTCGATCTGGCGCGGTGCCGCTTTCCGAAAATGTTCCGATCGCTGTTTGACATCCGATCAATCGGAGCTGCTCAGCTCGATGCAGATGTCCATCTCTTCACCTCTGGGTACTCGCCTGGTACTCCTGACATTGAAGTGCATCGCCAGGTCGGTTCCACGTTCGCCGAGCGTCTGGAGGGGGCCATCGAGAAGGTGGCCGCGCTCGGCTACGATGAGATCGTGATGGTTGGTCGGGATTGTCCGCATCTCGAACTCGATGACATCGCAACCGCCTTCGCGAGCTTCGAGGAAAAGCAGATTGTCCTTGGCCCCGATCATCAGGGAGGTTGCTATTTGATCGGATTCCGTTCCCGCGATCGCCACCTTCTTCGGGGCATTCAGTGGAAGCGCAACACTGATTGCGAGCAGCTGCAAAATCGCTGCGCAGATCGCCAAGTCTTGCTCCTGCCGGTCAAGCAAGACCTCGATTCCTGGATCGATCTGCGGATTCTCGCGCTCGCTTCGGACGGCTTCGGAAAACTGATCCGCTCTTTCTTCATTCTGATTTGCTCGTTAAGCGAACGGCGCTCCGCGTTCTTCGTGGACGCCGCTCGGCGAAAGATGAAGACTCGCTGGCAACTTCCCCCGCCGGCATTCGTCGCCTAAGCCAAAGTCACAGGCAACGAGCCGGGCTCGCCTGCCGACTTGCATCTTCACCTAACCTCGCGTTCACCCCGTTGATGGACGCGATCGGAATACCATCATGATTTTCACCCAATCGTTGCAACCAATTTCAAAATGTCAGCGAACAAACATCGCTGTCTGTGTCGCACTCACATTCAGCGCGTTTTCGCTGCGGCCGCTCCCGGCGCAGCCTGCGACAGATCAATCCGCGTCAGACCGACTCGAGAGACTGGAGCGAGCTGTTCAGCAACTCGAAAAACGAAACGCAGAGCTCGAACAGGAAGTCGGCAATTTAAAAAAGCGCAGTCCGTTCGCGTCGGAGCTTGGTTCTGAATCCCGACCGAAAGCTGCTTCGGAGGGTAAGGCCTACCTCGAAAAAACAACCGCCACCGAGGAGAAGAAGCCGGTGTATGTCCTGCCGGGCGCCTCGGAATTTAAACTGACGCTCGGCGGTTTTATTCAAGCACAGTTTGAAGGCGGCGATATCTCGGCGTTCGAAGGTCGTTTCGCGACAGATGCCGCAAAGGATCGGTTTCGGTTGCGCCGCGCGCGCATTAATTTGAGCGGCGATTTTGCCGAACAATTTGATTTCAAGATTGAAGGCGACTTTGAGCAGAGCGACACCGCCGTAACCGTGCGCGATGCCACCGGCAAAACCATAGCCTCAAATTCCACCCGGACGAGTTTCGGCGCGACCGACATCTTCATTAACTGGCACCAATTTCCCGAGTTCAACATCAAGCTCGGCCAGTACAAAGCGCCGTTCGGTCTGGAACAGATTACCCCCGACACGAAGCTTTTTACAATCGAACGAAGTCAGCCCACGAGCGCGCTGACTCCGGAACGTCAGGTCGGCGTGGAACTATGGGGCAAGCCGCTGACCAATATTCTGCCGTCGCAAAAAGAGCTCGTTACTTATTGGGCGGGAATCTTCAACGGAAACGGCCGCAATATTTCGGTCAATGACAACAACGAATTTATGTATGTCGGCCGGCTCGAAGTGCTCGCGCTTAAAGCAAAACTCTTCAATCAGGATGCATCAGTGAAATTTGGAGGCGACGCTTTATCGAGTCGCGACGAAGCGGGGACGAATTTCGCGCCCGTCGGAAATATCGCAGTGAACAGCGACGGCTCGCTCTCTTCATTCAATGCTCCTTCCGCGGCGGAGCGCAAAGCTTACAGCCTCGATGCTTCTCTGCATCTCGGACCTTTCGATCTCATCGGCGAATACCTTAACGAACGGATCCGGCCTCGCGAGAGTACCGCCACCGCACCGGCCTTCGCTGCTTTTCGCGCTGACGGTTATTACGTGCAGGGAAGCTACTTCATCATTCCGAAAACTTTGCAACTCGTCACGAAATACGAGAGTTTCAATCCGGGCCAGGTCGCCAATGATGATGTGAGTTCCATAACCGGCGGCGTGAATTATTACGTCCACGGCGACGACATCAAGCTCCTCGCGGATTACATCCACACCTGGTCGGATTTTCGCGATGCAAATCCGCAATTTGGCGAATCCGAATTCGACGAGATTCTGGTTCGCTTGCAGATCATTTTTTAACAAGCGCCCATCGATACCCATGAACACCATTAATCCTGAATCAGCAGTCCGCCAGCGTTACGCCGCCGGAGCCAAAGCCGCCGAAGCGAAACTTTGCTGTCCGGTTGATTACGACACCGAGTATCTAAAAGTCATTCCGCAGGAAGTGATCGATCGCGATTACGGCTGCGGCAATCCGAGCAAATATTTGCGCGAAGGCGAGACCGTTCTCGATCTGGGGAGTGGGACGGGGAAAATCTGTTTCATCGCCGCGCAGGTCGTCGGACCCAAAGGCAAGATCATCGGCGTCGACATGACCGATGAAATGTTGAGCGTGGCCCGCGCCAACGCGCCGATCGTGGCGGAGCGCATCGGTTTCGGCAATGTTGAGTTCCGCAAAGGCCGCATTCAGGATCTGGCGCTCGATTTGGAAAGGCTGGATCAGGAATTGAAAGCGCGCCCGATCACCGACGCAGCATCGTTTCTCCGCGCCGATGAGCTGTCGCAGGAGTTACGCGTCAAACATCCGCTCGTGGCGAGCGATTCGGTGGACGTCGCGGTGTCGAACTGCGTTCTCAATCTGGTCGAGCTCAACTCAAAGCGACAGTTATTTGAGGAAATTTTCAGGGTGCTGAAAAAAGGCGGGCGGGCTGTGATTTCCGACATCGTTTCCGATGAAGAGGTGCCTGCGCATTTGCAGAACGATCCGGAGCTGTGGAGCGGATGCATTTCCGGGGCGTTGACCGAGGAAGGATTTCTCGCCGCGTTTGCAGAAGCCGGTTTTTATGGCGTGCAAATCTTAGAGCGCGATGCGGAACCGTGGCAGACGGTGGAAGGAATCGAGTTCCGATCAGTCACGGTCGAGGCGTTTAAAGGCAAACAAGGTCCCTGCGTCGAGCGCAACCAGGCGGTCGTTTACAGAGGGCCGTTCAGGGAAGTCCTTGACGACGACAATCACCGAATGGAGCGCGGACTGCGCTACGCGGTCTGCGATAAGACCTACAATCTTTATCGGAAAGCACCTTATCGCGACTTTTTTGAATTCATCGAACCGCGCAACGAAGTCCCGCCCGCGGAAGCGAAACCGTTCGATTGTTCGCGCACCGCAATCCGCCATCCCAAGGAAACCAAGGGGCAGGATTACAACGTCACGACCGAGGCAAGCAATTGCTGCGACGGCGGCGACTGCTGCTGAGAAAACTTCATTACTCCATTGCTCATGCTGCTGATCGCTCTCTTCCTCGCCACCTGCTTTCTCGCCTATGCAAACGGCGCGAACGACAACTTCAAAGGTGTCGCCTCGCTCTTTGGTTGTGGCGCCGCCAGTTATCGCACCGCGATTAGCTGGGCGACGATCACAACTTTCGCCGGTTCCATCGCCTCGATCTTTTTTGCGCAAGCCTTGTTGAAAAAATTCTCCGGCAAAGGTCTCGTGCCCGATACACTGGTGGGTTCAGAGCAATTTCTTTTGGCGATTGCGCTCGGTGCGGCGCTAACCGTTATTCTCGCGACACTCCTTGGCTTCCCCATTTCCACGACGCATGGAATCACGGGAGCGATCGTCGGCTGCGGACTCGTTGCCGCCGGAACGGGCGTGAATTTTTCCGCGCTCGGGAAGGGATTCGTGCTCCCGCTTTTGCTCAGCCCGATTCTCGCGATCCTGCTCGGCGCATTTCTGTATGTGATTTTTCGAAGTCTTCGGGTCGCCTGCGGGATCAAGAAAGAATGGTGTATTTGCGTCGGCGCCGAGGAGCGGGTCATTGCGCTGCCACAACCGGCTTCGATTCTCTCAATGCGCAGCGCGGCGCCGGCGATCACGCTTTCCGTCGACGAACAGAAAAACTGTCGCGAGCGTTATGCCGGTTCGATGCTCGGCCTCAGCTCTCAGCAGATCATGGACGGGGCGCACTTTGCAAGCGCCGGAGTCGTTAGCTTTGCTCGGGGATTAAATGACACGCCGAAGATTGTCGCGATGCTACTGCTCCTCAAATGGCTCGATGTCCGCTGGGGCGTCCTGGCCATCGCGATGACGATGGCAATCGGCGGCTTGTTGAACGCGCGGAAGGTCGCGGAAACGATGAGCTATAAAATCACTACCATGAATCATGGCCAGGGGTTCTCTGCCAACCTGACGACCGGCATTCTCGTGATCCTTGCCAGCTTTTTGGGTCTGCCGGTTTCGACTACTCATGTTTCCGTCGGCGCACTTTTCGGAATGGGCCTGACGACCAACCAGGCGAATCCACGGGTGATGTTCAACATTCTGCTCTCGTGGATTATCACGCTGCCTTGCGCGGCGCTGATCGGTGGGACAGCCTATGCGGTTCTTCGGCACGCATGAATCTGACCGCTACAAACAGTTTCTCGCGAAAGCTCGTCGAGCATTCGCTTCCGCTCCGTCACACGAAAACGGAAGTGTTGCAGATCAACGTCGGCAAGCTTTGTAACCTGACATGCGTGCATTGCCACGTGAACGCGGGACCGAAGCGCAAGGAAATCA
>JBDUDH010000003.1:0-3151 GCA_040003015.1 Verrucomicrobiota bacterium | reverse complement strand
CGGATCGCGCGACACTCTTCGTCTCGAAATGTGCTATCCGTTGAACGGTTCCGATCTGTCGCCCGAGCGAAACCCGATCGAAGCTGGCCTCGGATTTTTTGTGGACCTGGACAAACCGAATTTCAGCGGACGCGAGGAATTGCTTCGCATCAAGAAGGATGGGCCCAGGGAGCGGCTGATCCCCTTTCGCATGAAAGGCAAAAGCCCTCCGCCGCGTCCGCACTACGCGGTCTGGCACGACGGCGAAGCGATCGGTGAAGTCACCAGCGGCACGCTTTCGCCCAGCTTGAATTATGGCATCGGCATGGCATACGTCTCGACTCCGCACGCGAAAGTGGGCAGTGAATTGGAAATTGAAATTCGCGGCCACAAATTCATCGCAACGATCGAGAAAAAACCGCTCTATAAGAAATCATGAATGTTCCCGACGAACTGCTTTATACCGAATCGCACGAATGGATCCGCCGGGAAGGCGAGAACGCGCGGGTCGGCATCACCGATCACGCGCAGTCTGAATTGACCGACGTCGTTTACGTCGAGCTGCCGAAAAAGGATCGACAAGTGAACGCGAAAGAAGCGATTGCCGTGGTCGAATCCGTCAAGGCTGCGAGCGACATCTACGCGCCGGTCAAAGGCAAGGTGATCGATGCGAACCAAGCGCTTGAATCAAATCCGGCATTGATCAACACAGACCCATTCGGCGAAGGCTGGATTTTTCTGCTCAAGATGGACGATGCCGCGCAGCTGAAAGATTTAAAAGATTCGGCTGCCTATCGCTCTACGATCGGCTAGAGGGCGTCTCATCAATATGCAGCGAGGGAGCTCACGACCAAAGACAAGGTAGATTGAGAGATTGAAGCCGATCGCTGAGCGGCCCGGCACTTCCCACGTTAAACCAGGCCTAAAACCGTGTTGATCGCTAACGCGAGAATGACGGTATTAAAACCAAACGCCAAGGCGCTATGCAGGAGCACGAGCTGGCGGAACTCGCGCGAGACGGTCACCACGTCGGAGACTTGGAACGTCATGCCGATCACAAACGAAAAATAAGCGAAATCCATGTAATCCGGAGCACGGTCGCCAGGGAAGATAAGGCCTCCCGCGTGTTCTTCGGTCCTCGGATCATCGCTATCGCCATAGAAAGTATGCGCGTAACGAAGGCTGAAGACCGTGTGCACTAACGACCACGAAGCAACTACGGCCGCAAACGTGAGCAGCACATGAAGGCTGAAATGTCCTTGCGTTTCGCCCTTCTGTGTTGTGAGAAGAAATCCAACCGCAAACAGACCCACGCAAGCCGTCACGAGGACAAAAATGAATATCACGGTCCGGCTGAGATCCTGTTCCTTCGCTCGCAACCGCAGCCTTTCGGTCGGCGTCGTGACGATAGTCAGCCACGCCAGCCCGAGCATACAAAAGGCAAAGACGTCCCAAGTCGCAATCAGTTCGGTCGAGAAGCGAGTGCGACCACGAAGAACCAGAAAGACCGCAACCGAGAGAAAGATCGCAAAAAACAGCCGATGTCTGGCGTCGATCCGGGAGACCCAATTCAGCGCACGGGACATAAGAATGCGTTGCAGTAAGCGCGAAACGGCAGATGCGCGCAAGCAGCATCGCTGACCAGATTCAAACCCAGCCGAAGCTAAGCGGTCCGCTGCATCGGCAAGCTTTGCCCAAGAATGCCGGCATAAATCGCTTCGTAACGCTCTACCGCCACTTCCCAGGAAAAATTCCGCGCCATCGCGCGTTCCATCAGCGCGTTCCAAGCCGGTCGATCGCGGAAAATTTCGCGCGCCCGCTTGATCGAATCCCAGAGTGCTTCGCTCGAATAATCGTAATACAAAAATCCGTAGCCGGAATCGGTGGCCGGATCGTAATCTTCGATGATCTGGTGGATGCCACCGGTCGCGCGCGCAATCGGCAATGACCCATATTTCAGGCTGTGCATTGCGCTCAAACCGCTCGGTTCGAAGCGCGACGGGATGAGTGTGATGTCCATGCCGCCTTCGATCAAGTGCGCGAGCGTTTCGTCGTAGCTTTTCCGGTAGGCAAACTTCTTCGCGTATTTCCTCGCCGCGATCGCGAGCGCGGTCTCATAAGCCGGATCGCCTTCGCCGAGAATGATCAGCCGAACATCGTCGGAAAGGAGCCGATCCAATAACGGCATCAAGATTTCAAAACCTTTTTCCTCGGCAAGGCGAGTCACCATTCCGAAAACCGGACCGCGCGGCGCCGGCGCAAGATTCAATTCGTTGAGCAGAACCGTGGAACAGACTTGTTTGCCCTCCAGAGAGTCCGGGCCGTAGCTGATCGGCAGCAATTTATCGGTTGCCGGATTCCAACGTGCGTAATCGGCGCCGTTAAGAATTCCCACCAGCCTGCCCGCATTCTCCCGTAGCACGGCATCGAGGCCGCAACCATAAGCCGGCGTTCGAATGTCGCGCGCGTAACGTTCACTTGCAGTTGTGATTTTGTCCGCAAAAAGAATCCCTCCCTTGAGCAAATTAATGCGCCCGAAAAATTCAATTCCGCGCGGGCCGAAATAATCTTGCGCGAGATTGGTCAGGCCAAAATCGGTGCCCGGGAAGTTCCCCTGCTGCGCGAGGTGATGGATCGTCAACATGGTCGCGAAAGGCAACCCTTGATTCCTCACCAGCACTGGGACAAGCGCCGCCGTCCAATCATGTGCGTGCAAAATTTCCGGCGAAGGCGTCATGCGCCGCGCCAGATCAACCGCTGCCTTGCTGAAAAAGATAAAGCGCACAGGATTGTCCGGGTAAGGCTCGCCATGTTCGGCATAGAGTTCCGCGCGATCGAAAAATTCATCGCACTTGATCAGAAAAATCTGGAGACCGCTTGGCGTGAAGCATTCCAGGATTTCCGCAGCGTGTTTTTTGCGGCCCAGTGGTATTTTGATGGTTACGCGCGTACTGCGGATCTCGTTTCGCGGGTTCTCCCGAATTTCTCGATAAAACGGCAGCGCCAGCGCCACTTCATGTCCACGTTTTTTCAGTTCGCGCGGCAGGGCCTCGAGCACATCCGCCAACGCTCCCGAACGCAACAGCGGAGGGCCTTCGCTGCTGATCATCAGGATTTTCATATGCGCTGCAGCCTAATGATTTTTGAAGATGAATGAAGACAGATTTTCACA
>JBDUDH010000041.1:0-10622 GCA_040003015.1 Verrucomicrobiota bacterium | reverse complement strand
GTTGCATCAACGTCTGCAAAAGCATCCTCGATAAGGAGCTGAACGAAGACGCGCGGCGGCAATCTTGCAACATCCGTGTGCCCAAACCAGCGGACATCCGCCGTTTGCTCGATCAATACGTGATCGGCCAGGAGATTGCCAAGAAGACGCTTTCGGTTGCGGTGCACAATCACTTCAAGCGCGTCATGCAAAATGCCACGCCGAGTGATACCTCCGCCGCATTCCAGCCCGATCCCTTCGCCGAGGTGGAGATCGAAAAGAGCAACATCCTGCTCATCGGGCCGACCGGTTCGGGAAAAACTTTGCTGGCTAAAACCTTGGCCAAAATTCTCGACGTGCCGTTTTGCATCGCCGATGCGACCACTCTGACTGAGGCCGGTTACGTCGGCGAAGATGTGGAAAATATTATTTTGCGTTTGCTGCAGAATGCCGACTACGATGTCAAACGCGCTGAGATCGGCATCGTTTACATCGACGAGATCGACAAGATTGGCCGTAAGACTGACAACGTCAGCATTACGCGCGACGTTTCGGGAGAAGGCGTGCAACAAGCTCTGCTCAAGATTCTCGAAGGCAGCACCTGCAACGTACCGCCGCAGGGCGGCCGGAAGCATCCACATCAGGAATACATTCAGGTAAACACCGAAAAAATCCTGTTCGTCTGCGGTGGCGCTTTTGTGGGGTTGGATAAGATCGTGCAAAAACGTATCGGCAACAAAACAATGGGCTTCAGCAGCCCGACTCTCGAAGTCGAGGAAGCGCTGCGGAAGGAAGCCGTGCGTCAGGTCGAGCCGGAAGATTTGCTCAGCTTTGGGATGATTCCCGAGTTTATCGGCCGGTTGCCAGTCGTCGCCGCGCTGGACGCGCTGACCGAGGACGAGATGGTTTCCATCCTAACCGAGACAAAGAACGCGATGGTTAAGCAGTACACGAAACTCTTTTCGATGGAAGGTGTACGACTCACCGTCACCAAGGACGCGTTACGCGGGCTGGCCGCTCAGGCGGTCACCAAAGGCACCGGTGCTCGAGCGCTCCGCTCCATGCTCGAGCGCATCATGCTCGACATCATGTACGACATTCCGAGCCGGGAAGACATCGCCGAGGTCACAATCAATCGGGCCGTCATCGAGGGCAGAAAGCTCCCGCTTATCCGCAAGAAGCAGGACAAAGACGCGGCTTGATTGCTTGCGTCCGTCATTACAATCGGCTTCGAAAGTTAGCGAAAAGAACGGGGTTCATCGAAAGACTGGAGAACGCGCTTCTGGAATAGGTGAGAGCGCCGCCCTTTTGAATCAGCAGTGCGCTTACCACGAAAGAGACAGGGTGGACGTGGCCACGACCGTGCGTGACGGAATGTCGTACTTCGAAACAACGAATGATCGCGTTCCAGGCACCGACTGCAATTTGTCCCCAGGGCGGGGCATGTTCAAATGGGTCGCGGTCAGAAACAGGTTCACAGCGAACAATTAAAGCCGAATCGAGGAATGAGAACGATCGTCATCAATACGGGCACGGAACTCTTGCTCGGTGAAGTTCTCAACACCCATCTGACATTCCTCGCGCGTGAGCTTTTTACCCTCGGTCTGCGGATCGATCGTCAGATTACCGTCCCGGATGGACCGGCAATCCACAGCGCACTCGCGGAAACCTTTGGGCGCGCGGACCTGGTGTTTGTGACAGGCGGCCTGGGTCCCACCACTGACGATATCACGCGCGATGTTGCAGCTGAATTGCTGCGCTTGGAGTTGCGGCATGATCCGGGTGTGATGGCGATAGTCACTTCGCGCTTCAGAAAATTTCGCGTCGAAGTGACCCAGCGCGTTGCGCGACAAGCCGACGTCCCTGAAGGCGCGCAGGTTTTGCCTAATAAAAATGGCACCGCGCCCGGGCTTTATTTGCGCGCGAACCTCAATCTAAAAATCTCATCTCCGCATCTTTTCCTTTTGCCCGGCCCGCCACGCGAACTCCAACCGATGTTTAAAGAGTTCGTGCTTCCAATCCTGAGCACGTTGAGATCGAACGAGGCCGTTTCTGAACGCCGAACTTATCGCGTAACCGGAATGGGCGAATCAGCTGTCGAGAATCTGATCGGCGATAAACTTCTCGCCATCCCGGGATTGGAGCTTGGTTACTGTGCCCGTCCTGGCGAGGTGGATGTCAGACTGATCGGCGCGGACGCCGCGCTGGATCAGGCCGAAGCGATTGTCACTTCGGCGCTGGGGCATTTCATTTTTTCGCGCGGCGGTGAGAACCTCGAGGAAGTCATCGTGAACATTTTGACGACTAGAAGTGAAACGATTGCGACGGCGGAATCGTGCACCGGAGGTTTGCTCGCTCATCGAGTGACGAATATTCCTGGGGCGTCTGCCGTATTTAGGGCGGGATATGTCGCTTACGCGAATGACTCAAAGATCACGTTTCTCGGCGTGGACGCGCGATTTCTTCGAGAGAATGGAGCTGTAAGTGAAGCGACGGCCCGTGCCATGGCCGACGGCGCGCGGGAGCGAACGAACGCGACTTACGCGCTCGCGACCACCGGCATCGCGGGACCTGGCGGCGGGACGGAGACGAAACCAGTTGGCACGGTTTACATCGCGCTTGCATCGGAGCACGCTAACACACTCGTTAGGCAGCTTTGTTTTCCGGTCGATCGTGAGACGTTTAAACAATTGGCGTCACAAGCGGCGCTCAATCTCTTGCGCGAGCAATTGCTCTGATTTGAGCCTCGCTCATTCCGCTACTTCGACAGGCGTTCCAACTTTTACGCGATCGTAAAACAGTTCGGCTGCTTTCGAAGGCATCCGAACGCATCCGTGCGAGGCCGGATATCCCGGTAAAATCCCGACGTGCATCCCGACACCATCATCAGTGAGGCGCATGAACCATTTCATTTCCGCTCCTATGAAATGGGTGCCGCTTGGCGCCGAATCAATCCGTGCGCTAACGCCCGCGCGCACGATGCGCCCACTGGCATCTCTAAAATCGCCGTAGCGGTTGGAGTGATGACTTTTGTCTTTTTCGAGAACGGTAAAGTGGCCGGTAGGCGTCATGCCCGCGCGTTTCCCGGATGAAATCGGTGTATCAATCACGACTTCGTCGCCGAGCAAGAGATAAGCGCGCTGCTTGGAGAGTGACACGCGCACCTGCGTACTGTCGGCAGTAGCTCTTTCGAGCAACTGCGCCGAGACGTTGATTGATGGCTGCTTTTTAATCAATTCCGCAGCTTTGCGCGGCGGTGCGCTCGTACCCTGCTGAGGACGAGGTTGCTGCGCAACCCCCGTGGTCAGCAACCAGAGTGCGGAAAAGATCGCGATGAGAACGCCAACAAATTTCACGGTGAGCTCAGGCATTCGAATACGTGTGGATTCGGTTTAACCATCCCGGAAGCCAGCGCGCTTCATTTCGCGCCGGCGGCGAATTGCGAACGCGACGCGTCAACACGCGCGCCGCCGATCGTGCGAAGTCCTCGACGGCGGCAATGCCTTTCTCCGATCCCGACATTCCCTCCAACACTTGCAACAATCCCCAACCTTGCCCGTTGTAGCGTTCCGTGGAAAGAACGCCTTCGCCCTTGAAGTTGACGTAATCGATCAGAGCATAGGCGCCCTCGAGCGTACTCGAGACACGATCGAATTGTCGTTGCATATTTGCGCGTTGCGACAGCGGTGCTTCATTGAGCATCTTCGGCAGCGCACTCTGCAATCGCGCCACCATGAACTCGGCTTGGAGATCAATCGTGTCGGTGAGAAACTGCCGCAGCTGTTTTATCGCGCTGCTATTTTGCGCCTCATTGAATTCACGACGAGAATTCCACGGACAGGCGGAGTCGCGCGTGCTCAGCAGAAATTGCGGCAGTTCGGCGCCGTGACTCGAAATAAAGGTCAACAGTTTTGGGAAACTTTCTTCGAACGGACCGCGCGTCCCCTTGGGATACCAAATGAAATGTCCTATACCTAACGACGCGAAATCTTCGCCTTCGTTCCACGAAGTCAGGCCAATGACTTTGCCGCCGCATTCATTCTGCCAAATCTTGTTGCCGATTCGAATAGCTTCGTGGCGAGAAATCGAGATCGCTTCGATCGGTATCGCGATGGCCAGCCAAAAAAACATCGCTATGCTCGTGGAAATGTATTTCGGCATGATGTGCGCGTGCAGGATTCTACATGAAGGTTGACTCCTTGACGTGCAAGCTTTTCCACCGGATGAGTTGGTCGCGGCGGGCCAACCAGTGCGCCCGCCGCATTCACATTCACCCCAAATATTTATGAAAAATCCTCTCCTTATCCTCGCCCTCTCCCTTGCGTTCACGCCCCTCGCTTTGGCCGCCGAGGTGCAGCTAAAAGACCAAAAGGATAAAGTCAGCTACAGCATAGGACTCGACATCGGCACTACCTTGAAACGCCAGCTAATCGAGGTCAACGAGGAGCTGTTGAAGACGGGAATCCAAGACGGCCTGAGTGGCAAGAAACCGCTGCTGAGTGAGGACCAGGTTAAGGAAACGATGGCCGCATTTCAAAAAGATATGATCACGAAACAGAACGAAGCCAAGAAGGCGGCGGCGGAAAAGAATTCGGCCGAAGCTACGAAATTTCTCGCCGAGAATAAGACGAAGGAAGGCGTGAAAACCACTGCCAGCGGGTTGCAATACAAGGTATTAAGAGAAGGCTCGGGCCCGGCGCCGAAAGCGACCGACTCGGTGAAGGTGAATTATCGCGGCACGACCATCGACGGGACAGAGTTCGACAGCTCTTACAAGCGGGGCGAGCCCGCGAGCTTTCCGGTGAATCGTGTCATCAAAGGCTGGACCGAAGCGCTGCAGCTCATGAAAGTCGGCTCGAAATACCAGCTCTTTATTCCGGGCGACCTCGCGTATGGCGAGCGTGGTGCCGGTTCGGACATTGGGCCAAACGCGATGCTGATTTTCGAGGTGGAGTTGCTTGGGATTAATCCGCCCATGCCGACTGCGCCGAAGCCGGCCGCTTCGCCCAGGGCGGCGGGTGCGTCTGCCAGCCCCTCGCCATCGCCCAAGCCAGGCGCGTCCGCGTCCGTCAGCTCGTCGGCATCTCCGAAAGCGGCGGGTCCCGCATCGCCTTCGCCATAGTCGCGGGCCTCCTGCACCGGAAAACAGGCGACGTGGCTGTCGTGGCCGACGGTCGTTTGGCCCGTCGAAAGAATGGCGTCACTCGTCTCAGTTGACATCCGCCATCGTTAGGCGAGGGGCGTCGCTCCAGAGATCTTCGAGGCTGTAGAAATCGCGTTTGTCGCGATGAAACACATGCACGATCACCTGGAGGTAATCGAGCACGATCCACTGGCTCGCCGGGAAGCCGTCCACCGCCGCTGGCCGTACCTTGTGATCTTCGCGCAGGCGCGCTTCGATCTCACCGGCGATCGCCTTCAGATGAGGTTCCGAGGTGCCCGAGCATATGACGAAGTAATCGGTGAAAGTAGAAATCTCGCGCAGATCGAGCACTGCGATCTCTTCCGCTTTCTTGTTGGAAGCGAGTTCCGCGCAGGTTTTCGCAAGGTCTTCAGGTGTGATCGGTGGACTCCTGGTAAAGCTTTTCGCGATGAATAATTTTCTCGACTGCTGCCGGCACGAAATAGCGAATCGAGCGCCCGGTGGCAACTCTCTTTCTAATATCGGTCGCTGAAATATCGACGTGGCGGCCGATTGTTTTGAAAGAATGCTTCGTTTCTAATCCAGCACGATCCAGCACGACGAAATTTACCATTTGGTTCAGGCTATCAATTTCGTGCCACGCATGGAGTTCCGAGATGTTGTCTTCGCCGAGGAGAAAGTAAAACTCGGCGGAGGGATCGTCAGCTTGCAATTGCCGGACTGTGTCGATTGAATAAGAAGGAGCGGCGCGATCGAGTTCGCAACTGCTGAGAGCGAATCCATGTTCGCCCGCGATCGCGGCCTTGATCATTTCAAATCGAACAGGGGCTGGAGACGCAGGTTGACTGAGTTTGTGAGGTGCGAGCGCAGCCGGAACGAAGATGATTTTGTCGAGCCTTAAAATCTCCAACGCTTCCCGCGCCAGAATCAAATGGGCGTGATGAATTGGATCGAAAGTTCCGCCGTAGATGCCGATTTTTTTCAACGCCCGTAAACCTTAATACAAAAGAAACGGCCTGCGCGCACTCCGAAACTCCTGCTCATTCGTTTTCCACGATGCGATAATGCTGGCTGGCGATTTTTGCCGCTCGATCAGCGGCCGAATCGAGGCGCTTCCATAAACTTTAAAAAAAATGTCGAGCTTGCCGCGGCTGCTCCGCTGGAACATGTCGGGGTGCGCGAGCCGGTTCATCTCCGCCATCATGTAGATGCCGAGGCCAGTCAGGTTCGTTGCCGCCTCCGGATCGATGTTGAGCGCGCTACCTTGATAACGCCCTCGTCGAAGTTCATGAAATGTCACGCCCGGTGTTTCCAGTGAACGCAGATATTCCGTAAAACTGGACGCATTCAGCCAGCTCGCCGCAATGCTTTGGAACGGCGCCGGACCGCCAATTCCAATTTCCGGTCCGCTTAGTTCCCCCACCAGGCCCGTTGCCACGTAGTAGAGTGGCGAGTGGCCCCGTGGAATATTTGGCGAGCTTGGAATCCAGCGCAGGCCCGTGTCCTCCCATGTCATGCTGCGCCGCCAGCCGGGCATCTCGACGACGGTGAGATTGCATTGCGCGCTCATCCAATGTTTGGCGTTCACCATTCGTGCCAGCTCGCCGACTGTCATTCCGTGCACATACGGAATGGGGAATTGTGAGACGAAAGAAATCCATCGCTCTTCGACGGAAGGACCTTCGATGCGCAACCCACCGAGCGGATTCGGTCGATCCAAAACAACGAATGGAATATTATTTTCGCCGGCGGCTTCCATGCAGCGTCCCATGGTGCTGATGTAGGTATAACTGCGGCAACCGATATCCTGGAGATCGAAAACAAGAACATCGACCCCGCGCAACATCGACGCGGTCGGTTTGCGCGTCGGACCGTAAAGCGAGTGCGCAATCAATCCTGTCACAGGATCGCGCCGCGAGCGGATATAACGCCCGGCTTTTTCCCTGCCGTCGAGCCCATGCTCTGGCGTGTAGAGCGCAACGAGATTGCAATTTTTTCGCAGCAGCACGCGCGTCCGCACACCTTCGGCATTGACTCCGGTCTGGTTGGTGATCAGACCGACGCGTTTTCCGGCGAGCAGCGAGTAATCGTCATCGGCGAGAACATCAATGCCGAGCTTGACCTCGGCACTCGCCACCGAAACCAACGCCAGCATTACCAAGAAAAGGGCGAGGCATTTTTTGTTTCCGGTGGCGCACATCGACTTTAGCTTGCGACGGTATGGAGAGCGCTTCCCCAGGTCAACTGATCCTTAGCGGTGTTCCCGGACCGGAACTCGACGGCGAGACCGCCGCGCTCTTTCGTCGTGTGCAGCCCGGTGGGTTCATTATTTTCGGTCGAAACATTCAGAGCGCGGTGCAATTGCGAAAGCTGATCGATGACCTGCGTAATGTAAGTGAGATCGAACCGATCATAACGATCGATCAGGAAGGTGGTCGGGTCTCGCGTTTGCGGCTGATTGGACACGAGCCCCCAAATGCGCAGCAACTGCGCGACAAGGGGGACGAATCGCTCGTTAGGCAACACGGTGATATCACCGGTCGGTTGCTGCGTTTATTTGGGTTCAATCTCGATCTTTGCCCCGTGCTTGACATTTCATTCGATGACGATGCCGATAATTCTTTGCGCGGTCGCTGTTATGGAAAGTCGGTTGAGCAGGTCGTTAGACTGGCCGGCGCGTTTAACGACGCGCTGCACGCGCAAGGGATCATGAGCTGCGGGAAACATTTTCCGGGTTATTCCGCCGCCACGATCGACGCCCATCACGATCTGCCGGTGATTAAGCGAACGCGGGCTGAACTCGACGCACAAGAACTGGCGGTCTTTCGTCAGTTCGTCAAACGAGTGGATAGCATGATGGTTTGCCACGGCTGGTATCCGCACCTCGAAGCTGAGAAAACGCCCGCTTCCTTGTCATACCGCGTGATCACCGAGATGTTGCGCGAGGATTTCGGCTTCCGCGGCCTCATCATGACTGACGATCTCGATATGGGCGCGATTTTAAATGAATATGGACTCGAGGAAACGATCGGTCTCGCGATTGCGGCCGGCAATGACCTGGCGATGATTTGCCATCGCGTTCCTGCGATCGAGGAGGTGCTCGGTTATCTGCAGAAACTTCCCGCTCAGGAAGTTGACCGTGCGTTGGCGAACGTCGCTCGTTTCAAAAAGAAATTAGCGGAGCCGGATGATTTTAGGGAAAGTACCTTCCGAAACATCAATGACGAAATCTGGAATCTACGGGTCGCCGTCCTTGGCACAGAGATGGCAGCGGAGCGTAGTTTCGAAGATGGCAAACGTTCCCCCGTCGAAATGTACTAGAGGCTGTCGCATGAATACGCTGCGAAGGCTGTCATCCCGAGTGAAGCGAGAGCCTGCCCAGAGCGAGGTGAAGCCGAGTCGAATGGGGACCTGACGAATAAAGACAAGATAGATGGAGATGCGGCGCGTCGTGCCCGTGGCGATTGACGACGCTCCGGGCAACCCATAACATGCGCGCGTGCAAGCCGAACTCGAGCAATTGCTCGTCCTGCAGGATCGCGATCAGAAAATCAAACAGGTTCAGGCAGAGCTAAAAACGATCCCGCAGCAACGGAAAACGCTCGAAGCTCAACTTGCCAGCAGCGCGGCTGGACTGGAAGCGCTGAAACAGAAAGCC
Source organism: Verrucomicrobiota bacterium (assembly GCA_040003015.1). Classification (GTDB taxonomy): domain Bacteria; phylum Verrucomicrobiota; class Verrucomicrobiia; order Chthoniobacterales; family UBA10450; genus JBDUDH01. The sequence continues at coordinate 1,842 of JBDUDH010000041.1, read as the reverse complement.
CGACAGGTGGAAGTGGAGCGCAAGAAGCTGGAGCTCGATGTCGGCACCCGCACCGACACCATTTCGCGACTGAAGACGCAGCAATATGAGACGCGCAAAAACGACGAATTCCAGGCGATGGGCCACGAAATCGAGCGCTATGCGAAAGAGATTCAAACGATTGAAGACCAGGAACTCGAGTTAATGGTGCAAGCCGATCAACTGAAAGAACGAGTCATGGCGGAAGGGAAGCGAACGGGTGCGATGAACGAGTCAGTGGGCCGACAAATGTCCGATCTCGAATCAAAGGCGAAGCTCCTCGAAAGCCGGTTGGAGGAGCTGCGGAAGGAACGGACCGATCTCGCGGCGAAAGTGGATGAGGATCTGCTCAACCGTTTCGAGCGGCTCTTTGCCAGCAAGGGCGACGCAGCCGTCGTCGCGCTCGAGCACGAGGTTTGCACCGGATGTCACATGAAAATCACCACGCAGACGGCCGTGCGCGTAAAAGCCGGAAAAGAAATCGTGAGCTGCGAACAGTGCGGCCGGATTTTATACATCGCGAATTAAACAAAACTCAAACGTTGAAACGAAACTCCACGACGTCGCCATCGCGCACGACGTAATCTTTCCCCTCAATACGGAGCTTCCCGGCTTCACGCGCTTTTGCGAAAGAACCGAGCGTGACGAGGTCGTCAAAATGGACAGTCTCCGCCGCGATAAAACCGCGTTCAAAATCTGAATGAATGACGCCCGCCGCGGCAGGCGCTTTGTCGCCCTCGTGAATCGTCCAGGCGCGCGTTTCTTTTTCGCCGGTCGTTAGGTAAGTGCGCAGTCCGAGCAAATGATAGACCGCACGAATCAGCGCGCTCACGCCGCTGCCCGTCACTCCCAGATCACGCAGATATTCCTGGGCTTCAGCCTCGGTGAGATCGACCAGCTCACTTTCGATCCGCGCGCTGATGACCACAGCTTCGGTCGCGAAATGATTGCGCGCGTACTCCTGAACGGCGCGGACGTGTTGAAATGCGGGACTGGCCCCGTTTTCCTGCGAAATCGGCGCGAGATCCGATTCGGCGACGTTGCAGGCGAAGAGCGTTGGTTTGGAGGTGAGCAGAAAAAAATCGTGCGCGTTGATCTTTTCTTCATGAGTGAGCTCCAGTGTAATTGCCGGTTTTCCCGAATCGAGATGCGGCAACAGCTTTTCAATGATCGCCGATTCAGCCCGGGCGCTTTTTGAACCGGCACGAATTTCTTTTTGCAATCGGTCTCGGCGTTTTTGCAGAGAAGCGAGATCGGCAAGAATCAATTCGGTGTTGATGACTTCGATATCGCGCAGCGGATCAATCGTGCCGCTGAGATGGTGAACATCGCTGTTTTCAAAACAACGCACCACTTGCACAATGGCGTCGACTTCGCGGATGTGACTGAGGAATTGATTACCGAGTCCTTCGCCGGCGCTCGCGCCTTTCACCAGTCCGGCGATGTCGACGAACTCAATCGCCGCCGGAATGATCTTCTGCGAGTGGGACAACTTCGCGAGTGTGTCGAGCCGCGGATCCGGCACCGTGACGACGCCGAGATTCGGATCAATTGTGCAGAAGGGATAATTCGCGGCCTGCGCTTTTCGGGTGCGCGTAACGGCGTTGAAGAGCGTAGACTTGCCGACGTTAGGCAAACCAACGATTCCGGCGCTCAGCATAGGCGCGGAGAGTAGAGCGGAACATGCGTCACCGCAATGCGCTGGATCAGTCGTTTAAATGGAGGGACGACCGTTGTGTCGTCCCAAATTAGTTGGACGCGACGGCGCGCGTCCCTCCAAATTAGAAGAAGCCTTCGGGCCGGCGGGATTCGAACCCACGACCT
>JBDUDH010000054.1:0-10657 GCA_040003015.1 Verrucomicrobiota bacterium | reverse complement strand
CCGGCTCCCATCGTTCCATGAACTTTGTCGTACCAATAATTTGTTTCACGCTTTTCATCGGGAAATCCGGGCCAGTGCGGAATCCCTTTTCATTTTGGGTTGTTACCGCATCTACGAACAAGAAGGCAACAATAGCTAATAAGCCGTAATAAAAATCGTCCTTCCAAATTCCGGGTTGTTTGTCAGCAACTCAACCAAGTGTTATCAACAGTGTCGCAGTTTCTTGTTTCCACTCCACGCGATCTGTTTCCCGACCGAGTTATTCTAAAACAGAAGATTAAGAAAAGGTGGAACTCTCTGATAAATTCATCAGATCGTGTGCACAACTTCGGATTAACAGAGCCGAAACGTGGCTCTACCACCGATGAACCAAATAATCCGCAACGGAGCAGCATGATCAGTGGGACCAAAGCCTTGAAGCGAATATCCGCGGCAGCAATCACACAAACCACGGCTCAGGGAAAGAACGGAGCGGTGCCGCTTATTAGTGGTTACCCGCCTCAAGATGACTCGGAGAGTCTGTTTGAACATGTGTCGTGGCTTTACATTTTTTGCCGTGAAAAACTTTTCCGTGATGACACCGATCGGATTGTCGCAGCAGTTTGGGCAAAGGGGCAGCCAAAGCCTGGCGACAAAATGATCGAGCTCGGCTGTGGTCCAGGATTTTATTCGTGCCGTTTCGCGAAGCGATTTTGCCAGCTGTCAGTTGTTGGGGTTGATCGCTCGGAGCGACAACTCGCCTGGGCTCGCGAACGCGCGAAATCGGCTGGCCTCGAAAATTGTCAGTTCGAGCGAGTCAATGTCCTCGACATCCCGTGTTCGGACGCGACCTTCGATACGCTCATTGCTTCGCGACTGTTCACCGTTCTGGCGGAACGCGAGAAGGCGATGGCCGAAATGTATCGCGTGCTTAGCGCAGGTGGTCGTTGTTTCATTGCCGAACCACGCTACGCGTTGCGCGCTTCTGTTCCGCTCCTAGCGATGTGGCTGTTAGCGCGAACCATGCGGTTAGACAATGGGTATCGAGAACCACGAAAAGCGGTGGTGCTGTCAGGCGACGATTTCCGCCGACTCTTCGTGACACAGCCGTGGAAATATTTTGAGTGCTGGCACGACGGCCGCTATCAATACGCGCTCTGCGAAAAAGGTTGACGCGTGCGACAAATTCCGCGCAGACAGCACGGCCCATGATCGCCACACATCGCGTTCTTGATCCAAGCATTCCGAATCAAGTTGCCGTCGGCCTGTGCGCTCTGGCGGTAATGACCAAAGCTCCGCAAGCGGGAAGAGTGAAAACACGTCTTGTCCCGCCACTCACGCCGGGCGAAGCAGCCGCGCTGAATATTTGCTTTTTGCGCGATACGACCGCGGCGATCGCAGCCACACAGGCCGCGGGCGGCGCCTGTGGTGTCGGTTGTTACACGCCAGTCGGTTCCGAGGAAGCTTACTACGGAATCTTGCCGAATGATTTTATGCTCGTTCCACAACGCGGCACAACTTTTGGAGAGCGGTTGACTTACGCGACGGAGGATATTCTCAAGGCTGGCTTCAGCTCCGTTTGCCTGATCGATTCCGACAGTCCAACGCTTCCACAAGAGGCATATGCACAGGCGGTCGAAGCTCTGGCCAAACCGGGAGACCGAATCGTGCTCGGACCAAGTGATGATGGCGGCTATTATTTGATTGGATTAAAGAAAACGCACCGGCGCGTTTTTGAAAACGTCGACTGGAGCACTGGGTGCGTTTTCGAACAGACGGTTCAGCGTGCAAGGGAAAAGAATCTGGAAGTGCATCTTCTTCCTCTTTGGTATGACGTTGACGATCGCGCGACTTTACGACGGCTTTGTCACGAGCTTCTGGACGATGGCAACACGGCGAGAGGGTTCGCAGCACCAGAAACCAGGCGGTATCTAATCGAGCTCATAGCGAACAAAGGCCGAGAACAAATTTAATTACTCTGACACACAGCGCCAATGCATGAGCGAAATGGAAAACGCGCGCTCGTTACCGGCGGCGCGGGATTGATCGGTTCGTACGTAGCCGATCTACTCGTGCGCGAGGGATGGGACGTTCGTGTGCTCGATAATCTCGAGCCGAACACGCACAAGCGCGGCAAACCGGCGTGGATAAATGCGGCCGCGGAATTTGTCGAAGGCGACATGCGCGATCGCAACACGATCGCGGCCGCGGTCGACAATATCGACGTTGTTTTTCATCAAGCGGCGTACGGCGGTTACATGCCGGAGATCGCTAAATACGTTCATGTCAACTCGCTAGGCACGGCCCAGATGCTGGAGATCATCCGTGAAAAAAAACTGCCCATAAAAAAATTCATCGTTGCTTCCTCGCAAGCCGTTTACAGCGAAGGCGCGGCCACATGTCCTAAACACGGCCTCGTTTTTCCCGGCGTTCGCCCAATCGAACAATTGCGCGTTGGCGATTGGGCGGTGCATTGCCCGATTTGCGATGACGTCACGACCAGCGCGCCGACGCCCGAAAACGCGCCAGTCGGGGGCGAGACCGTTTACGGTCTAACGAAAGTCGATCAGGAAAAACTGGTCCTCCTCTGGGGAAAACAAATCGGAATTCCGACCGTCGCGCTGCGTTATTCGTGCACTTACGGTCCGCGCCAGTCGATCTTCAATCCCTACACCGGCGTCATCGCGGTATTTTGCACGCGCTTGCTGAATGATCTGCCGCCGGTGCTCTACGAAGATGGCGAACAAACGCGCGATTTTTCTTACGTTGAAGACATTGCACGGGCCAATTTGCTGGCGGCGGAGAGCGACAAGCTCGATGGATTACCGGTAAACGTCGGCAGTGCTCTCGGCGTATCGATACGTGAAGTCGCGGAGCAAATATCCGACGCGTTGGGTATTCACATTTCACCGGAAGTAAAAGGCGAATTTCGGCCGGGGGAAATGCGTCATCTCACCAGCGGCACGGACCGAATCCGGGCAGCGGGTTACAAACCGCTCGTGGATCTCGCGACTGGGATCGGGCGTTATCTCGATTGGATCCGTGCCCAATCCGATGTGCGCGATTATTTCAGCGAAGCGGCGAACATTCTTCGCAGCAAAGGCATCATTCATCGCGTAAAAGTGGATGATGAACGAGGCGGTTAGCATTCCGGATTTTAATTCGCCGATCGCCCAGCACGCGCGCAAAGATTTCCCTCTCCTCGACGCGGGCATGAGTGTCGCGCAGGCGCTCGGCCGCATCCGACGCGAAGGCGTGGGCGAACGTGTTATCTATTTCTTCGCCACCGATCCCGAGCGACGTCTGGTCGGGGTTTTGCCGACGCGGCGATTGCTGACCGCGCCGCTGGAAACGCCGCTCGAGCAAATCATGGTGCGTCGCGTCGTGGCAATTCCGGCGAGCGCGACGGTCCTGGAAGCGTGCGAGTTTTTTGTGCTCTATAAATTCTTCGCCTTTCCAGTGGTCGATGCGGAACGGCGCGTAGTCGGCGTCGTTGATGTCAGCCTGTTCGCCGAAGAAATGCTCGAAGCGGGGGAGCGCGAAGGAATTCACCCCGTTCTCGAAGCGCGCGGCGACGATGTGTTCGAGGCGCTCGGCTTCCGATTGGCGCAAATTCGCGGCGCGTCGCCGTGGCGTGTCTTTCGCTACCGGTTTCCGTGGTTGCTTGCGACCGTAGGCGCCGGAACTGCTTGCGCGCTGCTTGCCGGCGCATTCGAAGCCACGCTTGCCGGTAGCCTCGTGATCGCATTTTTTTTAACGATGGTGCTGGGCCTGAACGAAAGCGTCAGCATGCAATCGATGACGCTCACCATTCAGGCGCTGCGCGCGACCACGGTGACGCGCCGATGGTTCCTTGATAACTTGCGCCGCGAAATCGCGACCTCGCTCCTTCTTGGTGTAGCCTGCGGCGCTCTCGTTAGCGCGATTGTCTGGTTCTGGCGGCGCGATGCGAACGGCGCCGCCGTCATCGGGGTCAGCATCGCAGTTTCGCTCGTCACCGCATGCCTGTTTGGATTCAGCGTGCCGTCGCTTCTCCATTGGCTGAAACTCGATCCAAAAATTGCGGCCGGGCCGGTAACACTCGCCGTGACCGATTTCTTCGCGCTCACATTTTATTTCTCCCTCGCCTGGCTGGTGTTGTCATGAACCCTCCGGAGCAACGCCGCATCTCCGTCATCATTCCAGCCTTGAATGAAGAAGCGCCGATCGCGGCGGTCGCGCGCGAATGCCTAACGACTGGTTTGCCTGATGAAGTCATTGTCGTGGATAACGGCAGCACCGATCGAACTGCTGCGCGCGCGCGCGCAGCCGGTGCGCGCGTTGTCGTTGAACCGACGCCTGGTTATGGTCGTGCCTGCGCCGCTGGAATTCGAGCGCTTCCGGCTAAATGCAGCATCGTTGTTTTCCTCGACGGCGACGGCAGTGACTGCCCGGAATTGATGGAGCGACTCGTTAGGCCGATAGCCGACGGCACGCATGATTTCGTGATTGGTTCGCGCACGCGCGGTCAGCGCGAACCCGGCAGTATGAACGTTCAGCAAATCTTCGCCGGACGTTTGGCTGGCTGGTTGTTGTCGATCTTGTACGGAGTGAAGTACACCGACATGTGTCCGTTCCGCGCCATCCGCCGCGACGCGCTCGAGAAATTGTCGATGCGCGAAGAAACCTACGGTTGGAATTTAGAGATGCAGATGAAAGCCGCGCGCGCCCGGCTGCGCATTCTTGAAGTTCCTGTGAATCATCGTCGTCGCACGGGTGGCCAATCGAAAGTCTCGGGTACGCTGCGCGGCACTTTTGTGGCGGGCACGCGTATCCTGGCCACCTTAATTAGAGTTGCATCTGAATGAATGACGCGCGCAATTTTGACGCCCTTCGAGCTGCGGGTTTATAAGATCGACAAGCGATGAGCAAAACGAACGCGCTCTTCGCCGGCTTGCTCGCCGGACTGGTCGCTGGGACCGTGATGACGGCGACGATGTTGTTGCTCGCCTCTTTTGGCGTAGCCACGCCGCTCGCCATCATCGGCGATCGACTTTCTGTTTTCATTCCGCCTGGACCGTTCTTGTCGATCATGGGCCGCGTCGGCGGCTACAACCATCTCAAGCAACTCGGCGTTGGATCGACCATGGCCGGTCAACTTCTCTTCAGCGCAATTGGCGGCGCGATTTACGGAATCTTCATGCGACGCGATCCCGCCCGTCGGGCCACGGGCCTGACGATGTCGATCTTCGTTTTGCTGCCAATCGTCGTCGTCACAATCGCTCTCTGGTCGGTGCTCGGCACAAATTATCGCGGAATGCCAATCGCCGGAGCGCGGTTGATCACGCTCCTTGGCTTCACACTCAGCGTTTTGGTTTTTGAGCGAACAATGGTATCCGCCTTCCGATTTCTCGCGGGCCCTCGCCGCGAAAGCGAAACCGGCGAGCGCGAGTTTTCTCCCGCGATTGGGCGACGCGCGTTAATCCTGAGCGGACTGGGATTGGTAATCGCCGGCGGCGGCGTGGCGTTAGTGCGAAAACTTTATCGCGTGGCCACGTTCAGTTACGACGGCACGCAATACAAAGGCCGCAACGTCCAGCCGATCACGCCTAACGACTTGTTCTATTGCGTGACGAAAAATGTGGTCGATCCGCGAGTGAATCTCGATCTTTGGCACCTCGAAGTGACTGGGCTCGTGCAGAGTCCCAGGACCTACCGATTTGAGGATCTGAAAGCGTTTTCGCCAGTCGAGCAGGAGACGACATTGATGTGCATCAGCAACGGTCTGGATGCCGGGCTCATCAGCAACGCCGTTTGGAAAGGCGTGCCGATGCGCAATCTGCTCGAAGCGGCGGGCCCGCTCTCGAACGGCGCGAAAGTTCGGCTCTACGGTGTCGACAATTATACCGATACGTTTCCGCTCGAGAAAGCGATGGAGCCGACCACGCTGCTGGTTTACGAAATGAACGGCGTCGCATTGCCAGATCGGCATGGTTATCCGTTGCGCGTCATCGTGCCCGGATATTTCGGCGAGAAGCATGTGAAATGGCTTACGCGAATCGAGCTTACGACGGCCGACGCAAAGGGATTTTACGAAACGCAAGGGTGGGGCCCGGATTTCATTGTACCGACGCGCTCGCGCATCGATGTGCCCGATCACGAATCGTGGTTTTCGCTCGCGAAACTAAACGGGCCGATCGAAGTGAAAGGCATCGCCTTCGGCGGCGACCGTGGCATCTCGCGTGTGGAACTGAGTTTCGATGACGGCAAAACCTGGGATGACGCCGACATTTATTACGCCGGCGGCGATCTCGCGTGGTCACTCTGGAGCGCGAATTACGGCTGGATTCCGGCCGAACCGGGCGACTACACCATTGTCGTTCGCGCAACCAATGGCGAAGGCGCGGTGCAGGAATGGGAAGAAGATCGCAGCCCGTTTTCAGGCGCGACGGGTTTTCACAAAATCGTTGTTCACATCAGGTCGTAACTGAAGGGACGCGCTCCGTCGCGTCCTCTTTCTGGACGGCACCGATCCGTCCCTCCAGTTTTCAACGCTGACATTTCGGACACCATGCCGTCGTGCGCCCGCCGATGGTGGCACGTCGCAGCGCTGTACGATGGCGCGGGCAAACACCGCTGCATTTCCAGCGCTGATGAATCAACCAGTCCCGCGGCGGATCGGAGTAATCGCGACCCAAAGTCTCGAGCGATCGTTTCGCGACGAACTTGGTCTCGCGCAGTAATGCGACCCGCTCCCGCTCGCGCAATTTTCCGGCTGGACGCGAAGGATGAATCTTAGCCCGCCACAAAATCTCATCAGCCATCCAATTTCCGATTCCGGAAAAACCATTCTGCATGAGCAGGACGGCTTTGATCGGCGGTTTGCGATGTCGATCCAGGAATTGATGGAGAAACTTCCGATCGAATTGCGATGAAACGATTTCGGGTAAATCGCTCTTCCACCAATCAGGCTCATCGCGTCCGTGATGGAAACGGACGCGGCCGAATTGACGCGAATCACAAAAGACGAGCGTCCGCTTTGTTTGACGCAGAACGAGATGATCGTGCTTGTCGCCACGAAAGTCCGCGGACTCACCGCGCAAGGTTCCGGTCATGCCGAGATGAATGCCGAGCCAGTTGTCGCCGGAAAATCGAAAGAGCATGCGTTTGCCGCGCGCAAACGAGCTCAGAAATTTCTCGCCGCTTAATCTTTCGCGAAGCCCACGCGTATTCGTTCCGCGGAAAACTCGTTTCCGCGGATGCAAAGTTAGATCGACAATTTTTTCGCCAAGGCCGGCATCCCATTGTTTGCGATACCATTCGACCTCGGCGAGCTCGGGCATCGCGCAGATTACGCGAGCGATGATTTAGCGTAAACAGAGGGATCGCGCGCTCCGTCGCGCGATGATAATCGTCGCGCCAACGGCGCATTATTTAGCATCGAGCAAGAGACTGCTCGATCCAGGTTCTTTCCGCGCTTGCGCTGCATGCTAGGTTTACTCATGGAGAAAGTCATCATCGTGGGAAGCGGTTGCGCGGGACTGACGGCGGCGATCTATGCTGCGCGTGCCAATCTGAATCCGCTCGTGCTCGAAGGCCGCCAGCCCGGCGGGCAGCTTTCGACCACGACGCTCGTTGAAAATTATCCCGGATTTCCAGAAGGTATTGACGGCCCGCAATTGATTTTGAACATGCATCAACAAGCCGAGAAATTCGGGGCGCGCTTTTCTTATGCCGAAGTAACCGATTTTGATGCGCAAAACAAACATGTCCGGATCAAAGCCGATGACGAATGGATCGAGACCCAGGCGTTGATCGTCGCGAGCGGAGCGTCCGCGCGCTGGCTTGGACTCGAGAACGAGGAAAAACTCATCGGGCACGGTCTGACCTCGTGCGCGACGTGCGATGGCGCATTCTACAAAAACGTGCCGGTCTGTGTGGTCGGCGGCGGCGATTCAGCCGCGGAGGAGTCACTATTCCTCACGCGCTTCGCTTCGAAAGTTTATTTGATTCATCGCCGCGATCAGATGCGCGCGTCAAAGATCATGGCGGATCGCGTCCTTGCGAACGCAAAAATCGAACCAATCTGGAACACGGTGGTGACAAAATATATTCCAAACGAAAAAGGCGAGATGCGTGCGGTGAATTTGCGCAATGTGCAAACGGGAGAAGAACGCGAACTCGAAGTCGGGTGCGTATTCGTCGCCATCGGCCACGATCCGAATACGAAAGCGTACGCCGGAAAACTCGAGACTGATCCGGAGGGTTATCTGATCTCGAGACATTTGGTGGAGAGCAAACATCCCGGAGTTTTCATTGCCGGCGACGTGGCCGATCGCGTTTACAAGCAGGCGGTCACGGCGGCTGGATCCGGGTGCGCCGCGGCGATGGAAGCGGAGAAATATCTAAGCAAAGTCGAGAAATAATTGCCAATTGTCGTTTGCCGATTGCCGATTGAAGAAGAAGTGCGATGACGACCGCCGAGCTGAAAGCGCGCACGAAGGAATTTGCGCTGCGGGTTATTCGGTTGGTTGATTCGCTACCGAACACGGTCAAAGGACGCGCAATCGCAAACCAAATTATCCGAAGCGCGACGTCTGTCGCCGCGAATTACCGGGCTGCGTGTCGCGCGCGATCTCGTGCTGAATTCATCGCCAAAATTGGGGTGGTTGAAGAAGAAGCCGATGAAACGGCGTTCTGGCCGGCAATTCGTTGAAGATTTGCGATCTAACGCAGTTTTATTCTCCACGCAGCGGCGGAGTAAGGCGATACGTTCACGAGAAGATCGCTTACATCCAGAATTCATCGGCCCCAGATAAACATGTGCTCATTATTCCGGGCGCAAAAACCGAAGTTATTTCGAGCGAACGTTCGCGAATTTATTCCATTCATTCGCCCCTGCTTTCACGCACCTCGCGATATCGCGCACTGCTCAACTTGCGCGCGGTCGAGGAAATCCTGGAACAGGAACAGCCGGACCTGATCGAATCCGGCGATCCTTATCAAATAGCTTGGAAAGCGATCGCCTCGGGACGTGCGCTTCGCATCCCAACGATTGGGTTTTATCATTCGCATTTTCCGGAGGCCTACCTGCGCAGCAGCGCGCGTTTTTTAGGGCAGCTCGCAACCGAAGCTGTCATGGACCTGGCGCGACGCTATGTTCGCAAACTCTACAATCAATTCGAAGCGACGCTCGTGCCCTCTGCGCAATTGGCGAAGGTTCTCCAAGAATGGGGCGTGGAAAATGTACGGCCGGTAAATCTCGGCGTGAACACGAAAGTTTTTCGACCGGATCCGGACGACTCCGCAACCACGCGTGACTCGTTAGGCATTTCAGCAAATCGTAGATTACTTCTTTACGTTGGTAGATTGGCGAGAGAAAAGAACACGCACACGCTTTTCAAAAGCTTCGCGCTACTGGCGGACCGCCGGCCTAACGAGTATCACTTCCTGATCGTCGGGGATGGTTCCGAGCGTGATCAATTGCAGCAACTCCGGACGTGCGGCCGGCCGGTGACGTGGCGGCGCTACTGCAGCGATGCGCTTGAGTTGGCGCGGCTGTATCGCGCGGCGGATTTGTTCGTTCATCCCGGTGTGCAGGAAACCTTCGGCTTCGTCGCCCTGGAGAGTCAGGCCTGTGGTACGCCGGTCGTCGGCATTCGTGGCGGTTACATGGACCGGATCATTTTGCACGAACAGGAATCGTGGGCGCGCGAGAACACGCCGGAGGCGCTGGCGGACGCGATTGAAGAATCGAGCACGAAGAAGTTGTCGATCTTGGGCGAGAGCGCGGCGCGCGCGGCAGAAAATTTCTACAGCTGGCCGCACGTGTTCGAGGAACTCTTTTGCATTTATCGCGAGGTTTGCGCAAACTACCGCCGTCCATGATGGAGACGAACGATCGCAAGCCATTCAGCATTCGCAGCTACCGCGCATCCGATCGCGCCGCGGTGCGCCGCTTGTGCTGCCAAACCGGATTTCTCGGCGACCCAATCGATCCCGTTTACGAAGATCGACAATTATTCGCCGATTTTCTCACAACCTATTACACGGATTGGGAACCAGAGTCCTCCTTTGTGCTAGAGATCGACGGCGAGATTCGCGGTTATCTGCTGGGCTCGCGCAAACCGTTGCGCAATCAGCTTTATGCCTTTTGGCAAAACGTGTCGCTCTTTTTAAAGGCCCTCAGCCGTTATTTCCATTACCACCAGAAGTCACGTCGCTTCGTTCGTTGGACGCTGATGTATGGCTGGCGCGAAGTGCCGGCGGCGCCGCGGCGTGTCCCCCATTTTCACATCAATCTGCTGCCGGATGCGCGAAAAATGTCTACGACGCGGGCGTTGATGAGCGCGTATCTGAGTTACCTCTACCGCTGCGGCGAGAAGCGCGTGTATGGCCAGATCGTAACGTTTGAAAGTCGACGCGGGGAAAAAATGTTCGAGCGCTACGGGTTCAAAGTGTTAAATCGCGCCGAGATCACAAAATACAAAGCGTTTTATCCAGCGTCGGTATACCTCAGCACCGTTATCAAAAATCTGGAAACGGCCGAACCGCTCTCGGCCTACACGCGCGCACCCGTTCGTAAGATCGACAACTTGTTTACGAAAGCCTTGTAACCTAAACTGCGCGGTCTCTCTTGCCGGTATAGCTCAGTTGGTAGAGCAGCTGATTTGTAATCAGCAGGTCGTCGGTTCGAATC
>JBDUDH010000105.1:0-10664 GCA_040003015.1 Verrucomicrobiota bacterium | reverse complement strand
TGCGCGGCCATACTCACCTGTGGGGTCGCAAGATCGAAGGCGGTCTGCATCGCAACGATGAGCACGATCTGCCGGAGCTGAATTCCAGCGAGCGGCGCACGATGATCGCGCAAAAGCGAACCGGCCCATGCGCCAATCACTCCCATGACGGCGCCCGACGCGCCTACGAGCTGGTCGGCGTGCGTCCACCCGAGCAAACGCCAGCAGACCACACCGGCGCTGGAGCCGATTCCAGAGAGAAGATAGCAGGCCAGGAATCTCGCGGCGCCGATTGATCGCTCCAAGGTGGGGCCGAGAACGTAGAGCGCGTAAAGATTAAAGAGCAAATGAAGCGCGCCGTAATGCAGGAACAATGCGGTGAAGAGGCGCCAATATTCGCCGCGCACGAGCACCGCGTAAGGTTCCATTGCGCCTAACCGATGGAGGGTCCACTCGTTGGTAGTGCCGCCGAGCGCTATTTCCACGCCGAACATCAGGGTATTCAGCGCGATCAAAGTCCAAACTGCGGTTGTGCCGCCGGTCGTGCGTCCGGACAACCTCGCACCCCGCCGTTGATGGCTCTCCATCACGCGGCGCAGGAGCACTTCGCTTGCAGGCGAGAGTCGCGCAGGCCTCTCGGCGCTCGGCCACCTCATTCGTTCATCAATGGCGGAGCGGAGGCTGGCATCGCGAGTTGTCGCGCGAAGTTGCTGGAGACGTTGCGTTCCACTTTCGATTTGCCCCGCCGCGAACTCAGCCGTGCCGACCCAAAACTCTTGGGTGTCGCGCGGCACTGCACGCAGATCGCGCGAATATAGCCTAACGAGTTCGCCGGGGTAGCCGCAAAAGGCGAGCACAACTGCAAAATTGAGCAGATAACTCGGATCACTCATAGCCAGTGACCCGAGCTGCTGAGTGTGCGCGACGTATTGCAGGACAAGATCGTCCAATGCACCGGTTTCGCCGAGAGCAGTAAGATAGAGACCGAAAACGACAAGGTCGCTCGTTCGCCGAAAATCCTGTCGGCACCAGGCGATGAAACCATCGCGGTCTCCCGTAATACGAAAACTCAGCGCGGTAGCTCGCTGACCAGACATGCTTTCAATCGACCGCAGTGGTGCAAGCAATGAAAGCGCTTCAGTGGCTTTTCCCTGGCACCATAATTCCATCGCGCGGATGAATTGCGGTTGGCCGCGCGAGCCATCCGAGGGATGCAGGCAACGCACCAGAACCGCGAGTCGACACGCGGCCCGGAATCGCTGTTGCAGCACCAGCTGGTTGATCTTCCGCTGGGAAATTATTGGTACGAAGAGAAAGAGAAACCAAATGGCGCCACCAATGAAGCCAGCGCTTCCGGGAGCGATCACCCAGAAAAAACAGGCGGCGGCAAGGACGCTGGCCGCGGCAATTTTCCAGACGCGGCTCGAGTTGGTTCGCAACCGCCAACTGCGCGCCAGCAAAGCCAGGGGCGAGGCGATGGCGATGAAAAGCAGGATGTGATTGACATCAATCATGGCGCCGAAATATCGCCATCTGTCGCACTGAACTCTTTTCGGATACAAAAATTTCTGAGAAGCTGCCGATATGCGACTTGCGATTACCTGTTATCTCGATGTGGTTTCCTCGTGGTGCTATTGGGCAACGCCGGCATGGCGCGAGCTCCGACAGCGCTACGGCGATCGTGTCGAGTTCCGCTGGAAGCTCGCGTTAATGGATGAAACGGGTTTCCCGAAAACACGAGAGCAAATGAAATGGTTTTATCGGCGAAGCGGGACGCTGATGCGCTCGCCGCACATGCTGAGTTCGGTCTGGTACGACCCGGGCGTTTCTGAATATCTTGCGCCTAATTTGATCGCGGAAGCGGCGCGAGATTTCGGGATTGAAGACGATCGCGTCTGGATGGCGCTGTCACATGCAGGTCTGCATGATGGGAAATTATTCGGACAATGGGATGTTGCTGTGGAGATCGGCGCAAAAGCCGCGCGACTCGACCCCGATCAACTACTCGAGAAGGCACAACAGCCTGAGATTGAGGCCCGGGCCCGTGCGAGCACGGCGAAGTTTCATGCGCTGCAAGTGACGCAACGCCCGGCTTTCGTGATCGACAGTGAGATCGGCGATCGCGCCGTTTTCTCCGGGATCGCCGTGGCACCGCCATTAGCGACGACCCTCGACGCGATGCTCGATGATATTGCGGCCTATCAAACACACTCCGCGCACTTTGGCACGCCGCCGGAATGACTGGCACGCTCATTGCAGTGGAAGAAAGGCGAAGAAGACTTCCTGCTCCGATGAGAGAATCGCCTTGCCAGTTGGCAAATGTCGCTTACAACTTCCATTCGGCTCACGGTATGTCGCGAGCTGGTTGGCGCGTTCCATCGCAGGCGCGGCAACCTGGAGTGTCGCGATCCCGAAAGGAGCGCGAAAATTGCGACCAGTAATTAAAATAACGGCCCGAGGTTCACTCGCCTTGTCACCGGTTTGGAGATCGATTTACCCTGCAACCACAAATTCGCGTTAACGGTCGGATTCGCGCTCGCGAAGTCCGAGTCATTTTAGCTTCCACCGGCGAGCAGTTGGGCGTGATGAAATTGTCGGACGCCTTAAGAAAGGCGCAGAGCCTCGGTCTGGATCTCGTCGAAGTCGCACCGACGGCGGAGCCGCCAGTCTGCAAAATCGTCGATTTCGGTAAATTCCGTTACGACATTTCCAAACAGGAAAAAGAAAAGAATCCCTCGGGCACGAAACTGAAGGAAATTAAGTTTCGCGTAAACATCGACGATCACGATTACCTGACGAAAATCCGGCACGGTGAAGAATTTCTCGACCGGGGAAACAAAGTCCGGGTGCAGCTGCAATTCCGTGGCCGCGAGATGGCACATCAGGAGTTTGGAATGCAGTTGATGCACAAGGTGCGCGATGATCTCGCCGGGATGTCGCAGGTGGAAATGGAGCCGAAAATTGCCGGACGCAATGTGACGATGACGCTTTCGCCCTTACCCGCGAGCCGGCGCAAGCGACGTTTCTCGCTGCCCGATGAAAAGATGTCGGAAGAATCGGTGAATGGACGCGAAGCGGCAAGCTGATTCGGCGCGCGCGAAGAGAATTTCGATTTAAATTTTGTGACGCGACGGCCTCTCGCCGCCAGCACGAGAGCGACGAAAGCTTCGGACGCAAAAACCATCCGGCAATTGGGCCGGAGGCGGGTTCCGCCATAGGTTGAATTCTTCGCGCGCGGATTCTCGCGTCACCGTTCAGCAGCGGAGCAGCAGTTGTCAGATGCGATACCAATTCTGCAGAGACGGCGGAGTTAATAACGCCCGCACGGTCGGCGACGAGGCGGACTTACGGCGACGGGGAAGCTGAAGCCGAAGCGGCCGGAGTCGACTGCGGCGCTGCAACTCCTCCAGAGCTCGGAGATACCTGGGCTTTCGGATATTTTTGATAATATTCCAAGCGCTCCTTTCGACTCTTCGCCTCCGCGTTATTCGGGTCCAATTTTAGCGCCTTGTCGCAGTCAGCAATTCCCTCTGCGAAATCTTTCTTCCGTTCGTAGACGTTACTGCGGCCAAGATAAGCCTGAATGTCATCAGGCTTCAGTTTAATGACCTTGGAATAGTCAGCGATGGCTTTGTCGTATTCTTTTGTTTGCGTCAAAACAAAGCCACGCCGCATGAGCGGTTCAGGATCATCGCCCTTTTTCTTCAAGACCGCGTTGTAATCTTCGAGCGACTTCTCCCACTCTTTCTTCGACAGGTAGGCAAAGGCGCGGAACTGGTGCGAGATCAGGTCGTCGGAATTGTTTTTAAGGGCTTCCGTGAAATCCGAAATCGCCTCGTCATACTTTTGGCTCGAGGTGTCGACCAATCCGCGCTGGCGGTAGGCCACACCGAGATTATTGCGATTGTTCGCTGCAGGGTCCAGCTCGACCGCCTTTTTGAAATTCGTGATCGCTTTGTCCCACTGTTTGTTTTTCGCAGCCTCAATGCCTACGCGCCGGTAATTAGATGCCTCTGTCTTCGCGTCGGCTTGGGCGATGCCGGGAGACGCAGCAAGAAACAAAACCACAGCCGCAAGCCAGTTCCTAAAAGAAGATTTCATATCGGTTGATTCCTTTTTTGGTAAATCGAAAATGATCGGTTAATTGAGCGGGCGGCGCGCAGATCGCAAGCGGAAGCTGCGAGTCGGGGCCGAAAATTTACGGCGGCGTTAAAGTCAAGCGTCGTTGTTTGCCTGTTCAGGCTCCTCGGCAGGCGGCGATTTCGGCGGCGACGGCGCCAATTCATCCACGCGTACTATCCGCAAAGCTCGTCCGCTGGTTTCATCCGCCTCAATCAGTGCACCGCGCAGCCGCACTTCTCCCCTCGCCACAGGGAACGGCGCGGGCATATTAACGACGAACCGGTTTACAATCGGCTCGATTGCGCGTCCTAGAATGGACTCGACCGGGCCGCACATCCCGGCATCACACAGAAATGCGGTGCCGCCGGCAAAAATTTGTTCGTCAGCCGTCTGCACATGCGTATGGGTGCCGATCACCGCCGAAACACGACCGTCGAGAAATCTGCCGATCGCAATTTTCTCGCTCGTCGTTTCACCATGAACATCCACTACGATAATAAAGGTCTCCTTTCGCATTTGATCGACTGCGGCATCCAGCGCGCGAAACGGATTCTCCAGGATCGGCAGCATGAAGGTGCGCGCCTGAACGTTGATCACGCCGACTTTTCCTTTCGTTGTTTCCAGCACGATGCTGCCCGACCCGGGAGCGCCTTCAGGATAGTTGATTGGTCGCAGCAGGCGCGGCTCCGTGTCGATGAAGGAAATAATTTCCTTTTGATCCCAGATGTGATCGCCGCTCGTGATCACCGAGACGCCGGCGCGAAGCAAATCGATTGTAATCTTGGGCGTGATGCCGCGTCCGCCTGCTGCGTTCTCGCCGTTTACGATTGTGAAATCGATCCCATGCAGTTCCTTTAGCTGCGGTAAACGCCTGATCACCGCGCTGCGTCCTGGCTCGCCGACGACATCGCCAAGAAAAAGAATCGTGAGCATCCAGGCGATCATCGTATTAAAGACTGAAAAATCCAAAAACTGATGTTGGGATCTGTTTATCGCTGCGTGCTGGCAGCTTTTTTCCCGTTGCTCGCTGTAGCCGCGGGTTTACGGGCCGACGACGCGCCAAATCTCAGCACGTTGGGCAGGAGACCGGACTGGAGCGAACTCGAAAAATATCAGGAAACGATGACGCACGATCGCTTCGTCGAGCTGATTAACCAGGTTTACTGCACGCACGGCTTCAGTCCGGACATGATCAAAATTGACGCCGACTCGGTGACCATCCTCATGGATAAAACGGCAAAAACTTTTTTTAAGTTGCGTTTTGCCACGACGAATGCGGTCGCAAAACCATTGGTGAATCCGTGGACCACCACGAAATCACTGCCTCCGAAAAGCGAGGGCGAGCCTCTTTCCGATTTGCGGATCGCGCTCGACCCCGGCCATCTCGGCGGTAACTGGGCGAAGATGGAGGAGCGCTGGTTTCAAATCGGCAACGAAGAGCCGGTGCGCGAAGGCGACATGACGTTGCTGGTTGCGCGATTACTGGCGAGCCGGTTGCAGGCATTAGGCGCAACAGTCGCTCTGGTGCGCGATAAAGCGGAACCAGTGACACCCAATCGCCCGGACGACTTCAAACAAATCGCGCGGGAGGTTTTACGCCGCGCGGGTATCGAAAAACCACGCGAAGATTTTGATGGCCCGGCCGATCCGCTCAGGGAGCAAACCGTGCGCTGGCAAAGTGAGCTGCTCTTTTATCGCAATAGCGAGATTCGGCGTCGTGCCAATCTTGTGAATTTTCGCCTGCATCCCGACCTCGTCCTCTGTCTGCATTTCAATGCCGAGCCGTGGGGCGATCCGAAAAATCCGACGCTAGTCGAAAACAATCATGTCCATCTGCTCGTCAACGGCGCTTACGTGCAAGCGGAATTGGACTACGACGACGAACGGTACGAGATGCTCGAAAAACTTTTGAGCTCCGCATTTATTGAAGAATCAGGACTGGCTGAAGTGCTGGCTGGGTCGCTGGCGAGCACGACCGAGCTGCCGCCTTATCATTATAAAACGGAGAACGTTACGCCGCTGGGCAAGAGTGGTTACATCTATGCGCGCAATCTCATCGCGACGCGGCTTTATCGTTGCCCGACGCTTTATCTGGAACCGTATGTCATGAATAGCCGCGATGTTTACCAGCGCATACAGGCGGGCGATTACGAAGGCATGCGGAAAATCAACGGCGTCGTTCGCCCCAGCATTTATCGCGAATATGTGGAGGCGGTCGCGAATGGTTTGACTGAATACTATCGCGCGACTCGAAAATAGGCGGGGCGCAATCGCGAAAATTCCGGCGCCAGATCACCGGAGGCGCCCCACGCGTGCATCACAACTTTTCGATCGCATCACTTATATCTTCCATTGTGACATTGGTTGCGACGTATGCCGATCCGATCGCTGGCGTCACAACAAATCGCACTTCGCCGCGCTCGAATTTTTTATCGAATGCGAGTGCGCAGCGAATTTGTTCGCGCGGAACATTAGCCGGTAATCGCGTCGGCAAATGGTAAAGTTCGAGCATCGCGATGATTTTCGTGCGCTGCGATTCGGGCAAAGCTGCTTTTCGCACCGAGATTTCACAAGCCGCGATCATCCCGAGACTGATCGCTTCGCCGTGGAGTAATTTTTCATAACCTGCCGCTCGCTCGATGGCATGGCCGACGGTGTGGCCAAAATTCAGAAGCGCGCGTTCACCTGTGACGTCACGGTCGTCTTTGGCAACCAGCTCCGCTTTAATTTCGATGTTGCGTCGGACCAGCTTTTGTAGCGCAAGCGTCTCGCTTGCGTCCTGTTTCATTCGCAACCCAGAGGCTTGCGCTCCTTTCTTCTGCAATTCGCCAAACGTGGCCGCATCGCGAATGATCGCGTGTTTGATGATCTCGGCGAATCCTTCATTCCATACCCGGGGCGGCAGAGTCCGCAGCGTGTCGGTGTCAGCGATGACCAAAGCCGGTTGGTGAAATGAACCGATCAGGTTTTTGCCCGCGATCGTGTTCACTCCCGTCTTGCCGCCGATTGCGCTATCCGCTTGCGCAAGGAGCGTGGTCGGGATCTGCACGTACGGAACTCCTCGGAGATAAATCGACGCAATGAAACCGGCGAGATCGCCGATGACGCCGCCTCCAAGCGCCAGGATGAAAGACGATCGATCCAAGCCCGCTGCGCTCATTTGTTCACAAAGCTGCGCGACCTGATCAAGGGACTTGGATTTCTCTCCGGCCGCAACCGTCAGCAGCGTCGAGCGAAAACCCGCGCGGCTGAGGCCGTCGATCAGTTTTTCTGCATGGAGCGGCGCGATATTCGTATCGGTAATGACTGCGCAGGACCGAATGCCAAAGCGCTCCTTCAACAGCGCTCCGGCCATTGGCAAAAGCTCTGAGCCGACGATTACTTCGTAGGCGTGATCACCGACAGCGACTTTGATCGTCTTCACGGGTTCGCGCGTGCCGCTCACACCTTGGCGGCATCATAAAACGCTCGCGCCCTCATCGAGATAACTTGACAACAGCACGCAGTTTTTTGTGTAACTATGGGCATGCCTGAGCCTGCTGATCCGATTGACCCAACGCCGATTCCACCTCCAGAAACAGATTCATCGAGCCACGCTTCTTCGACGGGTCTGCCAAGCAATGTGGCGGCGGCTCTCGCTTGTTTTCCGCTGATCGGCGGCATCATCTTTTACATTCTCGAAAAGCGCGACTCTTTTGTGCGTTTTTATGCGATGCAATCGATCATCTTCGGTGCGGCCTGGTTTCTCTTCAATATTATCTCATCCATTATTCATATGATCTTTGCGCCGATTCCCGGAGTGGGACCGATCCTGATCGTCCTTTGGGCATTGCTGGCTGCGCTGATTCACCTCGGATTTTTGGTTGTGTTGATCATTGCGATCGTAAAGGCCTTCAGCGGGGTGCGCTGGGATATTCCTTACATTGGGCCGGTGGCGCGAAAGCAAGTGGATGGCACGCCCTTGTAAAGTAGCGCGAGCGGCTCTCGTTCCGAAACAAATTCGCAAGCCAGAGGCTTACGCTGCTTTACCGAGCACCTTCACCACGATCTGGTTCAAGATCAGTTCGTGATCGAGTTGAGTGCTTACGAGCTGCAAATTTGCTTCGAGGCAGGCTTCCAGGCCGGCGATCAGTTGATCGACTTGAAAGCGGTGCGCTTGCATGGCGGCAATCCCGAGCGCGTAGCCGTTTATCGAGCCATCCTTTTTGCGCGGCAAATGTTCGGTTGCGCTCGCAGGCAGACGATTCAGTGCCGAGATAAATGAGAAGGGCGCGGACGGTCGCGCCAGCCGGTGCCGATCCATCAAATCTTTTGCGAGTAGAAGATTGCGAATCGTCGGAATGATCGCGACCAGCAATATAGCGATGGCCGACTCACCCTGATCGAGCAATCGCCTAACGAGTGTCAGCGCGCGCGCCAGATCGCGCTCGGCCATCGCATTTCCCAGCTCGAAAATGACGCCGCTGCGGGACAGAGGCACGAGCGCGCGCACCTGGCTTAGTGCGACTCGCCGTTCCTTCCCCAGATAAACATCGATCTTCTCCAGCTCGTTCTCGACCTGCCGCGTGTCGCCGCCGGTCAAAAGCACGAAGAGATCCAGAGCATCTTCGTCAAAACGCAACTTCCTCTGCTCCGCTCGCGCTTGCACCAGATCGGTGGCTTCCTCTTCCCAACCGCTTCGGCTCGAGTCGAGTTTATCGAGCACCTGCACTTCCGCATATTTGCCTAACGTTTTATAAAACGAACGGCGCTTGTCCACTTCCGTGGCGCTGAGAAAAAACGTCACCTCCGGACCGAATTGTCCGTCCAGCGCCCCCGCCAATTCCTCGAGGGCAGATTGCACGCTAGCCGCACGTCCAATCGAGTTGTCGCCGAGAAAGTTGACGTTTTTGAGCCAGACCAATTTACTTCCACCAAAAAATGGCAGGGTCTGCAGCGCCTCGATCGCCGAGCGAATTCGCGTCGCAGCTTGCTCGGCATTGTCGGCCGCGCCGTCGATGATTTCGACGCCGAAATCGCCGGCGCCCGCGGGCGCTAATTTTGTCGCGAGTTCTTTCGCTGCGTTTTTGACCGCGCTCTCATCGGACCCGACGATCGCGTGAATGTTGGCGGGCGCGCGCGAGACTTTCGCTTTCATCGAGCGACCCATTCCCGTAACGAATCATCCGGCGCTGTCTCCCAGCGCCGAGACGGCAAAATCAGTTGCGACATACGATTGAAAGTCCTGCTCGAGCGCTGACACGCTGCCGAACCGCGCACCGTATGTGCAGCGCAGCGCACTGTCGAACACTTCGTGGCGTTTGAGCAAATCGGGAAATTTTTACGAGAGCGAGAAAATGGACCAATCGTTCCGATACCCGGTCTTTTTTCTTCCCGCACTTGCCGGCTACTTTGCTGTCCGCCGTAATGCCCCCGCGCAGCGTTTGGATCGCGGTGGGCTTCATCGTTATTGTCGCAGCATTCGCGATTGATGCTCTGCCGCAGCCGCCTGGATGATTGTCGTCGCTTTCGTGTTTCCCTGCCTGTTTCGCTTCAAGTAGTGCGCGCTTTTCAAACACGCGAGCCGCGTCGTCGCTTTGCCCGGCTGTATTTCACCGGTTTGCATTTCGGTTCGATCTTGCTCAGACCAGTTCCGCTTTTCACCTCCATGATCTGATCGCGTAAAAGCGCCGCGCGCTCAAACTCAAGGTTCGCGGAAGCATGCTGCATTTCCTCTTCCAATTCGCGCAGCAGCTCGGTCAAATTGAAATCGCCGCCGGTCTCCTGAATGACCGAGGCGGCAATTTCGCGCCCGCGCAAAATGGTGTGCAAACTTTCCTGGACCGCGCGCCGCACGGTGGTCGGCGTGATTCCGTGCGCCTCGTTGTATTCCATTTGTTTCACGCGGCGATACTCGGAAATGGAAATCAACGCCTGCATGCTTTGTGTCATCGTATCAGCAAAAAGCACCACTTCGCCGTTGATGTGACGAGCGGCACGGCCCGCGGTTTGGATGAGCGATGTTTGGCTGCGCAAAAATCCTTCCTTGTCCGCGTCGAGAATGCAGACGAGCGAAACTTCCGGCAGATCAAGTCCTTCGCGGAGGAGATTGATGCCGACGAGAATATCGAAGTCCGCCGCGCGCAATCCGCGCAGAATTTCGACGCGCTCGATCGTATCGATGTCGCTGTGCAAATAACGAACCTTCAATCCGACATCGCGTAGATAATCAGAAAGATCTTCGGCCGTTCGTTTGGTCAGCGTGGTGACGAGGACGCGCTCCTGTTTCTCCACGCGCTCACGGCAGAGCTCAATCGTGTCGTCGATCTGATGCTGGAGCCCTTTTAGCGTGATCTTCGGATCGAGCAATCCTGTGGGTCGAATGATCTGTTCGACGACGAGAGGCAGGCCCGGAGTATACACGTCGAAGTGCTCCGGCGGTTGATCGGTGCGCGAGATTGGCACGGCGTTTTCACCAATGGCGCCGTCGGCACCGGCCGGCACAAGGACCGGCTGGATTTTTCCATCGTTGCCCGGCAACACGAACGGCACCAACTCATCCTCGCCGATGCGCGCTCGTTTAT
>JBDUDH010000079.1:0-10749 GCA_040003015.1 Verrucomicrobiota bacterium | reverse complement strand
ACCCGTGTTACCGCCGTGAAAGGGCGGTGTCCTAGGCCACTGGACGATAGGGTCAAAGAAAGCCGCCCAATATCAGAAGGGCACACCAGCGTTGCAAGGCATTTCAGGACGTTTGCTCCGCAGCACGCGCCAGAGTTTGCGAGTCGAGTTGAAGAAGCAGCTCCGCTACCCTCGCGGTCGCGCCGCGATGCTCCGCAATCACGCTCCGCGCATTTCCGACCAGGCGATCGCGCAATGCTTTATTTTTAATCAATGCGGCGATTTTCTCTTCCAAGCCATCGGCAGATGTAATCTGCATCGCGCCCTCGTGAGCAATTAATGATCGCGCCAGCGCGGCAAAGTTTTCCATGTGCGGCCCGAAAATTACCGGCTTGCCGGCGACGATCGGCTCGATCGGATTTTGTCCACCGCGCGCGCTCAGACTTTTGCCGATGAAGACAACCGTCGCCACTGAGTACCAGTCGCGAAGTTCGCCGGTGGTATCGAGCAGCAAACAATCCGCTGATTCAACCGGCATCGCGTCGCTGCGAAGTGTGATGCGCAATCCAAGCTGCCGAAGTTTTGCGGAGATATCGCGTGTTCGCTCGACGTGCCGGGGCGCAATGATAAGAAGGAGCGTGGGAAATTGAATGCGCAACTTCAGATAAACCTCGGCCAGGGTTTCCTCCTCTCCGGGATGCGTGCTCCCACCAAGAAGAATGGGACGCGCGGAGTCGATCCCGAAGACGGTGAGGATCTCGTGCGTCATTTCCGGCCGCACCTCGATCTCTTCGGTATCGAATTTGATGCTGCCGACGTGCCGGATGCGCGCGCGCGCAACGCCAAGAGCCTGCCATCGCGCGATGTCTTCGAATTCCTGAACGCAGACGAGGTCAAGTAGTCGGAAAATGGGAGCGACGAATATTTTGAACCTGGCAAAACGACGCTCCGATCTCGGGGAAAGTCGCGCGTTCACGAGCGCGAGCGGAACCGAGCGCGCGTGCGCGATTGCGGCAAGGTTCGGCCAAACTTCAGCTTCCACGAGAATGACCCGGACAGGCCGAATCAACGCAAATGCTCGCCGCATGATCGGCCAGAAATCGAGCGGATTGTACATCACTTCCATCCATCGGCTTGCCTGTTTCGATGCGAGCGCAAACCCGGTGGTCGTGGTGGTTGTGAGAGCGACTCGCAAATCCGGCTCACGCTCTTTGAGCTTGGTCGCGAGCTTCAGCGCGATCATTACTTCGCCCACGCTGACGGCATGAATCCAGGTCCACCGACGAGAACTCAAGCTTTGGCGGACATCGCGGTCATAAAAGCCGAGCCGCTGTCCGAATTTATGAGTGTAATTTCCGCGTCGCAGCATTTTCCCGATGTAGCTCGGCAAAAAGAACAGGAGCGCGATCGGAAAGAGCAGATTGTAGAGAAAACGAATCATGCGACCGACCGCTCAACCGGCGTCCGCGGGTAATGATGCGCTCTGTAAAAACAAAACCTCGGTCGCGCCATACGTTTTGTTGCGAATCAGATTCCAAAGCGTTGCCGGCGGCAATTGCTCCGCGGGCATTTTTTCGAGCACGAAGATTCCGTCGGAGTCGAGCATCCGGGCGAGCTCGCTGCTCGCCAGCAAGAGTTTCGTGAACGGATCTCCAGACTTTGCTCTATCATAAGGCGGGTCCGCAAAAATGATATCGTACTTGTTGGCGCGGCTGCGGCGCTTCAAGAAGTCGAAGACATCCCGCTTCTGCACGCGTCCGCTCACGCCCGCCTTTTTCAAGTTACGTTCGATCACTTCGACCGCGGAGCGATCATGATCGATGAACGCGGCCTCAGCCGCACCGCGACTGAGCGCCTCGATCCCCAGTGCCCCCGTTCCGGCAAAAAGATCGAGCACACGCGCACCGATAATTCGATCGCCCAAACTCGAAAAGATCGCCGCTTTCACCCGATCCATCGTAGGACGAATATCATTTTTCGGAACTTCAAGCCGGATGCCGCCAGCAGTTCCGGTGACCACTCTCATGGCCAAGGCGTCGGCGTCGCGACAGGTTGAGCCAAAGTGTCGTTAGGTGAAGCGCTCGGTATCGGCGATGCGGGAGCGCCGCCAGCAGGCGGCGTCGTCGCAGGCGCGAGAGACATTGATGACCCTTCCGATTCCTTTTTTTTCTTTTTGTGGCCACCGAAAAGACTATTGATGACGCCACCGAGATCGCGCAGATCGCGCCCGACGATTTTATCCATCAGGTTCGTTTTCGGCCGATCGAGCGTGCCGCTTACCTGAAAATTGACCGCGGTGTAACCTGGTTCGCTGGTCGGTTGAAAATTCGCCCGCAACGGCGAGAAAAGCCGGTTGCGAACCTTATCGTTGAGCGCTAACTGCGATTCGAGATGGAGCTTCCCTGCGAATGTGATCGTGCCGTTCGCAGAGAGTCGAATGTTCGGCGAACGCAAGAGAAGTTCGTCGATGATGACGAGACCTGGACTGATGTGATACTTCACCTGCGCTTGTTCGAGGTGAAGCTGGGTTAACTCATCGATCTGCAGGATCTGGCCGAGCGCAACGAGGAGGCTGTATTGCTGCACCTGTCCGTCGCGCAGATCGATTTCACCCGTGCCGCTCAACGCGTTTGGGTCCGCGGTCTTGCCTGCAGCATCGAGAAATCCTTCCAGCTTCCCCTGGACCATCCCCGCAGGCCCGCCAGCATCTTTCAGCATCTGATCAGCCTGCAAATCGCGAAATTTCGCGTGCACGGTAAATGGAGAATCGGTCGCCTGCGTTCGCAGTTGGAACCGGCCACTAAGTTCGCCACCGGCAACTCGCGCCGAAATTTGCGTGAACTCCAGCTGATTCGGATCGTAGCGAAGCGGGGATTGCAATCTTTCGAGGAAAAATTTATCGCGCAGCGAGGTTTTCTCGATGCTCGCGTTCCCTTTGATCGCGGTAGCGGTGCGGAAGATCGAGTGAAAATCGACACCCTCGAATTTCGCGACGACCTTTCCGGCAGCGTCTAGAAAATGAAAATTGCCACCTTTAAGATCGACGCGGCGGATTTCTGGCTTGAAGGAGATATCCGTATCTGCTTCCTCGCGGGGCGGTCTTGTCGCGGGAATTGCTTCCACCTGATTTTTCGGCGAACGCAAAACGATGTTCGATGGCGGAGCGCCGAGAGACTCTGCAGCAGATGGACGTGCGGTTTCCGCCGGAGGGCTGGCACTGCTCGGTACTGTCCGCGGCGGCAGCGATGGCAGTCGCCATTGACCTTGCGCGTTCTGCGCCCAGACGACATTGGGATTAACCAGTGACACTTGCTTGATCACGAGGTGCTCCGAGAAGAGCGACGAGAACTGCACGCGCAGCCGGAAGGTTTTAGCTTCCAAGAAATTTCCAGAACTGCCGGGATCGCTCTGGGGGATAGTGATGCCGCTCAGCTTCAATCCGGCCCACGGGGTCACACTGATGCGGCGCAACTTCAAAGTGGTGCCGAGTCGTTGGCTGAGTTCCTGCTGAATTTTTATCTGTGTGCCCTGCGACTGCACATACAGATTGACACCGATGAGCAAAATACCCGTGATGACCATGCCTATCCCGATGCCAAAGATGAGAAATCGCCCGAGCTTTTTCACGCGGGAACGTTACGCAGCGCCGCTTTGAAGAAAAGACTAAAGCCACCTTCGCCATCGCCCAATGAATACGACCTGCGTTATTTTGAATCCGACAGCGCGGAGTGAGCGAGCACGTCGCTGGCAGGAGCGGGTGAGTTCGATCTGCGGCGACGCAGTCCTTTGCGCCACCTCTCATCCGGGCGAGGCGGAGAAGCTCGCGCGCAACGCCGTGCGAGAAGGTTTCGAGAGAATCGTGGCCGCGGGAGGCGATGGGACAATCAACGAAGTCGTAAACGGTATTGCCGGCTCCGACGCCGCGCTCGGACTGTTGCCGATGGGGACGATGAACGTGTTCGCCACCGAACTCGGATTGCCTTCCTACGATCTCAACCGCTGCTGGGAAATCATTAAGGCGGAGCACACGCGGCTGATCGATTTGCCGAGCGCAAATGGGAAACATTTTGTTCAGCTCGCCGGCGTCGGCCTTGACGCGCAGGTGGTGAAGGAAACGAGTCTTGCTTTTAAACGGAATTTCGGACCGCTCAGTTATCTTTTCTCCGCAGCTCAGATCGCGGGACGGCAGCCGCCGCGTCTGTTGATCAAATCGGAGAACGCGGTGACCGATGAAGGATCCTTCGTCCTGATCGGCAACGGCCGTCGATATGGCGGTCCTTTCCCGTTTTTTAAGCACGCGATGATCGATGATGGCTTGCTCGATGTGCTGGTCTTCAAGCGTCTCGGATATCTGGAGATCATCAAATATCTGCAGAATGTAATTTTCACCTCGGATATTACGTTGCCAGAGGTGGAATATTTTCAAACGCGGCGCCTGCGAGTGAGCAGTGAGGAGGAAGTGCCGGTGGAAATTGATGGTGAGCTCGTGGGAATCTGTCCTGTGGAATTCGAACTGAGCGAACAACGATTAAAAGTCCTCGCACCCGCTTGAGATGATTTTGAACGCGCCAGTATAAGCCGAACAGTTTTCCGTCACCGATTAATTCGCTGCGTTTTCATTTCAGTTTTCCGAATCGACAACCAAAAACCTTTGCGATAATTTCACCGTATGCGCCTGTCCGGCCGCAAGCCCTCGTCTTTCACGCAGCGTTGGACGCAGCGGCAGCGGGTCGTTCTCCTCACACTCATCGGCCTTAATGTCGGCGCTTTTATTGCTCAACTAGTGCTGCAAGCTTACGAGCCGAAACTGGTCAGTGAATATCTCGGTTTGAGTAAGCGCGGCATTAACAACGGGTACAGTTGGCAATTTCTCAGCGCCATTTTCCTGCACGACGGACCGTGGCACCTGCTCGGCAATATGCTAGTTCTGTATTTGATCGGACGCGATGTGGAATCGATCCTCGGACAAAAACATTTTCTTTTTCTTTATCTGGCCGGCGCGCTCGGCGGCGAGCTTGGACATCTGCTTTTGATGCCTTCTCATTGCGTACTGCTCGGGGCGTCCGGAGGTGTCGCCGCCGTGCTTGTTGCCTTTGCGACCATTCTTCCGGAACTCGAGCTGACATCGATGCTCTTTTTCGTTTTGCCGATTCGGTTGAAAGCCAAGCATCTCGCGTACGGTCTTTTCATGATCGCGGTGATCTTAGTGGCGATCGATCGCGGCGGAACGATCAGCCACAGTGCATATTTGGGCGGGTGCGTGGCCGGATGGTTTTACGCGCATTTGCTCGGTTTCGGGCGGCCATCCATTGTACAGCGCGCGCTCCGGCAGCGTCAGGCTCGAGTGGAACGCTACGAGCGAATGTCGCCCGGCCAATTCATTACTGAAGAAATCGACCCGCTGCTCGACAAGATCGCGCGCGAAGGTATCCACCGCCTGACCTGGAGCGAACGACGCATCCTGGCAAAAGCCCGCGAAAAGCTTGCGGACAAAGCGCAGCCGCGATAATCCATCGCTTTGCTCCGCTCGTTAGGCAAAATTTCGCCGGCACGCTCGCAGCGAGTGCTCGTATGAGTCGATGAATCGCGACGATCGATGGCTTGGGGACATCGGGCGCGGCGCCATCGATCCGGACCGGGTCGAAAGCACGCTACAGCAAATTCGTGAGAACTGGCCGCCGAATAGCTTGCCGCTGCGCGAGCTGATCGAGGACTTTCCGCTCGGAGCCGAATCACTTTCACATTTGCTTTCCGTTTCGAGCATCTGTTGCGCACGATTGATCCGGCATCCCGAGATTTTGATATGGCTGGCGAATGCAGAAGTCGCCGGAGCGCATCGCGGCTATGGCCGAATGGTGGCGGACTTAACAGAACTGTCGAATGGACAGCCAGTCGCAAGCGACAACTTTCGCGCACTTCGCCTCTGGAAAGGGCGCGAAATGGTGCGGATTGCGCTTCGCGAAGTGGCTGAGGCGGCGCCGCTCGAAGAAACGCTCCTCGAGCTTTCCCAAATCGCCGATATCTGTCTCGCGCAAGTTTTCGAGCATTGGAACGCCGAGCTGCGGCGTCGATGGGGTTCGCCGAAGGCTGAGTTCGCCATTTTCGGTGTCGGCAAACTCGGTGGACGCGAGCTCAACCATAGCTCGGACATTGACGTGATTTTTCTCTACACCGACGAAGGCCAACTCACTCCCAATTTCAATTATCACGAATGGTTCACGCGCCTCGCGAACAAGATTATTGATACGTTTGCCGCAGCCGAGTCCGTTGGGCCGCTCTTTCGGATCGATTTGCGGTTGCGGCCCGAAGGAAGCGCCGGTCCGCTCGTGCGTTCGCTGGATAGCATGGAGAATTATTATGCCGGCTTTGGCGAAACCTGGGAGCGGCTCGCGCTGATCAAGGCGCGAGAGATCTGCGGCAGTAACGAACTCGCTTACGAATTTCTGCGGCGACATCAGCCTTTCATTTTTCCGAAAAGTCCTACGCCCGATCTGCTCGATGAAGTCGCGGCGATCAAGCGCCGCATCGAAAAGGACATCGTTGGGCATGAGAACCTGCATCGCGACGTCAAGCTTGGAGCCGGAGGTATCCGCGAAATCGAATTCGTGGTCCAGGCCTTGCAGTTTATTCACGGAGCCCGCCACACTTTTTTACAAGAGACAAGTACGCTCAAGGCGCTCCATGGCCTCGCCCAGCTCGATCTCTTGCCGCAAGACGAAGCCGTTGCCCTCGAATCTGCCTATCGATTTCTGCGTCGGGTAGAGCACCGTTTGCAAATCGAGGCCGAACAACAAATTCACACGATTCCTGAAACTGCGGAGGCTCTTCGCCGGCTCGCGCTCAGTCTCGGTTTTGCCACGGCAAATGCGTTTACGAGTACGCTTGGTGAACGCATGGAGCGCGTGCGCACGGTGTTTAATCGGATTGTTCAGCAATCAGATCCTGGGCGCGAACAATCATCGATTGTCTCCCAAATCTTCGACAACGAAAGTGGGGCCGCGAAAGCATTGATCGAGCTGAGTCGGGGTACTAGCGGTTTTCATGTTTCGCCGCGCACTCGTCAAGTGTTCGGAAAGCTGAAGCCACTCCTGCTCAATTGGCTGTCAAAATCCGCCGATCCTGATGCGACGTTAAATCATTTCGTTCGCTTCGTGGAGGCTTACGGCCTGCGGAGTTTGCTTTTCGAATTGCTGGTCGTTAATCCACGCTTACTGGAATTGCTCGTCAAAACGTTCGACGCGAGCCAATCCGGCGGCGCGCTGCTCATTCGACGCCCCCAGTTGGTCGAAGACATTACTCGTGGCGGAATGATCGATCAGTCGCTCGATGTCGAGCGACATCTTGAACGACTTCGTTCACTTGACGCCACCGCGGAAAATCTCGATCCGGTGCGTGCCTATCGTCAGACAGAATCGCTGCGAATTCTCTGGCGCGACCTCCTTCAACTGGCGCCATTTCCGACTTTGCTGGCAGAGCAAAGCGCACTGGCCGAGGCATGTCTGGTCCGTCTCGATGAGATTGTGAATCGGGATGCGACGCTCACGATTATTGCGTTGGGAAAATTTGGCGGAGGCGAAATTACTTATGGCGCCGATCTCGATCTGCTCTTCGTTGGCGAAGATGATCGCGCCGCGCAAAATCTCCTGGTGGCAAATGCCCTGCCGAGCGCCGAAGGCAGCCTTGCATCGCTCGACGTGCGCCTGCGCCCCGAGGGTGAGAAAGGTCCTCTTGTCTGTTCGCTTTCATCCTATCGACATTACTACGCTGCTCGCGCCCAACTTTGGGAACTACAGACATTGACGCGGGCGCGCGGTATTCGCGGGCCACTTCAGATCGATTTTATTGCGTTGGCCCAGGAAGCCTGGCGGCAAGCTGGCCGGCAGGAAGATTTGTTTAGGCAGATCGACAACATGTTGAAACGAATTTCCGCTGAGCGCGGCGGCAGTCAGGATTTCCTCGAACTGAAAACTGGGCGCGGCGGAATTATCGCGGCCGAGTTTCTCGTTCAGGCATGGCAAATGCGCGCCGGAATCTGGGAGCCGAATTTTTCCCGAGCCGTACACAAGCTTGGCGAGGGAGGCGGGATTCCCAACGCTGAAATGCGTGAGCTCGAAAAGAGTTACTGGTTCCTTCGTCGTTGCGAATCGGCCCTGCGCCGCTGGCACAATCGAAACGTCTCCACGTTACCGGCCGAGCGCGCCGAACAGCGCAAACTTGCATTACGCCTTGGATTAGAAAAAGCGCAGGATTTCGAGACAAATTATCGCTCGGCGCGTGAGACGATCGACCGTCTTTACGCGCATTACATTCGCTGATCGCGCCATCCATTTTCTTATTTGAGGCCAAAGAAGCTGACCGCTTCGCGCAGAATCCAAAAGCTGACGGCAATGCCGATGACAACGACAAATAACAGGATTGCCAGCACTGCTACCACGAAAATCCAATCGCCTCGTTTCGAGAGACCGGGTCTGGAGACATGGTTCTTCAACAGATCATAGTTGCGGACATTCGATTTAAACCAGAAAGAAAAGGCGTCGCCCAAGATTGGCATGATCCCGATTACTTCGTTGATCAAAATATTGAGCGACATCCGCGCGAGAAGAATTCTCGGAACTCCGAGCCGTGCCGCGTGAATCAGCGCTAACGCAGAGACAAGCGCCGAGCTCGTGTCGCCAATTCCGGGAAGCAATCCGAGAAGTGGATCAAGACCGAAGCGGAAATTCGTTCCCGGCAGTCGCAGCAAGTCATCCATCAGGAGCGCGATCCACTTGAACAATGGCTCGATTTTGGTTCGAGAAGTTTTCTCCTCGGGCGGAAGGACTTCCCATTCTGCATCAACGATCCGCCTTGTCATTCTGAGCGCAGCGGAGAATCTCTCGATTCTTCTTTAATCGAAGCTTGCAAAAAAAGTGAGAAATCCTTCGGCTTCCTCAGGATGACAGAAAGAGCCCTTAACCGGGAATTTCCTTTAACATCTGCGTGTTCGTCGGGAATTTTTTAACGAACATAAGCAGACGCTCGATCGCTTCGCCCGGCTTATGGCCGGCCAGGCCGCGGCGAATCAGGTTGATCTTTTCGAGCTCCCACGGCTGCAACAAAAGTTCTTCGCGCCGGGTGCCGGAAAGAAAAATATCGACAGCGGGATAAACGCGCTGGTCGCTGATCTTGCGGTCGAGGACAAGTTCCATATTACCGGTGCCTTTGAATTCTTGAAAGATCAGCTCGTCCATGCGGCTGCCGGTTTCGATCAGCGCGGTGGCAACGATCGTCAGTGAGCCGGCTTCCTCGGTATTACGCGCGGCGGAGAAAAGTTTCCGCGGCGTTTCCATCGCGCGCGCATCGATGCCGCCGCTCATGGTGCGACCGCCGCCGCCCATCGCATTATTGAAAGCGCGAGCCGTGCGCGTAATTGAATCAAGCAGAATGAAAACGTCTTTGCCGGCTTCGACGAGTCGTTTGGCGCGTTCGACCGCGAGCTGCGCAATGCGAGTG
The DNA here is from genome assembly GCA_040003015.1 of Verrucomicrobiota bacterium. GTDB lineage: Bacteria > Verrucomicrobiota > Verrucomicrobiia > Chthoniobacterales > UBA10450 > JBDUDH01. The sequence continues at coordinate 1,278 of JBDUDH010000079.1, read as the reverse complement.
TGGCTTTTGATGTCACTATCGTTCGAGCTGGCCATGATTTCCGCCTTGGGACAGGAACGCCGGAAGTCGGTGACCTCTTCTGGCCGTTCATCGACGAGCAGAATAATCAACTTCATCTCCTTATGATTTTTCACCACAGCATCGGCGATGTGATGCAAGAGCGTCGTCTTGCCTGTGCGCGGCGGCGCCACAATGATTCCACGCTGGCCCATGCCCAGCGGCGTCATCAAATCCATGATGCGCGTGGTGTAACGATCCGGCACCGTCTCCAGCTTGATCCGGCGCTCGGGATTGATCGTGGTCAGCTCTTCAAAGGCGGGAAGATCCCGGTATTTTGTCGGCTCTTCTTCGTTAATCTTGAGCAGACGGGTCAATTGCGGGCCGCGATTGCCGCGGCGCGTCTCGCCCTGAATCCACATGCCGTCGCGCAGCGCAAAGCGCCGAACAATCTCCGGCGTAACGAAAATATCCTGCGGAGTTTGAACGAAATTGCGTTTGGGATCGCGCAAAAATCCGAAGCCTTTACCAGAAATTTCTATGATGCCTTCGCCATATTCCGGCTCGACCGGTTCGCCATTTTGGTTACCGCTTTGCGAGCGATCGCGTAGCTGAGGCTCGTCCGACGCAAGCGCGGCCCCAGCGGATTCGCCCGATTCGTTTGAGCCTCGGTTAGCCGATTTCTCACTTCCACCAGTCGCTGGTTTCTCGTCCGTAGGGACAGCTACGAAGGCGGCCGCATCATTCCTGCGATTGGCTGAACGTTCTGTTGATTCGCCTCCCTCGGGTTTAATGTGCGACGAATTTTCGCCCAGCAATTCCGCACCACGAACATGCTCGGAGGTGCTCCCGGAGTTATCGGCCCCAAGATCGGTGGGGGTGTGAGTCGATTCGTTTTTGCGCGGAGCCCGATGATATGGACGGCGGCGATTGCGAGATCGCGATGGCGTTGTTTCCAGCGAGGGCTGGTTCTCTGTTTCTTCGTTCATAAATTAAAGTGGTCCGCGCGGAGGCACGCGAATTTTGCGCGCCAGGTTTGCAGCTCTATCAAGCCGGTAATTTCGCTAGCAATTCGTCGGGAATATCTAGATTGGAATAGACGTTTTGAACGTCATCGTCGTCTTCGAGGCTGTCGCACAAGCGCAAGACTTGCAGCGCAGTGGCCTCGTCGGCAACCGGAACAGTCGTATCGGGAATGAACGTAAACTTTTGCCCATCGACGGTGACACCCGCGTGTTTGAGCGCCTCAGCTACGGCGTAGAGCTGATCGTGGGAAGTGGT
>JBDUDH010000096.1:0-3199 GCA_040003015.1 Verrucomicrobiota bacterium | reverse complement strand
GCCAGGTGTGAAACGGAAAGAGCGGCACTTTCACCGCGAGTCCGAGAAAGATTCCGGCAAAAGCGAGCCAGGCGAGGTTGCCGGTAAGCAGTCTGTGTTTTCCGAGATCGGCGAGCGCGGCGAAATCGAATGTGCCTTTCGCGAAATAAATGCCGAGGAATGACAGCAGCATCGCGACACTGCCGAGGAAAGTGTAGAGGAAAAACTTCGTCGCGGCGCGGTCGCGGTTTTCGCCACCCCAGATTTTGATGAGCAGGAACGCGGGGATGAGGCTCATTTCATAAAACAGAAACCAGAGAACAAAATTCTGCGCGGTGAACGTTCCGTAGAGCGCGGATTGCATCAGCAATATGAGCGCGCAAGAACCGCGATCTCCGCGCTGTGCGAAAAATGCGAATGGAATGATGAGCGACGTCAGCAACACGAGCAGCAAACTCAAGCCGTCAATGCCGACGAGGTATTCGGCACCGATCGATGGAATCCAGGCGTGACGTTCGACCATTTGCAGGCCGGCGACGGTGATATCGAACCTTCGCCACAACATGACGGCATACAGAGCCGAGATTACGTTGAATATCAGGGCAATCGGGCGCGCATTGGTGTGCGGCCAAACGCAGACCGCAACTCCCCCGAGTAGCGGAATGAAAATCAGTGCCGTAATCATGCCAGCCATGCGTAGAGGATGAGCAGCGCGAGCATGCCGACAGCGACAACACCCAAGTAAGTTTGGATCTGTCCCGAGTGCCACGCGGACATGACGCGGCCGAGACCGCGCGTGCCGGTCGTGGCTTCATCGACTCCGGCGTTGATTCCGCGTTCGTCGAAGTTGGTGCTGAGAATTCCAAAAAGCTGGCCCATTCCGCCGAACGCGCGCACCAGACCATCCCAGAAATAGCGATCCATCCAGTCGGAGACGCGCGCGGCCGCTGCGCTCCAGGTGACGACAGTCCGCTCGTAAAGCTCGTCCAGCCACATTTTGTTTTCGAGAAAGCCAAACAAGGCGGGCTGCGCATGTTCGAGCGGATCCGTCTCGGCCGCACGATGTCGATCTTCCCGGCCGGCTTTGCGATACATGACAAAGCCGAGCCCGATGCCAGCAGCCACCAGCGCGAGTGAAACGAAAAGCGTCGGTTGGATCAACAGCGCGATATCGAAATGCGCCGGTTCTCCTGTGAGATAACCATGGAGCCACGGCCACGCGGGTGTGAGCACGACGCTGAAAACAATCGAGCAAGCCGCGAGCACGATCAGCGGCATCGTCATCACCGACAGGCTTTCGTGCGCATGCTCAGAGGCGGCGCGCCGCTTGCCGAAAAAGATGTAGATCATCTGGCGCGTCATGTAGAGCGCGGTCAGCACGACGCCGGCCATCATCAGGTAATACGGCATTGGCGACCTCGGCCAATGCGCAGTGGCGTGCAGGATTTCCTCTTTCGTCCAACCTCCGGCAAAGAAGAATGGGACGCCGCTGAGAGTCATCATGCCGATGGCATAGGTAAGAAACGTGATCGGCATGAGCCAGCGCAGGTTTCCCATCTTGCGAATGTCCTGTTCGTGATGGCAGCCTTGAATGACCGAGCCGGCGCCGAGGAACAAGAGCGCTTTAAAAAAACCGTGTGCGAGCAGGTGCATCATGCCGGCCGCGACACCGCCGACACCGAGCGAAACCATCATCAATCCCAACTGCGAGACGGTTGAGTAGGCAAGGATGCGCTTAATATCGAACTGTCCGAGCGCGATGAGCGAAGCCATGACCGCTGTGATTACACCGATCCATACGACCACGGTGAGCGAAGGCGTCACGCCGTTGATCGCGCCAAACGAGAAGAGCGGATAGACGCGCGCGACGAGAAACACACCGGCGGCGACCATGGTGGCGGCGTGAATCAATGCACTCACCGGCGTTGGACCTTCCATCGCGTCGGGCAACCAGACGTGCAGCGGAAATTGTCCGGACTTGCCGACGGCACCGCAGAAAATTAGGAGCGCTACAAAAGTAGCGCTGGCGCCGAGCGCAAGAAGTCCAGCGTTTTCGAGGCAACCATTTCCACTGTCGTAAAAGAGCAGTGTGCCGGTTCCGCCGTAGAGCCAAAGAATCCCGAGGAAAAATCCCATGTCGCCAATGCGCGTGGTGATGAACGCCTTTTTTGCCGCGGCCGCGGCGCTCGCTTTGTCAATCCAGAATCCGATCAGCAGATACGATGCGAGCCCGACCAGTTCCCAACAGACGAAGAGAAGAAGCAGACTGTTCGCGATGACGACGCCGAGCATCGCCGCGGAGAAGAACGAGAGATACGCGAAGAACCGCGTAAAATTTTTATCCTCGGTCATGTAGCCGACGCTGAAGATAAAAATGCAGAGCCCGACCAGCGCGATCATGACCAGCATCGCGGCGGCAAGCGGATCGAGCACCCAACCAATGCGAAGCGCTTGTTCGCCGAAAGTGAACCAGGTGAAATTGTGAACGGCGCGATAACCGGGCGCTTGCAATGTTGGCAGGAATGCGATGATCGACAGCGCGAGTGCGACGATCTGTCCGATGATCGCGAGCGTCGCTGCTGCGTTGCGTCGCGAGTTCGCTAAACTCAAAATCCAGAGCGAGGCGGCGAGCGGCACCGCAGGAATCAGCCAAAGGTTAGTGACGATCCAGGGATTCATCGCGTTGAACGAAAGTCGCTCATCTCGGATGAAGAAAAGCGATGCGGGATTCTTTAATCAAGGCAGAATGCGCCGGCAGGGCAAGCTCCCTGCGTTACCCGTAGGATGCTAATTTGAATATCCTAGGAGCGCGCTTTCCGGCGCTGCTATTTGCGATATCGTCGTGGCATGAAAACAAAAGTGTTCACAGCGGACACAATTCAAGGACTTGAAAACAACTGAATGAATGGCTCGCAGATAATCCTGGCATCGAAATTCAATTTACGAACCAAAGCGAATTCGATGCATCCGCACACGGCTGGTCGATCACATTCACGATTCTTTACAAAAAAATCCGTTCTTAAACCGCGTCCTTTTTGCCAGATTCACACAGTGAGACCTTAAGCCTGAGCCCTCTTACATGAGCGAGATTGTCATCCAACGTTTGGCGCAACGGCTCTGTAAATGCCCTTTCGATCATTATTGGCGGTGGCGGCTTGGTGGGATCTTCCGTCGCGACACCGTAAACTCTCGCCTACTCACGACTGCCGTCAGAGTTGTC
>JBDUDH010000120.1:0-33513 GCA_040003015.1 Verrucomicrobiota bacterium | reverse complement strand
CCGTCACGCCCGCCACGGTCCGCGCCCCTGCGCGCATTAACGAGTGGTCGAAACCGACTTTCGGCGAGCGGCTCGATCGAATCAGTGATCCGCAAACGCTGTTCGTCGGCGGGCTCCTCTTTGCCGGAATCTTAATTCTCGTGTGGCTGGTAATGCAGCAGGTTCGTAGGCATGTGAGAGCTACCCCCCTCTACAGCCGTTCTACTCCGGCCACGGAGCCTCGATTTACCGACGGCGAACCGATTGCTTCCGCGCCTCCGAAGCCTGAGTCCGCTGCAATAACGGAACATGAAGTACCTGAAGTTGATCGCGGATACCCATTTGAGGAAAGCTTGCCAGTCGGTAAAAAGGTCATCGATGAACCACCGTTCATCGCGGCGCCCCTTCAGCCGTACGAGGAACCAGTGGGTCAAGGACAGCCGATTCCACACCAGATACCTGCATTCACTGTTGAACCCTTTATGTCCGAAATTACTCAGCCCACTCCAGAACCTGCCCCTGCTCGCATTGAACCAGAAGTCGCAGCGGAAGCAGCCATCATGGGGCGCGACAGCAGTCAATCTTCGATTGAATCTCCGTCGTTTGCTCCCAAGATCATTTCGACCGAGTCCCTCGCACATCAGCCAACTGCTCCAGCCACCATGCCTCTTGCCCCATCGGCACAACAAGGCGCACCCGTTCTTCGAGATAGGAAACGTTCAGTTAACCGGTAGTAATGAAATCGGATTGCCGCAGCTGAATCCGCTCGGCGGATCGGTTAAGCGCGCGTAGCTCGAACCTGATTGGCCTTCACCCCGATAGGGAGCGGAGTTGAATCGTCGATCGCTCGGGTGGCATGGAAGCCGTGCGGTTACGTAAAATTCGCGCGATTGAGTGAGCGAAGTTGTTTGGGTAGGAATTCGCCATCGCGACGGATCAGCTTTCCATCAAAATAAACTTCGCCTCCACCGTAATCGCGACGCTGGATATTTACCATGTCCCAATGAACTTGGCTGCGATTTCCATTGTCCGCTTCTTCATACGCCTGGCCGGGAGTGAAATGAAATGATCCCGCGATTTTCTCATCGAATAGGATATCGCGCATCGGATGCAAAACATACGGATTGAAGCCGAGCGAAAATTCGCCGATGAAACGGGCACCGGCATCGGAATCGAGAATTTTGTTCAGTTTCTCAGTCTGATTGCTGGTCGCTTTGATGATTTTTCCCGCTCGGAAATCCAGCCGGATGTTATCGAAACCAATCCCCTGATAAATCGTCGGCGCGTTAAATGTCACATGACCTTGCACCGAAACTTTCACCGGGCAGCTGAACACCTCGCCGTCAGGAATGTTGCGGTCGCCACCGCAAATCACCGCCCCAATTCCTTTGATGCTGAATTGCAGGTCGGTCCCCGGTCCTTTGATCTCGACGCGGTCGGTCCTTTGCATGAGGTCTTTTAGCGCCTTCATTCCGGGCTGCAGCCTGCGATAGTCGAGCGTGCAGACTTTAAAATAAAAATTTTCGAACGCCTCAGTGCTCATTCCCGCCAATTGCGCCATTGCGGGAGTGGGCCAGCGCAACACAACCCATTTGGTTTTTTGCACCCGGTGGTCTTGAACTGGTCGCATTTTCTTAGCGATGAGCTTCATTTGATCTGGTGTCACGTCGGAAAGTTCCGCGATATTGTGGCTGCCGCGCAACGCGATGTAGGCGTCCATTTTCTTCATCCGCGCGAGTTCATGAGCGGCGGCGAGATCGAGTTGTCCCTCGGTAGCTTTTAATGCAATCTCGCGACCAATTCGGGCCCGCTGGACTTGCACGAAAGGAATCGCGCCCGCCTTCCGCGCAGCTCGCACTAGCGCAATGGTCATTTCATCAGGAACATCGAAGGCCTCGATCAGGACGTTCTCATTGCGCTTAAGTTGAGTGGAGTACTCCACCAGAAGCTTGGCCAGTTTATCAAAGCGGGCGTCGGGCATAGTCGTTTATCATTCCACTACAAGGGCGGGATGCAACCAGCCCCGAGCGATTAGATGGCTTTCGTCAGCTTCGCCGCGAACCGAATCGAGAACGCCATTGATTCATAGTGCCCCTTCGCGCTGAACAGAGGGCGGCGGATGTTGACCTGGATTGTTGTCAGGTTGGCTTCACACTTGGCCGACCAATTGAAGTATAATAAAAGCCAAGTTTTCGCATCGTTTCGGGATCGAAAAGATTGCGCCCATCGAAAATGATCGGCGTGGTCATTTTTTCTTTCACCACTACGAGATCGACGTTCGCGAATTCAGTCCATTCCGTTGCGATCACCAGTGCCTCCGCACCCTCGACTGCTTCGAGGGCAGAATCGGCAAATTTTGTATTTGCGATCGATTTCACCTCGCGCGCTTTTTCCATTCCTTTCGGATCGTACGCTGCGACATGGGCCCCTTCTCGCAGCATCTCCGCCACCAATTCGATGGCGACGGAAGAGCGGATGTCATCGGTATCCGGTTTAAAAGTGAGTCCCCAGACTGCGATCTTTTTGTCGCGCAAGACCCAGAGTGCATCACGCACCGCCTTCAGGAAGCGGTCTTTCTGCGTGCCGTTGATTCGCTGGACTTCTTTTAGCAGGTGGAACGGGACGCCGAGTTGTTCGCTGATCGTGACAAAGGCGGCGATATCTTTCGGAAAGCAGGAACCACCGTAGCCTATTCCAGCGTTTAAAAAATCCCTGCCGATTCGACGATCCATCCCAATTCCGTCCGCCACTTTTTCGACATCGGCGCCGCTCGCTTCGCAGATTGCGGAGACGGCATTGATGTAGGAAATTTTCAGAGCGAGAAACGAATTGGCGGCGTGCTTGATCAGCTCGGCACTGTTGACGTCGGTCACAAGAATCGGAGCCATGAATGGCTCATAGACTTTTTTCATCAAATCGACCGCATGATCGCTTCGCGCGCCGATCACAATCCGATCGGGGTGCATCAAGTCTCCGACGGCGCATCCTTCCCGAAGAAATTCCGGGTTGCTGACCACGTCGAATTGTGCGCCGTGACGATTGTAACGCTTGATCGACTCGGCCACTTTTTCGCCTGTCTTAACGGGCACGGTGCTTTTATCGACGATGACGCGATAGCTGGTCAGTACCCCGGCAATCTCCCTCGCGACTTTTTCAATGAAACTTAAATCAACGCTGCCGTCAGCGTGCTGTGGCGTCGGCACAGCGATGAAGACGATCTGCGAGTTGTCCACGCCTTCCTTAATGCTTCCAGTGAAGCGAAGACGATGCGCCGAAACGTTCCGATGGATGATTTCTTCCAGGCCCGGTTCATAAATCGGCACCTTGCCAGCCTGGAGTGATTCAACTTTGCGCGAGTCGTTATCGACGCAGATGACATTATGCCCGACATCAGCAAAGCAAGCGCCGGTCACGAGCCCGACATAACCGGAACCGATGATGGAAAGATCCATGTTTTAAAATTAACGATAGCACCCGCGGCTAAGCACGCGGCAGAAAAGGAGAATCATCGGCCGCGCGTTGCAAGGGCATCCCAAGAATCGATTACTGATTTTGGTCGGTAGCTCCGGGATCGAAATTCAAATTCAAGCTAAACTTCGGAAAAGCCTTCAGCGTGAAAGTAAGCAGAACACCGTACTCTTTGATGCCGCCATTATCGCGGATGATCGCGCCCAGTGACGCGACCCAGCTGCTGAGATCGCGGTAAACCGAGTAGCGTTGCTCCTCCAAAATATGGGTGGCCGCTTCGTATTGCTCTTGAACGCCGAAGCCCCAATTGTCGTTGAGGCGATAATAACCACCGATTACAAATAAGCTGCTGTCCTGGAAAAACGGATTGCCGTTCAGATAACGATGACCCAGCGAGACCTGCAGGCTGGCAATGGGCTGCAAGTTTACAGTCGTATTTACTTCGGTGAAGCCTTTGTCGAAGGCCGGTACCTGCGAATCGATGACAAGTTTTGCCCAGGGGACTGGCGCGAAAGTAAGTCGATTAAAAAGATTCGAATAGTCCGTCTTGTCGAATGGATTGTCGATGTTCACATCGAGGAAGGTTTCCAGTTCCACCCAGCTGACCGTTAGATCGTCCCGGCGCGTTTGCAGGCGGTTGCGAACGCCGACACGCCAGATGGTCCAGCGATCAATGGAGTCGATCGAAGTGTATTCGGGAAAGTCGATCGGATTAAGTTTGGTGGAAGGTTGAAAACGGTCGAACTGAAGAATCTCGGCTGGATTGCCGGAATCGGACACGTAGGAGAAATTAGTGAAGGGCTGAATGATATGGCGCAACCCATCCAACCCGAGAATGCGGGTCTGGACGTCTTCCCATTCCCGCGAGATTTTGAACGACGCTTCGACACCGGTATTGAAAACAGCGCGGAATTGCGGACCTCCTCGTTGCAAGGGCTCGGCTAACGTCGCCGGAGGCAGGAGAAAATCAGGGACCAGCGGATTCGAATTCGGGGGAAAAATGGTTTTTCCGAGGTCTCGCGTTTCGCTATAATAGGTGCCGCGAAATCCGACGCGTGGGACGATCGAAAGCCAGCCAAAGTAAGTGTTTGGGTAGAGCAGTTGGTGAAAAGAATCGAAGCGATACGCGCTGAAATCCTCAAACCCCGAGTTGACGGGAAAATTGCGACGCAGCTCCGCGAATCCGGTCTCGCCTTCGTAGAAGATTGGGCCGCCGAAAAGGCCGTGCCGCTTGATATCAATCACCACTTCCGGCAGTCGTTCGGTGACATCGAAAAAGCTGTTGAGTTGGAAGCGTGCGATCGCGCTGATCGTGTAAAACGGATTCGTTTTCGTCAATGCGACCACATCATCCGGTTGCGGATCGGTTCGGAATTCCGGCGGGTAAAAATCCTGTAAGAGAAACGCATCGCTCAGCTTTGTGACGTCGACCGTGCCGTAAATATCGTCCGTAAAATAGGTGCGATCTTGCAGCGAGACTCGATAGCGACTCGTCGGGATAGAGCCGCGCGGCAGCGAGGTGCGGTTGAGTTCAGGATTCTGGTCCTGGAGATAATAGGTGCGTAGCTTGGCGTAACTCTCGTCATCTTTACCATAGTGAATGTCCGATTCGAAACCGAGCGCTTCACCGCGTCGGCTGCGATAGTCGAGTCGCACCCGAGCTGAGATGTGATCGGTGATCGGGAACGTTACCTGCGTGAGAAGCGAGGGACCCCACGAGCTGAGGAAGGCCGGCGTGATCGTGAAGCTGAATGCGTTGTCGAGCGATTGGTAAAGATAAGGGAACCAGAAAACGGGCACTTTGCCGATGTAAAGAGCAACGTTGGTGAAAACGACGCGATCTTTTTGATAAATTCGAACACTTTTCGCCTTGAGGTGGAAATCGGGCTCTGAGGAATCGTGGGTAGTGAATATTCCACGTTGGATCAGGTATTGTCCCTCAGCCGCGCTCGTCACGTTTTCGCCGCCGACAAAGTATGGAAAATCCAAGCTGCGCATGTCTGAAGCTTGAATGTGTTTTGAGTCGAGATTATAGATCGCTTGATCGCCCGTATAGAGCGTGTTCGCTCGATAAATGCGGACCCTGCCCTGCAAAAGTACGTCGCGCGTTTCGGAATTATACTGCGCGAAATCCGCGTAAATATCCGTGTCGCCGAAGCGGATGGAGACGTCGTCCCGGGCAGTGGCCACTCCGTTTTCATAAGTCGTCTCGCCACTGGCCGTGATCTCGATCGGCAAATCGCCGGGTCCCTCGGTTTGCGCGTGCAGGACGACAACCCCTGACAGCAGGGCGGGCAGCACGAAAAGGAACTTACGCATTGTGGAGGCCGAAGGTATCGAAGCGGGATAGAGCTTGCAAAGCGAAAAGGTATCGCAGCGATTCAACTCCGGTCAGACACTTAATTTCATTCCCGCGAACTGCTGATTGAGACCGCAGACGGAAACGAACGCACGGCGCGTCTTCAGTTTATCGAGGCGTCGACGGTTAATTCCAACGCCCTTGCCTTCGGCGGCATTTAAGACCGGCGGCAATTGCTGGGCGCTAAGCGCCTTTGCAGCGCAAATGATCTGCCAGAGGCTCCCGGCCGCGACACTTTCGCCGAGCGCGGGTTTGGGCGTGTAAACTAATGCGTCGGGAAAACGCTCCAAGATCGCGGTGCGCTCGGCCCCATCGATAAACGTCCCGTTCGCGCTTGCGATAACGAGCTCCGCCCCGGCGTCTCCGTTGAAATCTGCAAAGAGTTTTCTCAGACCCGTCGCCGCATCTTTTCTACGCACGAAATTTCCCCCGCTGAGCACCTGGTCGATTTGAATCGAAGCTTTACGCGAAAGTAAAATTGCGCCGGCGCCTTCGCTGAGGATCATCCCTCGTGCTGGAGTGCCGAAGACTTCGATTGGTGGCTCGGAGCGCAGCAAGCGCCATTTCCGATAAGCGTCGCAGAGCAGCCAATCGGTCTCTTCCGCACCGACGACGAGACAATGATCGACCCTGTCCGCTTCCATTAAATCTTCCGCCATCTTGAGCGCGAGAATCCCGACCGCTCCGTCGCCGACGAGCGTGTAGCTCGCACCTGTTATTCCCAGAATCGCGGCAAGATGACTGGCCGGCGCGTTGAAAACGGTTTCCGGAAAGAGCAGCGGACTCGCGGTCTGGGCGCCCGATTCGACAATGTCGTGGTAGAAACGCTTGGTATAAATAACGCCGCCATTTGAAATCGCGAAGATCAGGGCCAGTCGCTTGGCACTAATTTCGTCGAGCTTCCAGCCGGAATTGTTGAGTGCTTCCAATCCAGCGCCAACGGCGAACCGTGAAATCGCGCTCGAGCGCCGGAGACGTGCATGCGTGGGCGCGTCGCTCAGCGAGCTCGCTGGAACCCGATACGCGAAATATGTTGTCCGGCCTAACGAGTCGTGGATCGCTTCCGCCTTCGCCGATTCTCCCGCGAGCAAGCGCTCCCAAACCGATGCGAGGCCACCGCCAAACGGGGTGATCCACCCCATGCCGGCAATCCCCAGGCTCATGCCGCGAGGGACTGGATTATCACCGACCCATTAGCGCCGCCGAAGCCGAAGGAATTCGAAAGCACAGTTTGCAGCGACGCGGAACGTGGCTCATTCGCGACAATGTTAAGATCAATGCCGGGATCCGAGCGTCGGAAATTAATATTCGGCGGCAGAAGCTGATCCTGCAACGCCAGAATGGCGATGATCGCTTCGATCGCGCCGGCGGCGCCTAACGAGTGCCCCATCATGCCCTTTGTGGAACTAACTGGAACGCTCTTGCTGAACAATTGCGCTATAGCTTTGCCTTCCGCGGCATCATTGAATGGTGTCGCCGTGCCGTGGGCATTAATGTAGTCAATCGCCGACGCAGGCAAATCTGCACTTTCAAGCGCGCGTTGCATCGCCTGCAGAGGTCCGCTCCCGGATGGGTGCGGTTGCGTGAGATGATGATTATCGGTCGAGATGCCGTAGCCGATAATCTCGGCGAGGATATTCGCACCGCGCATTTTTGCCGTCTCGAGGTTTTCCAAAGCGAGAAGCGCCGCGCCTTCACCAAGGACGAGGCCGCTCCGAGTCTGGTCGAACGGCCGGCACTTTTCCGGCGTGGCTGCTTGCAAGGAATCGAAGCCGACAAAGACCAACTCGGAAAGCGCGTCGTAGCCCCCGGTCAGAACATGCTGGTAGCGGCCCGAGCGAATACATTCAAAGGCATGGCCGATCGCATTTGTCCCGGAGGCGCACGCGTTTGCAATCACCTGGCAGGGTGCAGAGAAAGCGAAAGCTTCGTGCGCATCCAACGCCGGTTTCTGGGGCGGATAATTTGCGATCCAGGCAGGGGCCGTCCGCTCCCTGCGCCGATTATGCAAGGCGCGATAATATTTTTCGCCGAAACTCATGCCGCCGCTGGTCGTGCCAATGACCGTCAGGTCAGGTCGAAAACCGGGTGCTTGCGCCATCAATTCGTCCAGCGCGCAGATCATCATACGCGAAGCGCGATGTAATCGTTTCATGCGACGTCCATTTCGCTTGGAGGAAATCAACTGTTCGTCCGGCACCTGCCCCGCCGTTTTGCAGTGGCATTCTGTGATGTCGAACTGCGTGATGGGCGTGACGCAATCTCGAGCTGCTCGCAGTGCTCGCAGCGTCTCTTCCAAACCAAGCCCGAGCGGGCTCACGATCCCAGCCGCGACCACGGCGACCCTGACTTGGGATTGCCCCTTATTCACCAAAGCTGAATCAGACATTTTTTTCTGAAATTGCCCTCCTTGATTCCATTTGCTTTCGCCGAGAAAGCCAGTTTATAGTCAGGCGGAAACCAAAGTTCGGGAAGTTGGTGAATTGTCAGTTGAGTTTATTCAGTGGCGATTTGAAATCCGATTAGCGGGAACAGTGACCGAGCAGCGTTTCAAAACAGAGTAAACTCAGATGGGTACGAAATTATACGTAGGAAATCTTTCCTTCAACACCACCGAAACTGATCTTCAGGACCTTTTTGCCCAGGCGGGCGCAGTTCAGGAAGTCACCCTGATGCAGGACAAGTTCACCGGCAAATCGCGCGGCTTCGCATTTGTCACCATGGGCTCCGAAGCCGATGCCCAGAAGGCAATCGCCGACTTCAACGGCAAGACGATCGAAGGCCGTCCGCTCACGGTAAATGAGGCGCGTCCTCGTGAGCCACGTCCAGGCGGCGGAGGTGGGGGCGGAGGTCGTGGATATGGTGGCGGAGGTTACGGTGGTGGTGGTGGTGGTGGCGGATATGGCGGCGGCGGCGGTGGCGGTTACGGTGGCGGGCGCCGCGACGGCGGCCAGCGTCGCGGTCGATAAGTCTTCCGATTAATCTTTCGAAGGAGGGCTTGGCAAGAATCAGGCGCTCTTCTTTTGAAGCGTTGTCAGCAGAGAGAAAAGTTTCGCAAATTTCTCTTGCTCTGAGCGAGCAGCTTGCATACCCATCTTATCAACTGCATCCAAAAGGAGTTTCCATATGGCCGACGAACAAAACGCATCATCCTCAGAGAACGCCCCAGCATCCGAAAACATCGAAATTCCCCCGATTTCGAAACAAGCTGCCGGAGCGGCAACCGGAGCTGTGCTCGGCAGCGTGGCCGGGCCGGTCGGGACAGTTGTGGGCGGTGTAATCGGAGCAGTTCTAGGCAAACGAGCCGGTAGCGGTAAACCAATGCGTCCTGCGCAGAAGACGGTGCGGAAAGCGGTCCGCCAGGCAAAAGCCGTTGCCAAACCCGCGAAAAAATCGCGACCAAAAAAATCGTCCTCGCGCAAGCCTGCAAAATCTTCGTCACGCAAAAGAGCTGGTTCCCGATCTGGAAGCTCTTTGAAATCGGCCAAGTTCCGGAAGCCCACTCGCGGGAAGGGCCGATCAAAGTCAAAAAGTTCGCGTAGTCGTAAGAGCAAATCGAAGGGGAAAAAGATCGCTGCGTCCCGCTCGAAGCGAAGCCGGAAGAGATCCCGCCGATAGTAGAACTATTGTGGCCTGAAAATTGGGCAGGGCTGGATTCGAACCAGCGAAGGCGTAAGCCAGCGGATTTACAGTCCGCCCCGTTTGGCCACTTCGGTACCTACCCGCTAACCGTTCAGGCGAGCGTTGATATAGGCTTGGGCGCCCCGCGTCGCAAGTCTTTTGCCCGGCGTCCACCTCGCGAAAACGCCTCGATTATTTCTTTGCGAAAAATTCCGCGATCGCTTCGACAACGTAACGTTGCGAATCGCGGCGTAGCTCGGGATAGATCGGCAACGCCAGCGTTTCCCGCGCGGCTCGTTCGGTTTCCGGAAAATCGCCGGTACGATATCCCAGATACGCAAAACACTTTTGCTCGTGCAGCCCGAGCGGATAATAGATCGCCGTCCCAATTTCCTTGCGGGTCAGGTGCTCGCGCAATGCCTCCCGCTGCGACGTGCGAATCACATATTGATGGTAGATATGATGGTTCGTCAGGCCGCGCTCCCGATAGGGCTCCGTCGGAAGCGAGATATGATTCGTTAGGCCGAGGCGGGCGAACTCATCGCGATAGAAATCCGCCACTTCCCGGCGCGTGGCGGACCAGCCATCAAGAAAGGGTAACTTCACCAACAGAATCGCGGCCTGAATCTCATCCAGCCGGAAGTTGCCGCCGATGAAGTGATGATAATAACGTGGCTCCATTCCGTGCTGCCGGCAGACGCGGACACGGTTTGCCAGTGCTTCATCCCGGCAGATCACCATCCCGGCGTCGCCCGCTGCGCCGAGATTCTTCGAGGGGTAGAAGCTGAAGCAACCCGCCTCGCCCATGGCACCCGCTTTCACTGTTCCCCCACCGAAGGGATATTCGGCTCCAATGGCCTGAGCGGCGTCCTCTATCACCTCCAGTTGAAAGCGCTCGGAGATGCGATGAATCGCGTCCATGTCGCAGCACAAACCGAAGAGATGCACGGGAACGATGGCGCGGACTTTTTGACCTTGCGGGCCGCGCAACATTCCCTCGTTGTCACGCTGGCACGACTCCGTCAGGTAGCGCTCCAGAGCCGCAGCGGAAATGTTATAAGTCTCGAGATCGATATCGATGAAGATTGGCGTTGCTCCTACGCGCGCGATACAAGCTGCCGTGGCAAAAAAGGAATAAGCGGTCGTGATGACCGCGTCTCCGGGTCCAATCCCGAGTGCCATCAAGATAACCAGGAGCGCATCGGTGCCCGAAGAAACGCCGATGGCATTCGACGCGGCGCAATAATGGCAGATCGCCTGTTCAAACGCCGCCACTTTCGGCCCAAGAATAAAGCTTTGGCTGGCGAAGACTTCGTCGAGCTGGGCGCGGATCGGCTCAGCGACTGCGCGATATTGTTCGCTGAGATCGAGCAAGGGGACACGCATTGCCGGTGCAACCATGGCAGTTTCACCTGTACGATCAATTCGAAGTTTCGGCCGGCATTGCTGTCGGTTCATCTCGGCGCGCGAGGCCGTTCCGCCGCGATTGACCTTGATGAGCCGTTAAGTTACGATCGTAGAGATGGCATTGATCCGAGGGCTCTTTTGGCTGGCCCTTTTCCTTTTTTTTACCTTCAGTTTTGTCGTTCTCTTTGAGTACGGCCCGCACGATTTTTCGACTGGATTTCAAAAGGAATTCCAACGGGTAAAGGCGTTCGTGCAGCAAGTGGGCAAATCGCCGAAGAGCAAAAAGTAAAGTCGATTTTGCCTTTGGTCGAAGCTCAACCTCTGGCGATCTGCTTGCAAAACATCACGGAGGTGGTGTCGAATGGTTGCGGCCCCGAGCAGTTTCAATCGACAAATTCCAGCTCGACGGATTTCTTGAGATAACCGCCTCCTTCTGCACGCCCGAGAAATTCGCGAATCGCCTTCCGTCCGGTTTCGCCATAATCGCGGGTGAAATCGTTCACGTACATAGCGATGAATTCGCTCGCCAGCTTCGCATCCATGTCCCGCGCGTAAGGCATCGAATGTTGCACCGCTTCTTCGCGATGCGTCAGACCAAACTCAATGCTCTGGCGCACGATCGCGAGCAGGTCGTGCCGAATCGGTGGCGGAATGTCTTTCCGCAGGACGTTTCCCCCGAGCGGCAGCGGTAAATTCGTTTCGCGCTTCCACCATTCGCCCAGATCGAGCACTTTTCGAAAACCGGCGCTCGCGTAAGTCAATTGGCCTTCGTGAATGATCAGTCCGGCTCCCGCGCGTCCGAAACTGACCGCGTCGAAGATTTGATCGAATGGCACAACGACGTGATCAAACTGATCGAGGAATAGTTGAAGGGCCAGGTAAGCGCTCGTCATCGGCCCTGGCACCGCAATCGTCACGCCGCGGAGCCATTCACGAACTTCATTATCCGATACGTCTGATGGTGCTTCCGCATTCCTTGTTACCAAAAGCGGCCCGTAACCATCTCCCATACTCGCGCCGCAAGGTAAGAGCGCATAACGATCGCTCACATAAGCATACGCATGAATCGAGATAGCGGAGATATCGAGCTCGCCTCGCAGAGCGCGTTCGTTCAACGTCTGGATGTCCTCGAGGCGATGTTCGAAGCGATACCCGCGGAGATCGATTTTGTTCTCCGCCATCGCGTAAAACATGAAGGCATCATCCGGATCAGGCGAATGCCCGAGGGTAAAAACGCGTGAGTGGTCCGCCGACATGGCGCTCATGCTAAGCGCACGGCGGAAGTCGCGCAATGCATCGCCCGGCGATCCCCGGGTCTCGTTCCGGTTGCGTCGAGGGAGTGCATCCGATAACCTCAGAAGCAATGGCAAAATCTGCTCTCGGCAAAGGTCTCGGTGCGCTTATCGGGGCGAGCTCCGCTGCAGCGCGACTCGATCCCCAGCCCGGCGAAAATGTGCAACAGGTCAGCCTCGCGAGCATTGTGCCGAGTCCGCTTCAGCCGCGGAAGGAGTTTGACCGCGAAGCGCTCCAGGAATTGATCGATTCCGTCCGGCAACACGGCATCATTCAGCCTTTGATCGTTCGTCAAGTCGGTAGCCGACATGAGTTGATCGCCGGCGAAAGACGCTGGCGGGCGGCGCAAGAGGCCGGTCTGACGCAGGCCCCGATCATTGTTCGAGACGCCACCGATATCGAAGTCTTGGAACTTTCTTTGATCGAGAATCTGCAACGAGCCGACCTGAACGCCATCGAAGAAGCACAAGCTTACGCGAGATTGGTGAGCGAGTTTGGAATGAGACAAGATGATATCGCGCACAAGGTCGGGAAAAGCCGCGCCGCCATTGCGAACTCATTGCGCCTGCTTGATCTGCATCAGCAAGTGCAAGGCTGGGTCGTTCAACGGCTCCTTTCCGTCGGTCACGCAAAAGTACTCCTGGCTTTGAAAGCGCCGGAGGAGCAACTGTTGATCGCCGACATTGTATTGCGACGAAGTGCGACCGTTCGTGCGACCGAGCGATTAGTGGCGCGTCAGCTGGGACAAATTAAGACACGGCGCAAACGACGGTTGGGTGCGATAACGGTCAGCTCAGCGGCGGTCAGCGATCTTGAGAATCGATTGCAACAGCATCTCGCCACGCACGTCACGATTCACCATGGCGAAAAGCATGGTCGAATCGAAATCGAATATTACGGCAGCGACGATCTTCAGCGAGTTCTCGTCGCGTTAGGGCTGCCGCCGGAAGCATAGGGTGCTGCAACCAAATCGGCGGCAAACTCACCTGGGTAATTTCGTTGTCGTTAGGCGGCGCGTCTTGTTCTTTCTCATGGCGCTTTTTTGCCTTTCTTCCCTCGGATGCGGAAAGGATCGGACTGCGTCGCGACAAAGCTCGGATGATCCAGGTAAGCCGTGGCAGGAATTTTCCGGTGAAAAAGCGCTGGGTCATGTGCAGAAGCTCGTTGCTTTAGGTCCTCGACCTCCCGGTACAGAGGCAATCGAAAAAGCACGCGCTTATATTGTCGAAACGCTGACAACGTACGGCTGGCATGTCGAACGGCAGACTTTCACCGATGACACGCCGTGTGGAAAAGTTTCATTCGTTAATCTCATCGCGGATTTTGCGGCAGCAAAGAGCGAAGCTTCAATTCAGTCGAAATTTCTCCTTTGTTCGCACTATGATACAAAGACGTTCGAGACGATTCGTTTTGTGGGTGCAAACGACGGCGGTTCGAGTACCGGAGCGCTGATGGAAATGGCGCGGGTTTTGAGTTTACATCCCGAGCTTGCGGCGAAGATTGAGCTGGTTTTCTTCGACGGAGAAGAAGCTTACGAGAGTTTTACTGATACGGACGGTCTTTACGGCAGCCGCTATTTCGCGAAGAAGCTGGCGGACGAAAAACACGTTGGCGCATTTCGCGGCGGCATTCTCTGGGACATGATTGGCGATCGCGACCTGACCATTACGCTGCCGCCGGATTCGCCGGCGGAACTGGCGCGGGGCATTTTCGATTCGGCAACCGCCCTTAATCAGCGCAGTCATTTCAGCTATTTTGCCAACGGAATTACCGATGATCATACGCCGCTAAATGCGGCGGGAGTCACGACGATTGATTTGATCGATTTCGATTTCGAGTGGTGGCACACCGCCGGTGACACTATTGATAAGATCAGCTCGGAAAGCTTGCAGACAGTCGGCGCGGTCACGGCTTATTACCTTTCCGAAGTCGCTTTCAAATGAGCAAAAGGCTTCTCATCGCGTCTGTTCTGGTCGGGATTTGCGCGGGCATTTTGATCGGTGAACTACTGATCGGCATGATTGCCTTTCGTCGCGTGCTCGGCCACTTGACCAGGCGCGGCGAACTGGCGGCGCTCGTTGCAGGCCACTGCATTTACGACAGCGACATCGATCTTGCGTGGAGGGCTGACCTTTATAGTGCGGGCGCGGTTCCGGACGAAATTGAAACCGCAACTGCTGCAAGGCAGAAGCGGGAGATTATGGAGCGGTTAATAAAAACAGAGGTGATTGCCACTCATTCAAGGCGCGAAAGTGTTGCGGCCAGGAGGATCGACGAGGAAGCGAATGTTCTCCGGGCCGAATTCGGAGACGCAAAACTTTTCAACAAAGCTCTGGAGCAGGCGCACACCACTTCGCGTGCTCTTCAGCATGCGGTCGCTGGTAATATCAGGGAACGCGAGTGGATTGAAGGGCGGGTTTCGTCGCAGCTTCCACCCAGTGAAGAAGAGTGTCACCGCTACTTCAACATGCATCAGGAGGCATTTCGCGAACCACTGCGACTTCGGGCAAATCATCTTTTTGTTGCAGCGCCCATTGGCTGTCCGGTTGAAGTTGGGAATGCGAAGCAGAGTTTGATCCGTTCGCTTTCGAAACGAATCCATCACGGCGAATCCTTTTCGTCACTCGTGGCGCAGTTTTCCGAAGATGAGGCGAGCAAGCGAGACGGCGGAGATCTGAACTATTTTTCAGCGAGGCGTATGCTGCCTGCTTTTTTCGCGGCTGCGGAAAACATGTCTATTGGTGAGATCAGCGCGCCGATTCAAACGCCGCTTGGGTTTCATCTTATTCAGCTAACAGCAAGCGTGCCTCCCCGGCAGATGAGCTTTGACGAAGCGCGACCTGAAATCATGACGTTGCTGAAAAACAAGCGGCGTTTGGCAGTAGACGAGCTGACAGAACGGCTCGGGCAAGGCACGAACGTCGCGCGCTTACAGTAGTTCGTGTAAGTTCGCCGTTGCGTCAGTGAGAAATCGAATTCAGCTTCCCTCGTTGTTCTGGAAGTCGTGAATCAGTCTTCAAAATTGCCGCATCGAATAACAAAAAACGTTGGAGTGATCGGCCTCGGCATCATCGGGGAACGAGTGGCTAGGAATCTTCGCAAACGTGGTTTTCAGGTTTACGTTTGGAACCGAACGCCGCGGCCGGTGCGGAATTTTTTGGGCTCTCCGGCGGAAGTCGCGCAGCTGTGCGACTTCGTGCAGATTTTTGTATCGGACGACGAAGCATTGCTCGAAATGGCGCGACAATTAAGCTCCGCGCTGAAAGCGCAACACATTGTCTCTGCGCATAGCACGGTCGCGCCCGAAACCATGCGCGCCACTGCAGACATTGTTCGCAGACGCGGGGCGCTTTTTCTTGATGCCCCATTTACCGGCAGCAAAGCGGCCGCGGAAAAAGGCGAGCTGGTTTATTATATCGGCGGAGACGACGCGACTTTGCGGCAGGCGAGACCTGTTTTGGAAGCGAGCAGCAAGGAAATTGTCGAGATCGGAGAGATCGGCGACGCGACGTTGATCAAGGTAGCGACAAATATCATTACCATGGCAACGGTGCAGGCTGGCGCAGAAGCCCTGGCGCTGATCCGCAAGTCCGGCCTTTCGTCTGAAAAGTTGATCGCGGCCATGCGGGAGAACGCGAGCAATTCAGCGACGCTCTCGACCAAACTGACCGCAATGGCGGAAGGGAATCTTACACCAAATTTTTCGCTGAAGCACATGTTCAAAGATGTGCAAATTGCCCGAAGAATTGCCAACAGTTTGGGAATCGATCTGCCGCTCACTGAATTGGCGCGTGATCTCTTAATGGATGAACTAAAGAACGGTCGCGAGAACGACGATTACTCGTCGGTCGCGCACAAATATTTCCCGGACGCCGCGTCCTATGAGCGTCCTGCGGCGCTTGAGACTCCGCGAGAGAACGCCTTATCAGATTCTCAGGTGAGTCTGCCCGCCGACGAGAATGACGCCGGCGACGGCACGAAGTCTGAAGCTCAAGCGCAGTCCCAGGAGTCGGAAGTAGCGGAAAAACCGTCCAATCGACTCGGGCGTTGGTTTCGCGCCCGTTCGTAAATTTGGCGCCGTTGCGTTTCAGGCAGCAATGAAGTCGTCGATCTCTTCTGGAGAAGAAGCGGTTTTTGATCTTTCAGATCGCGTTAAACTTCGTTTTACCGGTGCTGATCGTCTGCGCTTCCTGAATGGACAGGTAAGCAACGACATTCGATTGGCCGCGGAAACCACGTCGGTTCACGCCTGCGTCTTAACCTCGAAAGGCAGGATGGACGCTGACGTTTTCATCTCGAGTGCAACCGGCGCTCTGCACGTAGATGCGGACGCTGCCTTGCGTGGGATGCTGCAGGAGCGTTTTGAGCGCTACCTGATCGCCGACGACGTTTTGATCGAAGACGTCACCAATGGGTTCGCGATTTTCCATTTGATCGGAAATGCTCCGCCTCTGTTGCCTAACGAGTCAAAATGGATCGCCGCGGAGCGTTTCGGGGCGCCTGGCTGGGACTTGAGGGTGAAGGCTGCAAGGCACGACGAAATTCTTCAGCAGCTTTCGACACGTTTGCCGTTTTGCGATCACGAATGTGCCGAGAGGTTTCGAATCGAGCGTGGAATTCCGCGCTGGGGATTCGAGCTTACCAGCGAAATCATTCCGATCGAAGCAAATCTCGAAGCAAGCTGCATTGATTACGAAAAAGGTTGTTACATCGGGCAGGAAGTGATCTCGCGAATGAAAATGTCGGGCCAGACTAACAAACGCCTTTGCGGCTTGGTTTCAATAACCGGAGCGCCGCTCGCGGATGGGATGCGGCTCACGCCTTTTTCCGAGGAGAAAAAGGATGTCGGATGGATTAGCAGCGCCGTGCGGAGTGAAACACTGGGAAAATCTATCGCACTTGGTTTCGTAAAAAGGGGATTCAATCAAGTCGGCACTCAGTTGAGTGCGAGACGCGCAGAAAGCACGAAGGACGTGGAAGGCATTCGGGTCGAAATTACCGAGCTGCCCTTTGTCTGAGCCGTCCAACGCGTCTGGAGAACGTGATTGACCCTCGTAGGAGCGGTCAATAGCGTGATTTTCACGCCGGGTTTTTCGCGATCTTCGATGGCAAAAGTCACTCTCCAGAACGTTTCTAAAATTTATCCGGGTGACAAGGGGAAGGACGTCACTGCGGTCAGCGATGTGAGCTTCGACGTGGAAGATCGCGAATTCATTGTGTTGGTGGGACCTTCCGGCTGCGGTAAATCGACCATCCTGAGGATGATCGCTGGTCTTGAGGAAATCTCGGCCGGCGACATTTACATCGGCGATCGACGGGTCAACGACGTGCCTCCAAAAGATCGCGATATCGCGATGGTTTTCCAAAATTACGCGCTCTATCCGCACATGAGCGTCTCTGACAATCTGGCTTTCGGTTTGAAGCTGCGAAAATATCCGAAGGCGGAAATCAAAAAGCGCGTGCTCGAGGCAGCCCGCATTCTCGGGATCGAGCAATTGCTCGAGCGGCGTCCAAAAGCGCTCTCCGGCGGTCAGCGGCAACGGGTCGCGGTCGGTCGCGCGATTGTGCGCCAGCCCAAAGTTTTTTTGTTCGATGAACCGCTCTCAAATCTCGACGCGAAGATGCGGGTACAAATGCGCACGGAACTCACCAAGCTGCATCAGCGCCTGCAGGCCACGATGATTTATGTAACGCACGATCAAACCGAGGCGATGACAATGGGCGATAGAATCGTGGTGATAAATGAAGGCTTCGTGCAACAAACAGATGCGCCGCTAGTCCTGTATAATGAGCCGGCGAATTTATTTGTTGCGGGATTCCTTGGAAGTCCCCCGATGAATTTCGTCAAGGGCATACTCAAGGAGGAGAGCGATTCCTTTGTTTTCTCCGAAATGGGTGACGGAACGATTAAGGCGCATTTGCCAGCAGGAGAGCGTCGGGCTGCGCGAGATTTCATTGGTAAGCAGGTAATCCTTGGCATTCGACCGGAAGATATCGAGCTGATATCCTTTGCGAAAAAGGGGGAAGGCCGAAGCAGCAGCTTCCCAGCAATCGTCGATCTCGTCGAACCGATGGGAGCCGAGACCAATATCCATCTGCAAACGGGAGCCCACACCCTTGTTTGTCGTAACCAAGGAGCGCTGGATCACCGCGAAGCAGGCCGTCGTTCGCAATTCGAATTAAATCTGAACAGGGCGCATCTATTCGACCCGATCTCTACCAAACGGATCGCCTGATCGGATTCTTCGGGGGCGCTAATCTTCTAAAGCCCTTGAGCTTGCACGCATTATTTACTTGCATAGGCATGTAAAACACGGGTAAACATCGCGTTGCAATCAATCCCAATTTAGTCCTTACAGTGAATCAAAAACTACTTTCCGAAATTGGCCGCACCCGGCGGCTCGAAATTCTTAACTCTTTAAAACGAACCAAGGGGCTTTCCGTCAACGAGTTGGTCGCGGGAATGAAGATGAGCTACATGGGCATCAAACAGCACTGCCTGACGCTGGAACGCGACGGTTATCTCGATACCTGGCGTCGCCCCCAAAAAATGGGACGGCCCGAGATGGTTTACCGCCTGACTCGCCGGACCCATGAGCTGTTTGAAACCGATAGCAACGCTTTCACCCTCGAGGTGCTCAAAGCGATTCAGGAAATTTATGGCCCGAACGCCCCGGAAAAGCTGCTCTACACGGTTTTCGAGCGGAAATGTTCGGCATACAAGACGCGCCTAAAGGGTGAGACGGTGAAAGATCGCGCCAAGTCGCTCGCCCGCCTGCGCGATGCCGATGGCTTTATGTCTCAATACGTCGAGGAGGCGCGCGAGGGCGGGCCGCAAATTCTGGAATGTCATTCGCCGATCCTTAATTTAATCGAGCAATATCCAATCGTCGCCCGGCTCGAGCAGGACATGTTTCAGTCGCTTCTGCAGACCCCGGTGCGGCGCGAGCAATCGCGCAGCTCCGGCCTCTACGAGTGTTGCTTTTACTTCGCGGTCTGATCTGCGGAGCACACTAATCTCCGCGAGGCGACGGGCATTTTATGCTTTCGCCGCCGGCGAATCTCGATTGATTGAAGCGCCATGCCTCGTCGGTTCGCCAGCGCCGTCATCGAAAATCTCGAGCCGCTGATTGATAGCGGGCGGTACCCGATCAAGCGCGTCGTCGGCGAAGATGTGGTGGTCGAGGCCGACGTTTTTAAAGACGGCCACGACGTTGTCGCAGCGACTTTAAAATGGCGGATAGCCGGCGAGGGATGCTGGCATGAAACGGCCATGACGCATCTCGGCAACGACAGATGGCGCGGCGTTTTTTCGCTCTACGAAATGGCAATCTACGAATACACGGTGGAAGCCTGGACCGATGTTTTTCGCGGATGGCGTGACGAGTTCAGCGCAAAGTTTGAAGCGGATATTCCGGACCTGACCAGCGAATCACTGGAGGGTGCGGGTTTGCTCATTGCCGCGGCGGAACGTGCGGGCAGATCGACCGACGGAACGAGGTTGCGCCAGTTATCAGAACAAATGCGCTCCGGCGCGAATGACGATGTTTTTCGAATCGCAAATTCCGGCGAGCTCGAAGTGCTGATGACGACCTACACCAGCCGAGCGGATGCCACGCAGTACGCGCCCGCGCCGCGCCTCATTGTCGATCGGACCGCCGCGCGCAGCGCCGCCTGGTATGAATTTTTCCCGCGCTCGGCTGAAGGACGCGCGGATCGTGGCTCGACCTTTCGCGATTGTCTGCCACGGGTCGACGACGCGAAGAGGATGGGATTCGACGTGATTTATTTTCCACCCATTCATCCGATCGGACACACCAATCGGAAAGGACGCAACAACTCGGTCTCGAGTGACGCCGGCGAGCCAGGCGTTCCCTATGCAATCGGGAGCGAAGCTGGCGGTCATAAAGCGATCGAGCCGGCGCTGGGCACGCTGGAAGATTTCGCGTGGTTGGAAAAAGAGATCCGAAAACGCGGCATGGAGATTGCCCTCGACTTCGCACTCAACTGCTCGCCGGACCATCCCTACGTGCAGCAGCATCCCGAGTGGTTCTACAAGCGGCCCGACGGAACGATCAAATACGCGGAGAATCCTCCAAAAAAATACGAGGACATTTATCCTCTCAATTTCCACTGCCAAAACTGGCCCACACTGTGGGACGAGATGAAGAGCATCATTCTTTTCTGGGCAGAACAAGGCGTGCGGATTTTTCGCGTCGACAACCCGCACACGAAGCCGGTGCCTTTTTGGGAATATCTCATCTCCGGCGTGCGCGAAAAGTTCCCTGACACCATCTTTCTCTCCGAAGCGTTCACCAAACCGAAGATGATGAAGGCACTCGCGAAAACGGGCTTCACGCAAAGCTACACCTACTTCACCTGGCGCAATCATAAGCAGGAGTTGATCGAATACTTTTCCGAACTGACCCAGACGGAAATGCGCGAATATTTTCGCGGGAATCTTTGGCCAAATACGCCTGACATTCTCCCATTCTCCCTTCAAACCGGTGGCCGCCCTGCATTCATGGTTCGTGCGGTGCTGGCCGCGACGCTCTCGAGCATTTACGGCATCTACAGTGGATTTGAGCTCTGCGAAAACGCGGCGTTACCCGGACGCGAAGAATATCGCGATTCCGAGAAATACCAATGGAAAGAGCGCGATTGGAACGCGCCGGGCAATATCAAAAACTGGATCACTCGTCTCAATCAAATCCGGCGGGAGAATCGCGCGCTGCAGGTTTACGATAACTTGCGCTTCTACCCGGCGGACAACGACGCAATTTTATTTTACGGCAAGATGACGCCGGCGCGCGACAACATCATTCTAATCGCCGTTAACCTCGATCCCCACGCTCTTCAGACCGCTTTCGTCCATGTTCCCATTGAAGAGTTCGGCGGAATGGAGAGCGACACTTACGAAGTCCACGATCTGCTCTCCGACGCCCGCTATATCTGGCATGGCCGGCGCAACTACGTGGCGCTCCATCCCGAGGTGCAACCGGCACATATTTTCCGCGTCCGTCGCTGGGCCGGATACGAAAATGGTGCGCAGAAGTTCGTCTAAAAACTCAAACGAAGAAGAAGGAGCAAGTACGTTCGCAAAGTTGCATCGAGAGCGGCAACATCTATGCTAAACGCAGTTTTCAGCATGAAAGTTTTTCTTTTGCTGCTCGCCGCGTTCGCGAGTACGCCCGCGCTTCTCGCCCAGGCTGCCGCAACACCGCAAGTACCCTATACCCGCACGACCACTATTCTGGAAGCGATGATCGCGGCGGGGCCGGTTATGATTCCACTTTTCTTGCTTTCGATTTTTTCGGTGATGCTGGTGATCGTCTATTTCTTTACCATCAGGCGCGGCGCCATCGTTTCATCGGGCTATATGGCGACGGCGGACGCACTGCTCCGAAAGCGCGATTATCTCGGCTTGCTCGCTGTGTCCAACCGACACGCAGAAGCCATTGCGCGCATCGTTCAAAAAATGCTCGACTTCTCGACGAAGAATCCAGGCGCGGATTTCGAGCAGGTGCGCGAAATCGCGACAACAGAAGGTACGCGCGTCGCAACGCATCTCAACAATCGCGTCATCTATCTGGCGGACATCGGAATGATTGCGCCGTTGCTCGGTTTGCTCGGCACCGTCATTGGCATCATTCGATCATTTGGCGCGCTCGGGGCTGATCTGGGCACAGCGCGCTATATGTTGCTTTCGAAGGGAATCAGCGAAGCCCTCATCAACACGTCAGCCGGGTTAGCCATCGGTATTCCGGCGATGATATTCTACGCATTCTTTCGCGGTCGCGCGCAGCGTTTAATCTCGGAATTGGAATCAGCCGGTACGCACGTGCTCGCATTACTTTCGCTCCACTACAACAAGCGATCTGAGCATGCGCCTGTGCTGCTCGAAGATGAATTTTGATCGCGCTTCGTCGTCGAAACTTAGCGTTCCGCCAGAACGTTCGTAACCGGCCATGAACCTCCGCAGTCGCGCCGCGCCGCATCATCCGGGCATTCAACTTGCGCCGCTGGTTGATGTTCTGCTCTTACTGCTGATCTTCTTCCTGCTTACGTGGAACGCCGCTCGTAACGAAAATGAACTTGATGTCAAAGTCCCGAAGGCGAGCGCGGCCAAGGAAAAATCGGCGCCGATCGGTGACGTGGTCGTCAACGTCAAAGCGGATGGAAACGTTGTCGTGAATCGTCGCACGCTCACGGAGCCGGACCTGACGACGTTGTTGAAGGGATTGGTGCAATTGAACGCTGACCAGGCCGTCATCATTCGTGGCGATGAGGCCGGCGCCTACAAAAATATCGTGAGTGTCTTAAATATCTGCAGCGAAGCTGGCGTGACGAACGTTGCGTTCGCGACCGCAAAATGAAGCAGCGCGGGCTGGCTGCCGGCCTGATCGGATCGGCCGCCTTGCTTTTATTTGCCGCGACTGGCTTCGCACAAGTTGAAGCACCGATCGGGCGAGGCCGCGCGGCGCAACCAATCCCAGTGGCTCGCGCCGTGCCCTTGGAAGCGCCGACGCCCACGCCATTGCCGGAGATTCGTCGCGCGCTGCCTGCTGCGGAGGCGGTGCAGACACCGTCACCTTCTGAAGAACACTCGGGGGAATCCGCGTCTGTCGCGGAAGAGAGTGAGTCCCCGGAGCAGCGTCAGCTCAACTACGCCAACGCTCTCTTTGGCCGCAAGTTATACGATCTGGCGGTGCCCGAATATGAGAAATTCCTTGGCCTCTATCCGCGCTCTGCCAATCGCGCGAGCGCCTATTTCTATATGGGCGAGTGTTATCGCGCCCTCGGTCGCACCACCGCGGCGCGCACCAGTTTCCAAAGTGTCTTGAACGATTACGCGGAGGGCGAATTCGCGGGCCCTTCCGCATATGGTGTCGCGGAAATACTGTTCAATCAAAAAGATTACGCCGCGGCCTTGCCGCTCTTTCATCGCGCCGGGGCGAAAATCAAAGCTTCGAGCCTCGCACTTTCGGCCCGTTATTTCGAAGCGCGTTGTCTCGAAAATATGAATCGCAAGGATGAAGCGCGCGATATTTATCAGCAAGTCAGCGAAGCCAAAGATCCGAATCCCTACCGGGATGATTCGCGGCTGGCAGTGGCTGCAATCTTCCTCGTGAATGGCCGGAAATCCGAGGCGCTGAAACAATACGAAGCGCTGGCGAATGAGACGCAGAAAGCTTCGCTGAAAGCAGAAGCAACGGTGCGAGCAGGCATGATCGCGGTGGAGCTGCAACGATCGGATAAGGGTAAAATTGACAACGCAATGACTGAGAAGGCGGCGGCACTATTGCACAAAGGGCGGGCACTGCCTGAGGCGGGGCGCTGGAAAGCAATCGCCGCAGTCGGGTTGCTGCGTTTGCAGTACCAAGCCGGTGAGTTTGCGCAGGTCATTGCCGATTATAAACGAGAGCAGGATCAAATCCCGGAAGATGTCCGCGCCGAGATGATGTTGCTCCTCGGCAACAGCCAGAGACAACTGGGTCATTACAAGGAAGCCGAAGATATTTATCGCCAGATCGCCGACAAATATCCAAGTCGCGATGAAGCCAAGGATGCCCAATATCAGCGGCTGATTAGTCTCTACAGCGCGAACGATCCCGCGCTTGGGGACGCAATCGATGAATTCATTAAAAATGATCCGACTGGAGAACGCGCTGATCAGGCAAAGTTGTTGAAGGCCGAAGCGCTCTACAAGAAGCACGACTACGCTGCCGCAGCTCCGCTTTATACCGAGCTGCGCGACTCACAGCTCTCTCCGAACCTGCGAGCAGAGTCCGCCTATAAACTCGCCTGGTGTTATGTGCAGAGAAAAGAACCGGAGAAAACCATCGAGGCATTCGACTTATTCCTGAAAAGTTTTCCGAACAATGAGCAGACGCCGTCAGCACTCGCGCAGCGTGCCCTCGCTTATCAGGAGCTCAAGAAATACGACCGGGCGTTAGCAGATCTCGATGCATTGCTCGCGAGATATCCGCAAGCTCGTGAACGGGAAGCGGCGCTCCAACAAAAGGCGCTCATCCTCGGCCAAGTCGATAACCCGAAAGGAATGATCGATACATTTCAGCAGTTGTTGAAGGAGTTCCCCAAGAGCACGGTCGCGGCGCAGGCGACCTATTACATCGGAAAGGCGGCCTTTGAAGCCAAAGAATACGAAGCCGCGATCGATGCGCTTGATCGGGCGCGCAAATTGAGCAGCGAGCAATATGAAGTGCCAGCGACGCTGCGGATCATGTCGTCTTATTTTTATCTCAAACAACGTGATGCTTTGGCCAGTGAAGTGAACGGTTTTTTCGAGAAAAATCCAAACGGCAAGGTGCCCGCGGAAATTCTCGAATGGCTGGGAATCGAGTTTTACAATGAGAAGAACTACCAGGCTGCCCAAAAATATCTCGGTGCCCTGAGCAGAAGTGAAAATCTTGCGAGCGCAAAATCAGACTTCTGGTTCTATCTCGGTGATGCGCAGTTAAAGCTAAAGGATTCCGTGGGCGCGGAGACGTCGTTCGAGAAATATTTGCAATCAGCCTCTGATCCGGCCGCAAAAGCAAAGGCGCTTCTGGCGCTAGGGAAAGCGAAAATTGGTGCGCATAAACCGGACGATGCTCAAAAAATTGCCGAGGAAATCATGTCGCTCCAACCGGAGGGCCGGGTGAACGCGGAGGCGCGTCTGCTTTCGGGGGAAGTCCAATTAGAGCGTCAACATTTCGAAGAAGCAGGGAAAGCATTTATGAGTGTGGCTCTCCTTTACGATGATCCTGCGATCACCCCGCGCGCCCTCGAAAAAGCGGCCAAAGCTTATGAGAAAGCGGGAAAGAACGACGAGGCCAATCGCGTCGCGAACGAGCTCCATCAAAGATATCCCGATTACGCTGGTGGCTGAGCCGTAAAAACCAATCGCGGAGTCGCCGCTAATAACGCAATTGTCTTTTGCCATCGTCTTTGCTTCGATCGGAGGATGGAAAAACTTCGTCCTTGCATCGCCGAATTTATTGGAACATTTGCGCTCATCTTTGTCGGGATCGGCGCAATCAAAACTGCCGGTCATGATGTGCTCGCCGTCGCACTTGCGCACGGACTCACCATCGCTGCATTCGTGTCGGCGACGATGCACATTTCCGGTGGTCAACTCAATCCTGCGGTCACCTTCGGGTTGATCTGCGGCGGCCACATGAGCTGGCCGGATGGCTTGCGCTACTGGATCGCGCAGTTGCTCGGGGCCATTGCGGCCGCTTGGATTTGTTTGGGATTGTTCGGCCGCGATGTTATCGTCGCGGGCACACCGCAGCTGGCGATTGATCTCACCGGGGCGCAGGGAATTTCAGTCGAGGCGATTTTAACGTTCTTTCTCGTGTTTGTCGTCCATGGGACTGGCGTGGATGAACGTGGACGCCGAGTAGCTGGATTGGCGATCGGCTCTACAATCACGCTCGACATTCTTTTCGGCGGCCCGCTCACCGGCGCGGCCATGAATCCGGCCCGTGTCTTTGGCCCTGCAGTCATCGCGAACTTCTGGAAAGCGCACTACGTTTATTGGATAGGGCCTTTCCTTGGCGCTGCCGCCGCAGGCCTGGTTTACCGGGTCTTCACTTTCGAAAAGAAAACAAACCCAGTGACGCAGAGCGTCGTTTAACATTCGCTCAGCGTCTCGATCGGAAGAGGCGCGAGAAAAGTTTTCGCTTCGTCTATTTGCAGGACAGGTCTGGCCAGGTGAGCCGCGAGAAAGCTTAGATCGGGTGTGGCTGCGATTCCGACCTGCGCAATTAATTGCAGCTGCGCCAGTTGTCCGATGACCTGTGAAAGTTTTTCGATCAGATTTTTGTCGGAAGTAAATTGAATCGTGCAAACACCGGGGGCGGTGGCCTCGATGTAGGGCGAAAGCGTGTAAGCATAATGCAACAGGATCTCCCCGGTTGTTTTCTCCTGCTCAGGAACGCGGCTTTTCACGATGAGAGTCAGACATCGCGCCAAGGCTTGCGTCGGCGTCATTCCTTTGATTAACCCGGCCGCTTCCGCACTCTCGGTTAATTGCATGATGGTGGCTTTAAATTGTTCGTCATCGATCAAAGCGACGGCTTTTTCGCGAAGCTCGGGCTGATGACGCAGCGCAGCCTGCAAAGCGAAATTCGGCAGGTAGATGGCGGCAAACATGGATTAGCTCGCCCTCGCGATTCCCAAATCGACCAGCTCGTGGCCGCCCTGCGTGCGCTGCACTTGAATATGCAATTCTCGATGCAACTCTGTGCTCTCTCGCTCGAGGTGCGAAAGCTTCCATGAATTTTCGAGAACGAGTTTCCATTGCGCGCTGCTGATCATGCTGCGACGGGTCAGAACCAAAAACGCCGTTGGCGCTGGTTCCACCAGTCTTTGTAAACGATACCAGCTGGCTTGCGGAATCCTTCGCAGTTCTTCCGCGGGATTTAAAATGAGATCGAGAACGACAAGGGGAAAATTGCCGTCACGCAAAAGCAGATCGGCGGATTTGATGGCTTGGCTCGCTTGCTCGCATCGCACCCAAAGCAAATGCCGCAAAGTGGCGTTGCCGAGTGGCCCTGGATCGAACGAATCGCGACCATCCACCAAGGCGATAAAATAGCGATCCCGACAGGCCGTTTGCAAAAGGGCAGCAACCAGCGAGGCACTGCCCGCGCTCCATTGAGAACTGCTGAGTTCCGTAATGGTGTTTTTAGGCAAACCTCCTCCGAGCGGCTTGTCCAGGAAAGGCAAACCAGTCACGAGCCGGGTAGAGGCGGGCAGAGAAGCGTGGGGAAAACGCTCCGCCAGAAGATTGCGCAGATCAATGATCTTGCTATTCGTCGCCATTCCCAAAGAATGGCACACGAATTACATGTTCAAAAGAACATTATCGCTTGCGTCGAGAAACCGGCTGCTTCCGCATGAGAGAGACCATTACACCCTGAATGCGTAATTCTCTCGCCGGAATCAGATTTGGGAAACGCGGATTTTCCGCTTTCAGATAGGGTCGACCCCGCTCCATCACATAACGCTTCAGAGTTGTCTCCCCATCAATCAGAGCGGCGACAATGTCTCCATTTTCAGCCGTTTGTCTGTCTTCGAGGATGACCACGTCGCCGTCCAGAATATGCGCGTCAATCATGGAATCCCCGCGCACGCGCAACGCAAACGTGCGGTTGCTCCTCGAGGCATTTACCGATCCCAGATCGAGCGCGACGTGTCCTTCAATATTTTGCTCGGCCAATGTCGCCATGCCAGCGGGAATTTCACCATAAATCGGGATATCGATGACTTTGGTTTTGTGCACTGAGGTCACGAGCCCGCGCGCTTTCCGCGCATGCCGTTCGAGCAGACCCTTCCGCTCGAGCGCTCCGATGTACTGCATGACGGATGTCTGACTGGCAAAACCGAAATGCTGCTGGATTTCGCGGGTGCTCGGCGTCAGACCTTTGTGCCGTTGTTCGCTCTGAATGAAATCCAGAACATTTTTTTGTCCGGATGTGAGCATATGAACATATGCGACGGCGCGTGGGCTGTTGCAAACGAAAATCGTTGAATGTTCAGCCGACACAGAGCCGAAGCCGCCGTTCGTTCACTTGCTCGATCAAGCGGGAAAGATAGGAAAAGGAATCGTAAAGATCGACCAAGGTGGAGACATGCGCCGCGGGATCGGCAATCCAGAGAGGATCCGTTCGGCGGACCTTGTCCAAGGCGTCGTTGTATAAACTTCTCAGCTGATCCAAGATTTCGCGCGTTCGCATTTCGGCGTCGGCAATTTCGGATTTACCCAGCGCCTGAGTCAAATGACTGGTGCTGCTCTGTTTCTCCAAAATCGCATCCAGATTTTTTAACGACGTGCCCGTATCCCAAAAAAGGTTCGCCAGTGCGGGAGGAACAGATCGGGCCGCGGCCGGGGCCGCATTTTCCAGCATGAGGAGATGCTGAAGCCGTAACTTGGGATCTTGCAGGACACGAAACGCTTCGTTCAGCTCCGCTAACGAATCGGTGTCCTCGGAAGTCGTCTGGTTTCTTGATCCCAAATCGGGATGCAACTGAAGAGTGAGCTGATGATATTTCTGCTTTAACTTATTGCGGTCGATCCAAGGCCGGCGCACTTCGCCCAGGAGCGCAAAGTAATCGGTCATGCAGCGAAACTTTCGCCGCAAGAACAGTGCGCCACCGCATTGGGATTCGTGACTTTGAATCCACCTTTTTGGAGGTCGTCGCTGTAATCCAGAACCGATCCACTGACAAAAAGCGCGCTCTTGGGATCGATGACCACGCGCACATTGGCCGATTCCACGAGGATGTCGCGGTTAGCCGGGCCATCAACCAGATCCATCTTGTATTGCAACCCGGAACAACCCCCTCCAATGATCGCGACGCGCAAGGCTCCATGAGCGCGGCCTTGCTTCTGCAAAAGCGAAGTGAGTTTGAGTGAGGCGTTCTCCGTCACTTTGACCAGCCGTTCGTTGCCGATTCTGTATTTAATTTCCGAAGCCGGAGGAGCGCTGTTAGACACGAGAAAAAGTTAGTGGGCGCTGTTGGCTCGGTCAAGATGGAGCGGTCGGCTGCGGCCGATAACGATTGCAATCGTCATGCTGCTTGGACGCAACCCGCAGGTGGAGTCGCGCAATCTCATCGATTTCCCGCAACGTCTCGACACGCTGAAATTTTTCACGCAGCATTTTACTCCCCGGGAATCCCTTCGAATACGCCATCAATCGGCCGCGCATCGAACGGATGGCGTGATTCTCTGCACCCCGCGTTTGCACCGCGAGTTCGCAGTGACGCTGAATCAATCGCCATTTTATTTCGGGATCTGGTGGCGGCAGCAACTCGCCCGTAGCGAGGTAATGTTTCATTTGCGAAAAAATCCACGGTGAACTCATCGCCGCGCGACCAATCATTGCGCCCGCGATGCCAGATTCCTCACGGCGCCGAACGACGTCCGGAGCCTCTGTCAGATCGCCATTGCCGATTACAGGAATGGAAACGGCCTCGACGACCGCTGCGATCACGTTCCAGTCTGCCGTGCCCGCGTAGCCTTGCGCGCGTGTTCGGCCATGCACCGCGATCGCAGCGACGCCGAGCTCTTCGAGCAGCTTCGCCACACGTGGAGCATTAATCATCCCGGCATCCCAGCCGATTCGGATTTTTGCGGTCACAGGCATCGGCGCCACCGCGCGGACGACTGCTTCGGTCACGCGGCTCAATGTCGGGCAATCTTTCAGCAACGCGGAACCGCCATTCTTGGCGACGACCTTATTGACCGGACAACCGAAGTTCAGATCGATGAAGTCCGGCTCGACCCAATCGATCACTTGCCGCGCTGCTTCTGCCATATGCTCCGCGTTTGCGCCGAAAAGTTGAACACCGATCGGCCGCTCGATCTCGTCAAACTTCAGATACTCGCGGGTCCTTTCGTTTTGCCGGAAGACGCCTTCGGCTGAGACGAACTCGGTGATCAGAACATCGGCGCCATGTTCCTTGCAAAGTTTGCGAAAAATCGTATCGGAAACGCCCGCCATCGGAGCGAGATAAAGGGGGAATCGGCCGTCAGAGAACCAGGGAAGCATAGATGTGGGAGGTCGCGAAGCCGATCAGAACGACGGTGCGCCGCTTTGCAAGAGTTCTGCGACCTCGGTTTGCACTGGTCCGATGTCATCGAGGTGCAATTGCGGATCGGGAACTACGAACACGTCGCCGGTTTTCGCATGTTCATAAATGAGCAGACGACCGTTTTGCGCACTTTCGGTTTTGATTTGTTTCAAAATGCGTTTGCGCTCCAGCATCACCGCCAGCACGTAGCAGGCGTTCGCGTGCGAGCGATCTTGAGCGGAGACCAGCCGGCGGAAAAGTTCCTCTGCGTTTTCTTTCGGCATCGCGTCCGGAGGTGCGGGCGGAGGCGGCTCATACCGCGAACGCCAGAATGAAAAGGGCTGCATATTTTCGTTTCGCTTCGTCCACGCTTCTTCGCTTAGATCCTGGCGGCGGAATCCTTCGCCATCGCGAAACAGGAGCGTATAAAAATATTCACCGGGCACAAAGGGCCGCCCTGTGACGGCGCAGGCGTTCGCGCGACTTTGAATGGTCCATTGGTTTGCCAGCGGATTCATTGCCACCCGAGTATATGCCGCAGAGGGTCGAGATTAAAGTCAGGTGTCTCGCGATTAGTGGCGCGGAGACGGAGCAGATATAATCCCACCGCTGCAAACAAAACGTTCGGCATCCAGGCCGCGACCAGCGGGGAAATCCGGTCCCCTTCTCCTAGCGCAAGAAAAAGATGTGTAAGAAAATTCATGGAGAAGACGAGAACGATCGCAATCGCCACTCCCGCTAAGATGCCGCGGCGAGAAAAACCGATCCCGAGCGGCGCGGCCATGAAGACGACGACCAGACAAGTCCACGGAAGTGCAAGCCGATATTGCAACTGGGTATGAAACGGCGCCAGCAGCGTCTGCGGAAAGTCGGAGTTGAATCGCAGATATTCGCGCAGCTCCGGCACACCGAGAAACTCCGCGCGCACATTAGCGCTACCGAGCCGATAAGGGGTTTCGGTCCAGCCCGGAATCGCCAGGGTCGGCAAGAGTTCTTCATGGGTGATATTTCCCGCCGCATCGTATTGCACAATTTTCGTCAATTTGAAGTGCCACACTTTTGTGGCAGGATCGTACTCCGCGGTCGTCGCAAGATAATTTTTCACGATGTTATCGTGCTCATCCTGTTGAATGATCTGCACGCCTTCAAATTCATTGCTGTTTGGTTGAAAGTGCGCGATGAACCAAGTGCGATTATTTGTTCGATTCCGAAAAATTTGTCCGTTAATCGTTACTTGTTTTGGTCCTCGGCGGTTGATGTTGTCGAAAAATATTTTGCGGCTCAGCTCCGCGTGTGGGGCGAGCGAATAATTCAGCACCAGGACCAGTCCCGTCGTAAGAAGTCCTACCATCATCAGGGGAAGGAGCACGCGCGGTACGCTAATGCCTGCGGTCAGCATCGATACGATCTCGTTGGCGCGCGACATTTTCCCGAGGCAAAAGAGCAAAGCCAGCAAGAGCGCGACCGGCAGGAGAATGACTAAGACTTGTGGCAGTTGGCTGAAATAAAATCGCCCGACCTCCGCCACCGAAACATGCCCGTCGAGAATCGTTGAGCTGTTATCGCTGATATCAAAGATGAGCCAGATCGAGAGAAATCCGATGATGCAATACAAGTACGGCTGCAGAAAACTGCGGATGACGTAGCGATCTAGAGTTGTCACGGACTTTGGCGATTTTGCGTTTGTGCGTTGCCGCTTAAGTTTCGACCGGCATGATCGCTCTGCAAGATTCTCTCGGCAGCGATTTTGTCGAGCGTATCCGTGCGATTTTTGCCGCGAACGGCTTGCTCGCCCGGGCGAAGAATTTCGAATACCGGGCGGAACAACAATCGATGGCTATAGCAGTGGCGCGGGCGCTCGAGAACGAAAGTCACCTCGTCGTCGAGGCAGGCACGGGTGTCGGCAAATCGCTGGCCTACCTGGCGCCCTCGATTCTTTTCGCGCTTGAGCAGAACAAGAAAGCAATCGTCTCCACTCACACCATCAATCTTCAGGAGCAGCTTCTCCACAAAGATATTCCAATCCTGAAAAAGATTTTGCCGGTGGAATTTGAAGCCGTCTTGATGAAGGGCCGGCAAAACTATGTATGCCCACGCCGTCTCGCGCGCGCGTTGCAGCAGGCGACTGAACTTTTTACAACCACCGAACAGCCCGAGCTCATGCGTATTGCCAATTGGGCGCGCGCGACAAGCGATGGCTCTCTCAGCGACCTCGCGGTCGAGCCCGACGCAAAAG
Organism: Verrucomicrobiota bacterium; assembly: GCA_040003015.1. GTDB lineage: Bacteria > Verrucomicrobiota > Verrucomicrobiia > Chthoniobacterales > UBA10450 > JBDUDH01. Next base: position 1,564 of record JBDUDH010000120.1, on the reverse strand, counting down.
TCTGGGCGCAAGTTTGCAGCGAAGCGCACATCTGTACGGCCAAGACCTGCGGATTTGATGGACGCTGTTTTTTTCAACAGGCGCGCAGACGGTTGCTCGGTGCGGATATCGTTGTCATCAATCATACGCTGCTCTTCATGTTGCTGGGCAGACCGGAAGAACAGGAAGAGCGCGAAACCGGCTATCTTTTTCCGAATGACTTCATCATCTTTGACGAAGCGCACACGATCGAACAAACGGCCGCTCGTCAGATTGGGATTGGCATTTCGCAATACGGTCTCCGCGCTACGATCCAGCGGCTTTACAACGCGAAAACGCGAAAAGGCCTCTTTACCGTCACCCGGGACGCGGCGGGAGTAACGCTCGCGGCTTCGCTGGCCGAAGAGAGCGATCGCTTTTTCGCAGCAGTTGAGAAACGGGCCGATTTCAAAAAAGGGCGAGAGTTCCGTGTGCGCGAACCGGACTTTGCAAATGACACCATTACCGGCCGTCTCGCAGCGTTGCAGACGCGAATCGTGGAAGTTGTGCGGCGAACCGAGGATGAGTTCCTCAAAACGGAATTGCAGGAGCTTGGCCGCCGGGTTCGTGACGCGCGGCTAGGTATCGCCACTTTCCTCGAGCAAAGCGCTGACCAGCATGTTTACTGGATCGAACAGAGTGGCAAGGGATCGCACAATCTGACGCTGAATGCGGCGCCGATCGACATCGCTCCCGTCCTGCGCCGAATGCTTTTCCGGGAGGATTGCTGTTGCGTGATGACGAGCGCAACGCTCGCGGTCGGTCGACCGGATCTTGCTTACTTTCGGCGTCGGACCGGAGCCGACGCAGCGGAGCCGTTGCAACTCGGGAGTCCGTTCGATTTCAGTGCGCAGATGAAATTATTCGTCGTGAAGAAGATGCCCGATCCACGTAACGCCGGTTACAGCGCGGCGCTTGCCCACTGGGTCGCACGCTTTATCGAAGAAACCGACGGACGCGCCTTCGTCCTCTTTACCAGTTATCGCGCGATGCAAAAGCTGGCAGAGGAAATGAACGATTTCTTTCTTGCCCGGAAAATGAACCTGCTCGTGCAAGGTCAGGGTGCGCCGCGCGGCCGATTGCTCGAACAATTTAAAACTACACCGCGGAGCGTGCTTTTCGGCACGGATAGTTTTTGGATGGGGGTTGATGTGCCGGGCGCCGCGCTCTCGAATGTCATTATTACCCGATTGCCATTTGCGGTGCCCGATCATCCGCTCACCGAAGCGAAGCTGGAATTGATCGAATCGCGTGGCGGGGATCCCTTTACGGAATTTTCGCTTCCGGAAGCGATCTTGAAACTGCGTCAGGGCGTCGGTCGGCTGATCCGCACCAAAAGCGACCACGGCATCGTGGTGATCCTCGATAATCGGATTATCACCAAACCGTACGGGCGCGCGTTTCTTCAAGCGCTGCCCAAGTGTCCAGTGAAAATTATCTGAGCTATCGTTTCAAATCAGCTGCTATTTGAAAGCCCGGCCGTTGCTTCGCATTTGAAAGCCCGGCCTCGTCCACGTGTCGGACTTCGTTACGGGTTACGGCGGCG
>JBDUDH010000151.1:0-10858 GCA_040003015.1 Verrucomicrobiota bacterium | reverse complement strand
CTGTAAATTTCGGATGAATCAATCGCGTGCCTTTTGGAAATGGCTCTGCCTCGCAATCTGTGCGGCTTTGTTGATCGGCGTGGCGTTTTATTTCGATGGACCGGTGCAGAGCTGGATCACGCAACATCAGAATCGCACCGCAAAAATCTTCATGCGCAACGTCAGTCGCTTCGGCGATTGGCCGGAGCATGTTGCGATTGGCCTCGCGCTTTTCGGTGTTGCCTGGTGGCGCGGCAGCAAAAAATGGACGCGCATTTTTGTTGCGATGCTCCTTGCTATGGCGCTGGCGGGAGTGGCGGCGCGCGGCGTGAAGATCGCCTCCGGTCGCGCGCGTCCGTCGGTCAAACAAGAGCTCGGTTGGAATGGCCCGCGCTTAAGCTCGAAGTACCACGCCTTTCCGTCCGGTCACACCGCTGCTTCGACGGCGTTCTTCGCGACCCTGTTTTTTGTGAGCTGGCGATTAGGATTAGCGTGTCTGCCGATTCCGTTGCTCATCGCTGCCTCGCGCATGTACGTAGCAGCGCACTATCTATCGGATGTTGTCTGTGCTGCGCTGCTCGGAATCGTTTGCGCAATCTTAATCACGAGATGGTTGTTTAAAACAAAAAACCGCCACGCGATGATCCGTGACGGCTGATTGCGAAGTAGGGGCGATTGATCTCAACTCGCGAAAGCTTTCGGAGTCAATCGCCCGGGCGGTTCCGGTGAACCGCCCCTACCTTTCCCGCAGTTTTACTGTTTGTTATCAACCATTCGCGGCGCAGGTTTGGTCACTTGGAGCTGTGTGCTCACTTTCTGGATTTGTGAGGCCTGCTCTTTGAGGCCTGCGGTGAGAGCTTTAATTTCCTTCTGCTGATTCGCGGCAGTCGCTTCCTGCTTTTTAGCAATGGCTTCCAATTCCTGTACCTTGCGGTGCTCTTTGAGGAACTCGTTCAGCAGCATCGCGTTCACCGCCTCGTAGCGCACGGTGTAGACCTTCCCTTCTTCGTCGCGAGCCACCAGAGCGGGGTTTACTTTTTCCACTTCCTCGGCGATGAGGCCAAACTGCGGGATGCCCTCGGGATCAAGCTCGTGCTTATAGCGGAAAGTGACCGGCTCAAGCTGGAGGATGGCTTCGCTCGTCTTCTCCATCGGCTTGATCGCTTCCTTGAAGCGGGCGGACGACTGCACCGTGCCCAGCAGACCGTTGGAGCCGATGATCACGCTTACGCCGCTGGCCACCGTCTTGCCGTAGATGCCGGCAACCAACGTGGCGGTCTGCGTTCCTTTCGTGCCGATGCGAATTCTGCGGGTATCGCCAGCTACACCCAGGTTGCCGATATGAATATTGTCTTGGCCGGTGGTCACGTTAGCGCCGGCGTTGGCGCCCAGCGCAATGTTATTGAAACCAGTGGTGTTGTTGGTCAGTGCGTTGACTCCGCTGGCTGTGTTGTCGTTGCCAGTGGTGTTGGAATACAGCGCGTAGGCACCACTGGCAGTGTTTTCTGTGCCTCCGGTATTGTTATAGAGCGCTACTAGGCCGCTGGCCGTGTTCTGCGTGCCAGTAGTGTTGTAAAAGAGCGCTAGATAACCGCTAGCCGTGTTGTCGGTGCCGGCGGTGTTGTTACCGAGCGCTAGATAACCACTGGCCGTGTTGTTGAAACCGGTGGTGTTAAATTGGAGAGCGTAAGTACCATCAGCAGTGTTAAAGACGCCCGTGGTGTTGGAAAGGAGCGCTTGATAACCATTGGCCGTATTGAAGCTGCCTGTGGTGTTGTTCATAAGCGCTTGAGAACCATCAGCGGTGTTGAACTTGCCGTCGGTGTTGGAAAAGAGCGCGTCAAACCCGATGGCCGTGTTATTGGTGCCGGTCGTCAGGCTGAAAAGCGCTCCATCCCCTTCGGCCGTGTTGTTGCCGGGATAGCCGCCGTCAGGTGCTGGAGTCACCGCTCGAGCCGTCGCCAAAAGTGCGAGGCAGCCAAGCGCGACTGGAACGAGAAGAAAACCGCGCCGGAAAAGCGACGCACTGAGCGAATGTCTCATGAGGAGAGTTACAGTTCTGAAGTTGATTGCCTGATACATATTAATGGTTCCTTTTTCCCGGAGGTTTGACTCTGCGACTACAGGTCCGAAAAAGGGGGAGAAGCCCCTGAGGATAAAGCGCCCTACGCCAGATCCGGATCTATTTACACAGTTTGGGAAAAATCTGTGCCGTTCGTCAATACGTTTCTGAATGTCCAGTACAAACGATCTTCGGCGACGAGTCCGAACTGCGCTTTGGTTCTGGAGTAAGAGGTTCGCTGGTAGCCGATGCGCGTGACGCGCCCCGCCAGTCGAACTGCATTCCCGTCTTTAAGTTTGCGGATGAAACGGCGGCGATGATGCCACCTAAAAGTCGTGACGTTATGAAGCGGCGGAGGGGGTGGGATTATCCAATGCTGCGCTTTGGCTCTGGAGAAGGATCCCGCGGTTGCGGGATTTTAACCCATGCGCGTAACGCGCCCCGCCAGTCGAACTGCTTTCGAATCTCCGTCATTCGGGCGCGTGTGAGCTTTGGCACGACCAGCTTGTTTCGATTATTGAAGAAGTTGGCGGAGGGGGTGGGATTCGAACCCACGAGAGCTTGCGCTCTGCCGGTTTTCAAGACCGGTGCCATCAACCACTCGACCACCCCTCCAGTTCGTTGCTAATCAGTCACCTTCATTGCCGATCACTATCGTTGAGTGCTTTCTCCAAATCTTTGTCGCGTTTTTCTTTCTGCTCCAAGATTCTATCGACTTGCTTCTGCAGCTGCTTGCCATCATAGCCAACCGCGCTCGCCGCTTGTAGCGCCTCGGTCTGCGAGCGACCGTTAGGGCTTTGGTTGATTGTCGATTGCTGATTCCGATCACAACCCGCTAGCACAAATGAAACGAAAATGGCGACAGTTGTCGCCCAGTATGTTGAAATTCGCATAGGGTCAGCGACGATTTTTGGCGAACGTTGCGTACAATTTCATCAATCAAACTATTTTGCCACCATCGTACTGAGCGGCAAGGTACATCCAAAACGTGAGAGCGTAACGGAATGTCAGGGACGCAAAGAGAGCCATTCGACAATACAATATGTTCATGTGAACTTAGCCCGTGCCGAAACACGCTTTCCAAACCCGTGAAGAACTCTACCGTGAATACCGAGAGCACGAGGCCAACCCAAACGATATAAAAGTGCGGGGTCGCGGCGCCACTGGCAATCCGGCAATTCGATTCGAAAAACTTCATGTCGAGTTCGAACCGCACGATCTCGTATCTCCTGATGAGGATCGTCCAGCGCGACAGACGGAATTTTTCCGCGACGGCTCTAAAACGATCATTGCGCGCAATAACAGTCCTGACGTCGGATTTGAAACCAGCGTAAATCCTTATCGCGGCTGCGAGCACGGGTGCATTTATTGTTACGCGCGGCCAACGCACGAATATCTCGGTTTTTCCGCCGGGCTCGATTTTGAATCGAAAATCATGGTCAAAGAAGACGCGCCGGAGCTTCTCGAAGCCGAGCTGTCGTCGCCGAAATGGAAACCGCAAGTCGTTGTCATGAGCGGCGTGACTGATCCTTATCAGCCGGTCGAACGAAAATTGAAATTGACTCGGCGCTGTCTCGAAGTGCTGGCGCGTTTTCGGAATCCGGTTGCGATCATTACGAAAAACCATCTGGTCACACGCGATGCAGATATTTTGCGCGAGCTGTCCGCCAATGACGCAGCGGCGGTGAACATTTCGGTGACTTCGTTGGATCCGAAGTTGCAACGCGTGCTCGAGCCGCGCACTTCCGCGCCGCGCTCACGTCTCGATGCGATCGCACACGTGCACGCAGAAGGCATCCCGGTCGGTGTGATGGTTGCGCCGATTATTCCCGGGCTGACTGATCACGAGGTGCCGGCGATTTTGAAAGCTTGCGCCGAGGCCGGCGCGCAGTTTGCCGGTTACACAGTCGTCAGGCTGCCGTGGGCGGTGACGCCACTCTTTGAACGCTGGCTGGACGAACATTTTCCCGATCGCAAAGAGAAGATTCTCGGACGCATTCGGCATTTGCGTGGCGGAGAAAAGCTAAACCAGTCCCAATGGCATTCGCGCATGACCGGCGACGGAATTTTCGCTGAGCAAATTTCATCACTCTTCCAGGTCGGCTGCCGTCGCGTTGGGATTGGCGCGCGCCCCAGACTCTCGACTGCTGCGTTTCGACGGCCGCACGAGCAATTGCCTTTGTTTGGGTGAGCAGGTCGCGACGCATCCGTGGCGTGTTGAGCTGGCCAAAGCTCGGCTTTACGTGACGATGCTTGGGCACGCCGGAAGAAGTTGCTCAAAGAGCTGCGGTGATAAATTGGTAGGGACAGCGCGCTGCGCTGTCCGCGGGACGCCGCAGCGCTGCGTCCCTACCACAGTGAAGAGGCTACCTGTTCGAAAACGCCTGCCACACGATGTACCGCTATGGGTTGATCCAGCAAAAGAATGCTATTTCATCACCATTTCCTGCAAACCGCGCGGACAAAATCATTTGGCGTTGCCAGATGTAGCAAATGCAGTGTTCGAAACAGTCCAACATCGTAACGAGGAGATGGTTTGGTACGTCCATGTCGCGCTCCTAATGCCTGATCATGTGCATATGCTCGTCTCCTTTCCGCAAAACGAGAAACGGCTGCAGAAGATTGTCAGCAAGTGGAAGGAATGGACTGCAAAGACGATCGGTATTTGATGGCACCGCGATTTTTTCGAGCACCGGCTTCGGAAGGATGAAAGTTTTCGTCAAAAAGCGGACTACATCCTTTTTAATCCTGTACGCGCCGGGCTCACCAAACTTCCCGAGGAATGGCCTTACGTGTTGATCGGCGAACAAGGGTAGGATAAGCGCACTGCGCTAACCGGCGGACGCCGCAGCGCGACGTCCCTACCAAAAAGACGCTGCGCTCTAGTTTTTCGCGCCTTCCAATTCATCCGCCAGCGCGTTCGCATCGTAAACTTTGCGGAGCGCTTCGCTGATGGCGGCGGAATCCACGCTCACGGCCCGCGCTTGTTTGTCACTGAAGATGCAGTCGAGCACGAGCGATTGAATGTTGCCGTCGAAGATGATGCCGACGAATTCGTTCGCCTTGTTCACAACTGGGCTGCCGGAGTTGCCGCCGATGATATCGGCATCGGAAACGAAATTGAATTGCGTCGATAGATTGAGCGAGCCCTTCTTGTCGGTCCAACGCTGCGGCAGATCGAACGGCGGTTGGTTTTCGTGCTCGACCGAGCGCTGATACAAACCTTCGAAATTTGTAAAGGCGGGAATTTGTTTTCCCTCTTCCTCATAGCCGCGCACCGTCCCATATGAGAGCCGAAGCGTAAAGGTTGCATCTGGATAGTTGCTTGTTCCTTCCAGTGCGAAACGCGCCTTCGCGATCTCGGCGTAGGCCTGTTGCTTTATCTCTTCTTGCGCGTCGTGAATCTTGCGCGCCTCACGTGCGGGGGCGTCGATGATACGCGCCACATCGAGCATGGGATCGCGCGCCGCTTGCAACGCCGCCGCGTCTTTGCCGTAAAGATCTTTACGGACGGAGACATCTTTTAATTTTGTTCCCGAAACTAGTTCGACCGCGCGTGTCCGCGGCGATTTGCCGGCCAGAACTTGCTTCACCAGCGGATCCCCAGCGCCGAACTTCTCGGCGAAATCAGTGAGGGAATCGGTCAGGCGCAGGACTTCGTAGTCGTCGTAAACCGGCTCGGTGGAGAAAAGCTCGAGTTCGAGTGATTCCTTGGCGCTGTCGCGGAAAGTCGGAATGCGTTCGCCGTTTGGCTTGGCCCGTTCGTCAACCGCGCGGGTGAGCAATCGCGCATACTTGAACAGCGTTCCGTAAAAGGCCCGCGGACCACGATAACCGACGGTGATCGGTCGCTCCTGTTCGAGGTAGTCATACCGCGGCGCGATCTTCACCAATTCGGTCTGTGCTTTCTTGATTCGATCGTACGCGCTCAATGTCGATCTTAGTTTCGGGTCGCGCGCCATGGCTTCGCGCAATTTTTTCTCGCGGGCGTCGATTGCGCTCCAGATTTCCGGATCGAGCAAGGCGGCGATGTAACCGTCGTAACGTTTGCGATTGTTTTGGTCGCCGAAGAGATCGTCGCGACAACGCCGGGCGTTTTCGAATGTGCGTTGTCCCCACGCTAACAACATGACTTCGCGCCGGTTGAACAGGCGCAACCAGTTCGGGACTTCGCGGTCGCGTCTGTCGGCAATTTCATCGACGGTCAATTGTCGATCCGTTCGCCCCGGACTACCGCTCACGAATGTCAATTCGCCCTCGCTCGGTCCCTTCGAATTCCATTTGAGGTAATTGTCGATCTTGGCCGGCTGCCCATTTTCGTAAGCGCGGAAGATGCAAATATCGAGATCGAAGCGCGGATACTCGAAGTTGTCGGGGTCGCCACCGTAAAACGCCATCTGCTGTTCCGGTGCGAAAACAATCCGCACATCGTCGTAGCGTTTGTAGCGGTAAAGATGATATGCGCCGCCTTGATAAAGCGTGACGACATCGGATCGCAGCCCGGTCTTTTCCTTGCTCTCATTTTCGATCTGCGCAATCGCGTTGCTGCGCGCTTTGCTTGCATCATCCGCAGACAGGCCAGACTTCACCGCGGCGTTCACGCGCGCGGTCACATCTTCGGTCGCCATCAGCACATTGAGTTCAAGGTCGCCGCACTTGATTTCGTCCGCATTCGTTGTCGCGTAAAAGCCGGTCTTTAAATAATTGTGTTGCTCGCTTGAAGCTTTTTGCAAGGCGTCCGCGCCGACGTGATGATTCGTAATGACGAGTCCAGTCGCCGAGACAAACGAGCCGCTGCCGCCGGAATTGAAACGCACGCTCGCTTTCTGCAGATGCTCGAGCCACTGCGGCGTCGGTTCGAATTGATATTTTTCTTTTAGCTGTTTGAGCGGCGGCGAATTGAAAAGCCACATGCCTGCATCGCCGTAAACGGAAGAAGCAAGGCAAAGCGCGAGGCCGCCGAAGCAGAGTGAGCGAAGAGGAGCCATAGGCCGCGAACATAAAACGAGGAGTGCGCGCTGAACAGCTTGATCGTTGGTGGCGTTCTGCAGGGGCCGTCGGCCGGGTGAATGGACTCCTCTTCAGAAATGAGGAAGACCAGTTTACAACAGGCGGTTAGCTCGCTGTTACTCGTTAGGCGACGACGACGGTTTTGGCGTTGACGAACTCGCGAATACCGTGCGCGCCAAGCTCGCGACCGAAGCCGGATCGCTTGACTCCGCCAAATGGAAGGCGCGGATCGGACGCGACCATTCCGTTGATGAAAATCATCCCCGCTTCCAGCTCGGAGGCGAACAATTCCTGCTGCCTTCGATCGGTCGTCCACGCGCTCGCGCCGAGACCAAATCGGCTGTCATTTGCGATTTCGACAGCCGCCGCATCATCGCGCACCCGGAACATCGCGGCGACGGGCCCGAAGATTTCTTCGCGATACGCCGGGGAATTTTTTGGTACATCCACCAACACGGTCGGCGTATAGAAAAAACCGGACCGTTCGAGCCTCTTCCCGCCGGTTAGTAATTTCGCTCCCGCTTCAATCGACTTGCGCACCTGCTCGTCGACGCCGCGCAGGATGTTCTCCGTCGCAAGCGGGCCGATCTCCGTTTGCTCATCGAGCGGATCACCCACTTTTAATTGTTCCATTCGCCGCACGAATTCCGCGATGAACTTGTCGTAAATTTCATCGGCAATGATGAAGCGCTTCGCCGCAATGCAAGACTGCCCGTTATTGACCGTGCGGGCTTTTACCGCCGTGGAAACCGCTGCTTCGAATCCGGCGCTTGGCATAACGATGAACGGATCATTTCCGCCTAGCTCGAGCACGCTTTTCTTGATTTCCTTTGCCGCCGCGCTCGCGACTTCGCTGCCCGCTCGATCGCTCCCCGTCAGCGTCACCGCTTTAACGCGCGAGTCTTTGATGATGCCAGCGACCGGCCCGGTCTCGACGAGCAAGGTTTGAAAAATGCCTTCCTCAAAACCGGCGCGGAGAAAAATATCTTCGATTGCCAGCGCGCATTGCGGAACGTTCGCGGCGTGTTTCAACAGCCCAACATTGCCGGCCATGAGCGCGGGCGCGGCGAAGCGGAACACCTGCCAAAATGGAAAATTCCACGGCATGACCGCGAGAATCGCGCCGAGCGGCTCATAGCGGACGTAACTTCGGGCCGCGCCGGTTTGGGCATCTTCTTCCTCCAAAAAACGCTCGGCGTTTTCGGCGTAGAAGCGGCAGCCTCGCGCGCACTTTGAAATTTCGCCGGCCGACGCGCCGATCGGTTTTCCCATCTCGAGCGTCATCATACGTGCGAGTTTTTCGCTTTCGCGTTCGAGCAGAGTGGCCGCGGCCTGCAGCAACTGCGCGCGATGTGGAAAAATGCTGCGACGATGCTGCCGAAACGCCCGCTCCGCGAGCGCCAGCTTTTCCTCGATCTGCGCTGGAGTAAGAGCGGAAAACTCTCGAATCGTCTCTCCAGTGGTGGGGTTGATAGAGGCGATAGCCATTCCTATTTCCGAAGGTCGCGGACGGCTTGGAAAAGTCTAGTGGCGCACAATAGGGAGGGACCGCCGGGCCGTCCGCGGTTCTGTCGGATATTTGTGATCCACGCGAACGGCGCGCCCGGCAGGTCGTGCCCGACCGGTGCAGCGTGATCGAGCAAATCGAAGCTCCATGGCATGAGGAGCGAGAATGTGGCGCCGCGCTACAAACGCAGCCCTTTCGGGATCAACACCCGGTCGAGCAAATCGAAAATCCATTGTACCACCAGTGCCAGGAGGGCGGCCGGAATCGCGCCCTCGAGAATGGTGGTGTGATCGTTGAGATTCAGACCGCTTAAGATCGGCTCGCCCAAACCGCCGGCGCCGATTAAGGCGGCGAGCGTCGCTGTGCCAATGTTGATCACCGCGCTCGTTTTGATGCCGGCAAGGATGTTGCGCGAGGCGAGCGGCAAATAGACCTTGCGCAGGCGCGCGCCGGGTTCGAGTCCGAGCGCGATCGCTGATTCCCGGAGGGGCGCCGAGATATCCTGCAATCCGGTGGCGGTATTTCGCACGATCGGCAACAGACCGTAAAGAAAGAGCGCGAGGATCGCCGTTCTCGGACTAATGCCGAGAAATGGCACCGGCACGAGCAACGCCAGCAATGCGAGCGACGGGATGGTTTGAATCACGCCGGTGATCGCGAGAATGCCATGGCCGACGGCGCCTCCGCGGCTGGCGATAATGCCGAGCGGTACGCCGACCAGCACCGCCAAAAGCAATGAGATGCCTGCCAGTTCCAAATGTCGCGTCGTCCAGCGCAGCAGCTTGTGCGGAAAAGTTTCGCTCGCGATCAAAACATTCTTCGCGCCGCTCTCGGAAAAATACATGCTCGCGGCGCGTCCATAGTTTTTTGTTCGCTCCGCTTCGGCGTTCAATCGGATCATGCGCTCTTCGTCGATTGTTCCTTCCAGCGTGCGTAATGCGGCGATCGCTTTCGACGGCAACGCCATTCGATAAAGGAAAACCGCTTTGTATTGCGGGAAGAAATGAAGATCATCATCCAGCGCGACGAGATCATTCTGAGCGATCTTCGCGTCCGTGGAGTACGCGTCCTTCACGTCGATCGAGCCGTTCGCGAGCGCCGCATATCCAAGCGCGTGATCAATGCCGCGAACGTCGCGGAGCGCGAGCTGATAACGCGCGGTCAAAGGACGCCAGCCATCCTGGCGGTCGAGAAACTCGTGTGTGAGACCGATCTTCAAATCAGGATGTTCGCGCAGATCGCTGATCGAGTGAATGCCTAGACGGGCGGCCTCGGACCGTCGCATCACCAGAGCGTAGGTATTGTTAAAACCCAGATCGCCCGTCATTCCGACGCCGAACTTCGCGAGCGTTGCGCGCATTTCCTCGGGCGACAACGATTGTTTCAGAATCTCTTCGCCGATCGTGCCGGTGTATTCGGGATAGAAATCGATCTGGTTACTGCGGAGCGCCTGCCATAAAATAATCGTGCCGCCCATTCCCTGGCGGTGTTCGACCCTGAAGCCGGCGTCCTCCAGTTTCCGTTTCGCAATTTCGCTGAGGACGTACGATTCGGTGAATTTTTTCGAACCAACGCTGATCGTTTCGCCGGTTGCGCTTGTGATCAGCAGAATTGAAATGATGACGCAGCGCGATTTCATGCGAATGCCACACTTCGCTGCGCGTTGATGAACTCGGTGACGAAGCTGCTCGCTGGCCGCGTCCGCAGATCGTCAAGTCTGCCTTTCTGCACGATGCGTCCTTCATTCATCAGTACGATTTCATCTCCGAGAAACGCGGCTTCGGCCATGTCGTGCGTCACGAGAATGGCGCTTTGCTGCAACTGCGCGAAAATTTCCCGAAGATCTTGTTGCAACGCAGAACGTACCAGTGGATCGAGTGCGCCGAGAGGTTCGTCGAGCAGCAATAGCTCCGGTGAAAGCATTAAAGCACGCATCAAGCTGACGCGCTGACGCTGACCGCCTGATAGTTCGACCGGATAACGTTCGAGCGCTTTCGTGGGAAAACGAGTCAGAGCGCAAAGTTCATTGAGCCGGCGATTCATTTCCTGTTCGGGCCTGCGGATGTGACGCGACATGAGGAGAACGTTTGCGCGTGCAGTGAGATGCGGGAACAATCCGCCTTCCTGAATGACGTAACCGATTCGCTTGCGTAATTGCCGCAAATTCGCGGGAGTGATCGGTGCTCCGTCCAAAGTGATCGTGCCCTCGTCCGGTTCGAGCAGACCAATGATCAAGCGCAGGATCGTCGATTTCCCGCAACCGCTCGGCCCGATCAAAACCGTCGTTTTGCCGCGCTCGA
>JBDUDH010000132.1:0-3224 GCA_040003015.1 Verrucomicrobiota bacterium | reverse complement strand
ACATGGACGTAAGCGGCACGATTGACGCCATCCTCAGCCAGAAAGGCGCGGATATTTACTCGATCTCGCCGGACGCGACCGTTTACGAGGCAATCGAGATGATGGACAAGAAAAACGTCGGCGCGCTTCTCGTTCTGCGTGGCAACGAACTGCTCGGAATGATATCGGAGCGCGATTATACGCGCAAAGTCATGCTGCGCGGCAAAAGATCGCGCGAAACCAAGGTGCATGAAATCATGTCGAGTAATCTCACCGTGGCCCATCCGCATGAGCCGGTGGAAAATTGCTTGCGGCTCATGACCGAGAAGCGGATCCGCCATCTTCCGGTGGTGGAAGGCGAAAAATTGCTCGGAGTAATTTCGATCGGTGACTTGGTAAAGTGGGTCATCTCCTGTCAATCAGCCACCATTGCCCACCTGGAGAATTACATCTCCGGCGGCTACTCGGGCTGATTATGTGGCACAGCCTTCCAGGCTGTGAGTCTCACAGGCAGGATGCCTGTGCCACGTGCCGCGAGTCCGCTACAACTTCCAAACTGTCTCGCCGCCAACCATCGTCCGGACCGCGCGGCCCTTAAGTTGCCATCCAGCGAAAGGCGTGTTTCGCGACATTGACCGCATTGCATTCGCGTCAACCGTCCATGCGAGATCGGGATCAATCAATGTTACATCCGCGATCGCGCCGACGGAGAGCGTGCCAGCGTTAATCTTAAGAAGACGCGCAGGATTTACCGTCAACATCTCGATCAATCGCGGCAGTCCGACCGTCTTATGTTTGTGCACCAATAAATCGAGAAATAATCCAAGCTCTGTCTCGAGTCCGATAATGCCGAATGGAGCGAGATCGAACTCAACTTCCTTTTCAAACTTCGCATGAGGCGCGTGGTCGCTCGCGAGAATTTCCAGCGTGCCGTCGGCAATCCCCGCAAGCAGCGCCTCGATATCGCGCTCGGAGCGTAACGGCGGATTCATTTTGTAATTCGTATCAAAGTTTTGAATCGCTTCGTCGATCAACGCGAGGTGATGGGGACAAACCTCGCCGCTGATTTTCACCCCGCGCGCTCGCGCTTCGCGTAGCAAGCGCACACTTCCCGCCGCGCTAATGTGCTGGCAGTGAATTTGATGATCGCAAAGTTCTGCGAGCAGAATATTGCGCGCCACGATCACTTCTTCGCCAATCGCCGGCCAGCCGGGCAATCCGAGCAGCGTGCTCCAGTAGCCTTCGTGCACCACGCCGTTGCCGACGAGATTGTAATCCTGGCAGTGATCGAGCACCGGCAATCCAACCATTCGTGCGTACTCGACTGCGCGTCGCATGAGCTCGTGGTTTTGGATGCAATTCCCATCGTCGGTAACCGCGACCACGCCCGCCTGAGCCAGCGATCCGATTGGGGCGAGTTCTTCTCCCGCCAGATTTTTCGAAATAGCGCCCGTTGGCAGAACATGAACGCCGCTCACCTCGGCTGCGCGATCTTTGATCCATGCGATCGTGCTCGGATTGTCCGCCGCTGGAGAAGTGTTCGGCATGCAAACCAGCGTTGTAAATCCGCCTGCTGCCGCCGCCCTTGCGCCCGTCTCGATTGTTTCTTTCCAACCAAAACCTGGCTCGCGCAGATGCACATGGATATCGATGAGACCCGGCGTAACAACTAGTCCGGTGGCATCGATGATTTCGGCTCGCGGGTCGTGAATTTCGGAAAGAGCAGCAACCACGTTCCCGTCCTCGAGAAAAAGATCGGCAATTTCATCTCGCTTGTTCGCGGGATCGATGATGCGGCCATGGCGGATGATCGTCATCATGGCGTCGCGATCCCAGCGCAGAGGTAAAGAACTGCCATGCGAACGGCGAGACCGTTGGTCACCTGGTCGAGAATGACGCTTTGCACGCCGTCGGCCAAATCACTGTCGATCTCGACACCGCGATTGATCGGGCCCGGATGCATGATCAGGCAGTTGGGTTTCAATCGTTTCGCGCGAGCACTCGTTAGGCCAAAAAGCCGCACATATTCACCGATCCCGGGAAAATATTCCTTCCGCTGACGCTCATGCTGAATACGAAGAAGATTGACGACATCCGCGGTCGGCAAGACATCGTCAATATCATGCGAAATCGTGACGCCGAGTTTCTCGAATTCACGCGGAACGAGCGTGCTCGGGCCGACCAGCGTTACACGCGCTCCCAGTTTGACCAGGCCGAAGATATTGGAGCGAGCGACCCGGCTGAAAAGAATGTCGCCAATGATGACGACATGAAGGCCGGTCACCGTGCCCTTTTTTTCCCGGATCGTATAAAGATCGAGCAACGCCTGGGTCGGGTGTTCATGCGCGCCATCGCCGGCGTTGATCACACTGGTTTGCAGATGTTGCGCCAGAAATTGCGGCGCACCCGCGGAACTGTGGCGCAGCACGAGAATATCTGCATGCAGCGCCTCGAGATTGCGCGCGGTGTCCTTTAGCGTTTCGCCTTTCGCCAGGCTCGAAGTTGTCGCCGAAATGTTAATGACATCCGCGCTCAGACGAAATGCCGCCAGTTCGAACGATGTGCGCGTGCGCGTGCTTGGTTCGATGAAAAAGTTGACCAGCGTTTTGCCGCGAAGTGCCGGCACCTTTTTGATTTCGCGCGTTCCGACTTGCTTGAAAGCGTCCGCCGTATCGAGAACGAAAGTGATCTCCTCCGCCGACAGTTCGCGCAGACCGAGCAAATCTTTGCGCGTCCAGCGCAAGGTCGGTGATGGTGCCGCAAGATTTTTGTCGGATCGCTTGGTCATCGTTCCTCCGGCTTGAGAAGCCACACTCCATCGGGTTCGTTATCGAGATTCTCGAAACGCACGCGCACTCGTTCCGACGCAGCCGTCGGCAAATTCTTTCCCACATAGTCGGCACGGATCGGCAACTCGCGATGTCCGCGATCGATTAGCGCGGCCAGCTGAATTCTAGCCGGACGCCCGAAAGAGCTGATTGCGTCCATCGCCGCGCGGCAAGTCCGCCCTGTAAAAAGAACGTCATCGACAATGACGACGGTGCGATTATCCAGCGGCAACGGAAGCTGCGACGCGCGAACTACTGGCAACTCCGCGCGCGTTCCGACATCATCGCGATGCATCGAGACGTCAATAACGCCGGTGTCGATCTTGATCTTGCCGATTGTCTCGATGAATTCGGCGATCCGTTTTGAAATTTCCGCGCCCCGCAGCGGGATGCCGGCAAGAATGACCGCGTCCAGTG
>JBDUDH010000154.1:0-10946 GCA_040003015.1 Verrucomicrobiota bacterium | reverse complement strand
CCGTTTAGCGAGCGCCACATGTTGTCAAAAAATGTCTGCAAAAGGCTGAGATAGAAAAAAACTCCCGTGTCACCGGAGTCCAACACGGGGTCGCTGCGGAAGACGTTGTTCTCGAGCACGCCGGGGAATGTCCACGAGGTGCCGCCGTTGCTGGTGAATCCCCAGCCGGCCTGCCGGAAGTTGGAAGCTACGCTGTTGAACTGCCTCCAACCGATTGCTATCTTGCTGAGGTTTGTTGGGTCGACGCAGATAGACGGCTCATTCGCGGCGTCGCCGGTAATGTTCTGGCCGTTCGCAGCGACGTTCACCTGAAAACTGGTGAAGGCGTCGTGCTGCGAAACCATTCCCGGCGAAAGTCCGGTCCGCCAAACGTAGACAGGCGCGTTGTCGTATTTTTCGAGTGCCTCGTTCGGGAGTGGCTTGTGTCGCCCAGTCTGGCCCGAAGCACTGGCAAGTGCAGATAGCAAAACCAGACAAGGAAAAAAGCTGGCTTTTGACAATCTAAAACGAATCACCATAAGAAACTCCCTCTGTGAATCATCTCGGCTTACGGAAACGGGAGACGCGCTGTCAAGGCTAAAGCTCGGTCGCTTCCCATCCAAGGGCGGGCGCACGCTCGCGACAGTCTGCCCGTTTTGTTTGCGGCAGTGTCCAAAATTTGCATCACGTTAGGACACTGCCCACGACCAGGTGCATTTGACCTCCGTTCGAAATATGACTAGTGTGCCTGCCAATTTTTGCGGGAAGTACCGAGCCTAACCGCCGGTCGATTGGTTCTTCCGAATCCCGCCATACCAGGAGAAGTTTTACGGACATGTTGCAAATGCAGGATTTGATCTCGAAGTCGATGCGCGACTTCAAGGAAGGGAGCATCGTCAAGGGACGCATCCTGGAAATTCGCCCGCGCGAAGTGCTGGTCGACATCGGTTACAAATCCGAAGGCATTATTCCGACGGCGGAATTCGACGATATCGATTCGCTCCAGGTCGGCGATGAAGTGGAAGTCCTGCTCGAGCGGCTTGAGAACGACGAAGGAATGGTTGTGCTCTCGAAAGAAAAGGCCGCTTATCGACAGAATTGGAACAAGATCGCAAGCGTGTTTGCGGGTGGCGGTCTGATCAAAGGCAAGGTGCGGTCCGTCGTCAAAGGCGGGTTGATGGTGAACATCGGCGTGGAAGCATTCCTGCCCGCATCGCAGATCGACATCATTCCGCCGCGCGATTTGCAGCAATTCGTCGGGAACACCTACGATTTCAAAATTGTTAAAATCAACGACGACCGAAAGAACGTCGTTCTCAGCCGCCGCGAATTGATCGAACAAGAGCGAAGCGAGAAGCGCCAGAAATTTCTTGAGGGCGTCAAGGTCGGCGACACGGTTAGCGGCACGGTCAAAAACCTGACCGATTTCGGCGCGTTTATCGATCTCGGCGGCATGGACGGCCTGCTTCACATTACCGATATGACCTGGGGCCGGCTCGGCCATCCGAGCGAACTGCTCAAAGTGGGTCAGGCGCTGAACGTAGTCGTGCTCGACATCAACAAAGAAAAAGAGCGTGTCTCTCTCGGCTTGAAGCAGACGCAAAATAATCCCTGGGACCAGATCGAGGAACGCTTCCCCGCCGGTCAGCGCGTCAAGGGAAAGATAACGAACCTGGTTCCGTACGGCGCCTTCGTGGAATTAGAAGAAGGCGTCGAAGGCCTGATCCACGTTTCTGAATTATCCTGGACGAAGCGGATCATGCGCCCCGCCGATATTCTCTCGGTCGGCCAGGAGGTTGAAGCCGTTGTCCTCGGCGTGAACAAAGAGGAGCAAAAGATCTCGTTAGGTCTGCGCCAGCTCGAGCCGAATCCGTGGGATGAGATCGAGAAAAAATTTACTATTGGCAGCAGAGTAAAGGGCCAGATCCGCAACATGACCGCGTACGGCGCGTTCGTGGAGCTGGAGGATGGCATCGATGGAATGATCCACGTTTCCGATCTGAGTTGGACGCGAAAAATCAATCATCCGAGCGAAGTGTTTAAGAAAAACGACGAAGTCGAAGCCGAAGTGATCGATATCGATAAGACCAACCAGCGGATCAGCCTCGGCATTAAGCAGCTGAGCGACGATCCATGGAAGGGGATCGATTCCAAATACAAGATTGGTGATCTCGTCACGGGCAAAGTCACCAAGCTCGCCAGCTTCGGCGCATTTGTGCAATTACAGGATGACATCGACGGTCTCGTGCACATCTCGCAATTAAGCGAAGACCATGTCGCCAAAGTGAAAGACGTGCTCAAAGTCGGCCAGGAAGTGGAAGCGCGCGTCATCAAAGTGGACAAAGTCGAGCGCCGGATCGGTCTCTCGATCAAAGCCGCGAATTATTCTGAAGAAGAACTTCGCCGCGAAAGCGAAGCCTTCGATAATCTGCGTCCAGGCGAGGATATGGTCGGCCTCGAGAAAGCATTCGAAGCCGCCGAGGAAGATTATCGGCCGGGCGAAGGCAAGAAGAAGTAAACGCTAGCTTTGTTCCAGCGCCAGCCCGTTCGTTATCGGCACCGGTTTAAGACCGTTGAGCGAAAGGTAAGTGTATTCCTGTAAGCCGCGCTCGTAGTCGGCCAGGAGTTTCATTGCGTCATTGGGTTTTAAGCGGTCGCTTTTGATCGCGGCGTCGACTTGCGATTTCACCAGGCGCATCAGCTCCACCTTGTCCCATTGCGTCATTGCCAACACTTCGCCGATGGTACTGCCTTCGATCACTTCTTCGATGTACCAGCCGGATTCTTCGTCTTCATCGAGAAAGATGTGCGCCTCGGTGACGCGACCAAATAAATTGTGCAGATCGCCCATGATGTCCTGATAGGCGCCCACCATGAAAACGCCCAGGTAATACATTTCGCCCGGAGATATGCGATGGAGCGGAAGCGTTTCCCGCACGTCTTGAAGATCGATGAACTTGCAAATCTTGCCGTCCGAATCGCAGGTAATATCAACGATTGTTCCGTTTCGCTCCGGAGCGGCGGTGAGGCGATGGATCGGCATGATCGGAAAAAGCTGGCCGAGCGCCCAGTGGTCGAGGAGCGATTGGAAGACAGAAAAGTTGCAAATGTATTGATCGCCTAACGACGTCTCGAGCTGCTTCACTTCCTCGGGCACGTACTTTAGTCCGCGATGAAGGGTGACGATCTGTTGCGCGACCTGCCAATAGGCGCTCTCGACCTTTGCTTTCGCCTCGAGCTCAAGCAGACCGAGGTTGAACATCTGCTGCGCTTCCTCCTTGATCTGCTGCGCGTCGTGCAGACTTTCGATGCGATTGCTGCGTTTGAGCAGCCGCTTGAGCTCGAGGATGTCGCGCAATGGCTTCGGATCGTCTTCACCGGCGATGATCTGGCGGGAGTCCGCGTTTTTCTCGATCGAACCGAAGGCCTCCATCACGAGCACGGAATGATGCGCTACGATCGCGCGCCCCCCTTCGCTGACGATTGCCGGATGCGCGACGCTCTCGGAATCGCAAACCTCCATGATGTTGTAAACGACGTCGTTGGCGTATTCCTGAAGCGAATAATTAGTCGAGCTGTCAAAACTGGTGCGTGATCCATCGTAATCGACGCCGAGTCCGCCGCCGACATCGAGATAGCCGAGTTCGTGACCGAGTTTCGCGAGCTTGGCGTAATAACGCGCGGCTTCGCGCACCGCGCGCTTGATCGTCGAAATATCCGGCACCTGCGAGCCGATGTGGAAATGGACAAGCTTGAGGCAATGCCCGAGTCCCTCGTCTTTCAACATTTGACTCGCCGCGACCAGATTCGTCGTGCTCAAACCAAATTTCGCGTTTTCGCCTCCGCTCGGCGACCATTTCCCCGAGCCCTTGCTATGTAGACGAACGCGGATGCCGATGTGAGGATCGACGCCGATTTCTTTTGAAATGCGAATCGTCTGCTCGAGTTCTTCGAGCTTTTCGATGACCAGGATCACCGATTTGCCGAGCCTGCGACCGAGCAACGCGGTTCGGATAAAAGCGCTGTCTTTGTAACCGTTGCAGATGATCAAGCTTTCCGGATCCTTGTGCATCGCGAGCGCGGCGATCAACTCCGGCTTGCTGCCGGCCTCCAGCCCAAAATGAAATGGCCGGCCGGCATCGACAATCTCTTCGATCACCTCGCGGAGTTGATTGACCTTGATCGGAAAAACGCCGCGGTATTCGCTCTTGTAACCGAACTCAGTGATCGCGTTTTGGAAGGAGCGGTTGACTGTTTCGACGCGGTGGCGGAGCAAATCCTGAAAGCGGATCAAGAGCGGAAAACCGAGGCCGCGCTCGCGCGCTTCGTTCACGACTTCGAGGATGTCGATCGACCCGCCATTTTCCTGGAGCGGCTTGGCGACGACGTTGCCCGAGCTGTTGACTGTGAAGTAACCGCTGCCCCAGCCCTCGACGTTGTAAGTGGCAATAGCAGCTTCAACGTCCCACTCGGTTTTCATCGTGCGTGCGCAGTGTATGTCTGCAAATTGCAAATTCAACGCGCGTTTCGCGTCTCATCGCAAAAACTTTTCGCTGACCCGCTGCCGAACGTTCCCGAGGTCGCCTCAGCTTGTCTTTCGCTCTTGAACTGATACCATTGCGCATGAACAAAACGGTGATCGAAGTGCAAGTGCGCGCGGTCTTGCCGACGAGCGGCGGCTGCGCGGTCTTCCTCGGAAACACCGACAAAGTTTTTATCATTTACGTCGATCAAAGCGTCGGCAGCGCGATCACGATGTTCATGCGCGATACGCAGAAGGAGCGGCCGCTGACGCACGATTTGATGGGTCATCTGATGACGGCGCTGGGCGCGAAAGTGGAGCGCGTGATCATCAACGATCTGAAGAACGCGACCTACTATGCTCGGATGATCATTCGTGCCGAGAACGAGTTACAGCAGAAAAAGATCATCGAGCTCGATGGGCGTCCGAGCGACTGCATCGCGATGGCCAGTCAACAAAAAGCGCCCCTCTACGTCAGCGAGGAAGTCTGGGACGAAGTGGATGACATGAGCGACGTGCTGCGGAAAATGGAAGAAGAGGGAATCAAGCCCGAGACAGAGCTGGGCGAAGAGGAATAGCAGCGTTCCTTTTGATTTGTCCTCCGGAGCGGAGCGAAGGAGCTCACCAGCCAGGTCCAGTGTTCCATAATGACCAGCCGGCAGAGTCGGAGCAGACCACTTTCTTGCGCGAAGCATCAAATCGACGCCCTATCGATTATTGTTTGCGAGGTCCCCTCGCCGCTCAGGGTGACACGAAGGTCACGTAATGAGATCCGGATAATGCCGTTGCGCGACTTCGACGCAACGCTCCAGGACCGCGCCCGCATTATCGAGTTGCAGCACCTCTTGCAACAGTTGTTCGCACTCGGGCATCATTAAATTTTGCACCGCGCTCTTGACCCTCGGCACGAGCGTGGCGCTGGCGCTCAACTCATCCATTCCGAGGCCGAGCAACAAGGGCGTGAGCAACACGTCGCCCGCCATTTCGCCGCAGACGCCCACCCAAATCCCGTGCGCGTGTGCGGCATCGGCCACCATTTTTAGAAGCCGCACCACTCCCGGGTGCGTCGGTTCGTAGAGATGCGCGACGCGCTCGTTCACCCGATCAATCGCGATCGCGTACTGAATGAGATCGTTCGTGCCGATGCTGAAAAAATCGACTTCGCGCGCGAGAAAATCCGCGGCGATCGCGGCGCTCGGGATCTCGATCATCGCACCGATCTCCATCTCGTCGTTGAACGGATGCCCTTCGCGGCGCAGTTCGTCTTTGCACTCATTAACCAGCTTCATCGCCTGTTGGATTTCACCAATGCCCGATATCATCGGGAACATCATCCGCACATTGCCGGTTGCACTGGCGCGCAGGACGGCGCGGAGCTGCACTTTGAAGATTTCCCCATGCTCCAGACAGAGCCGGATGGCGCGCCATCCCAAAAACGGATTCATCTCATCGCCCGTTTCGATCGTGCTCGCGATCTTATCGCCGCCGAGATCGAGCGTGCGAACGATCAGCGGGTTCGGCAGCACCCGCCCGGCCACCTCTGCATAAACCTGAAGCTGCTCCTCTTCGTTGGGCAAATCCGAGCGGTTCAGGTACAAGAATTCCGTGCGATAGAGGCCGATTCCTTCAGCGCCGTTACTGATCACGGCATCGATTTCATCGGGCAACTCGATGTTGGCGGAAAGAACGATGTGGCGGCCATCGCGCGTAGTGGATTTTGTTTCGCGCAGTTTGGTCAGTTGCTTGGCAATCTTGACCTTCCTCGATTCCAGCTCGCCGTACTCGCGCAACGTTTCCTCACTCGGATTAACGATGAGCAGACCGTTGTAACCATCGAGCAAAACCGACTCTCCCGTTTTTAATTCTTCAGTGACATTGCGCAAACCGACAACCGCCGGAATACTGAGGGAGCGCGCCATGATCGAGGTGTGCGAAGTGCGGCTGCCGAGATCGATGGCGAATCCACGCACTTGTTCTCGATTCATCGTCGCGGTGTCGGAAGGCGTCAGGTTATGCGCGACCAGGATATGCGGTTGATCGACCGAGAGAAACTGTCGCGGGGCTTTGCCTTGCAGGTTCCGGATGACACGGCGCGTGACATCCTGGATGTCCATGGCGCGCTCCCGCAAATATGGGTCATCAATCTGGCTCAGCGTTTCGATGTATCGAGCCGCCACTTCCTGAAAGACATACTCAACGTTGCAAAGATCGGCCTCGAGTTTGCGCAGCACTTCGTCAATCAAGGTCCGATCTTCGACCACGAGCAGATGCGCATCGAAAATGCCGGCGTCTTTCGCGCCAATCGCTTCGGCGATGCGCTGCTGCATCTCGAGAATCTGGACGCGCGTCTGAATCAGCGCCGCTTCGAAACGCCCGATCTCGTTCCCGATGTGCGATGGCTCGATGTGGTATTTGACGACATCATCGAGCTCTCTCTGGACGACATGGATGAGACCGCGGGCAATGCCCGGAGAAACTCCAATCCCGTGAAATCGCTTTTCCTGTCGCTCGCTATCGTCACTCATCCAGATGTGAGAGTAGCGGTAGTGTCAATCTCAGTCTTCGTTAAACCGCGTTTTGATTAA
The DNA here is from genome assembly GCA_040003015.1 of Verrucomicrobiota bacterium. Classification (GTDB taxonomy): domain Bacteria; phylum Verrucomicrobiota; class Verrucomicrobiia; order Chthoniobacterales; family UBA10450; genus JBDUDH01. The sequence continues at coordinate 3,860 of JBDUDH010000154.1, read as the reverse complement.
TGCCTCGAGATCTCTCACCGCCTCGGTCGCGTCAGGTCCCTCGGCCCGGATATGCAATTTCGATCCCTGACCCGCGGCCAGCATCATCAGGCCCATGATGCTCTTGCCGTTAACTTGCTCACCTTCTTTATCCACCCAAATTTCGGCGCGATAACGGGTCGCCACCCGCACGAACATCGCGGCCGGCCGCGCGTGCAGCCCGAGACGGTTCAGGATGGTAATTTCCTTTTCAACTTTCTGATCGGACGAAGCGCCCGATCGTCGCTTTAAAAGTCCCATTACGGCGCCGGTTTCTCCATCAGAGTGAGTAACTTGGTGTTAAATTCCGCAGCGCTATTTTGACCGAGGCCTTTCAATTTTTGATCCATCGCCGCCACTTCGATCATGCGCGCGATATCACGGCCCGGCCCGACGGGAATTGTGATGTGAGGGATCTGGATCCTGAGAATTTCGTAAAACTCGCGATCCAATCCAATTCTATCCACCTCTGGTAATTCCTGCCACTCCTTTAGCGTCACCACCAGATCGAGCCGCTTCTCCACGCGAATGGCGCCGATTCCAAAAACAGCCGCGACGTTAATGATCCCGATGCCGCGCACCTCCATGTGATTGCGAGTCAACTCCGGCGCTGTTGCCATCAGCTCGCGGCCCTCCACCGATTTGATCCGCGTAACGTCGTCGGCCACGATACTGTAACCGCGCTCGATCAAACCGAGCACGCACTCGCTTTTTCCAATTCCGCTTTTCCCGCGAATGAGCACGCCTACGCCGAGGATATCCACCATGCTGCCGAATTCGGTCACGGTCGGCGAAAAATCCATTTCCAGCGCGATCGTGGCCGCGTTAATAAACTTCATTGTGATGATCGGCGTGCGAAAAACGGCGACCTCTTCTCCTTCGGCCACTTTCAGCAATTCCGGCGCAAGATGAGCGCCGCGGGACATCACGATGCAGGGAATTTTCTGGGCGCAGAGACCGCGAAAACGCGCGCAACGCTGCCGGGCTGACAAACTCTCCAGGTAAGATTGTTCCGCGGCGCCGAGCACTTGCACGCGCTTCTCTGCGAAATAATTGTAGAACCCGGAAAGCGCCAGGCCGGGCCGGTTGATCGTCGGCTCCCGGATGCGCCGATGAAATCCAACGCGGCTTCCCTCCAGTTTAAGGTGCAGCGTTTTGGCGTGCGCTTCGTAGAAACTTTCGACCGTAACGATCGGAACATTCTTCCGCAGCTCGCTGTCCGAGCTGATCGTTTGGGTTCCGGGCTTCTGGTCCATGGCCGCTCATTATGTATCGCGGAGCACCGCGAAACGCCAGATCACATTATTAGCGTGGAGTTCCAGAGGCCTCTTTCCCAGCGGCCGAAGGGTTTACCGAGGAGACAATGCAGCAGGATGCTGGCTTATCCGTTTATTATCTGTGACCACGAAACCGCTGGATCATAGGGAACCAGTCTTCCACGGCCGAGGCGGATTGCGCGTTCAAATCGTTCAGAGCCATTCTAAAAGTCGGCTTCTCAGTGGCGATACGATGGCGGTAGTTGGTCGAGCGTCGTTCCTATTGCCAGTGTCAACATAGCCTCCTTCGAGAAGGCTTCCGGTGGGTGGATTTACCCCTACCGTTTCTCCGAGCGCTGTGTGCCACCGCACTTAACAGGCGTCACCATTTAACGAGAATAAGATCAGCCGCAACTATTCGGAGGCGCAAATCGCTGAAAGTTGAATCATACTAAGTACGATCGACATGGAAACATTACGCTGGGAATCGGTCGACTGCGTCGTCTGGTTAGGCTTCTCATCCTTTAGCAAGTCGAGTGGAACAAGCCGCCGACGGCCTCAGTCTTTGCCAATTGATTATAAAGCTCCACGGCCGCGCCGGTTTCTTTGATATGGTAGGTGATACCGCAATCGCGCAACATCTGCAAAGTCGCCGGGCATGTCCGGAGAGCCAACAGCCTCCCCCGACTAAGAATGACCACTTTGCTCCCATGGTCGAGCAACTCCCCCACATCGACTGGTTGAATGCCTGGCCTGTGATGAGTACCTGTTTCGGTCCAGTCCCACGCGCGACCGCCGCCGGGATAAAGCTTGAAATCACGGCCGGAACCTATGCTCTCCACATCGATCCGGCCCCATGCGCTATGCGTGATGCGCGGTGATCGCTTCTCTTTGTTGTATTCTGTGCCCATAAGCCTCCGGTGTTTCAAGTTCACTCAGCCGACTGACGAAAACAAGATCAGCTGCGAGGACAAGAGCGCAATTGCGCAATTCGATAAAAGTAGCTGGTCAAAGCCACCGTAGCCGTGGCGCGCAAACTCTGCGTCGCGGTCTGGCACGTCATGCAAGGCCATGTCATCGGTGCCATCGAACGCATGGACACCTTGGAGACTAAGCTGGGTAAGCTAGCCACCGAGCTGGGCCTGCCCACCATCAAAGCCCTCGGCTATGAAACCAAGGAAGCCTTCGTCCAGAAAAAACTCTACCTCTTAAAATCTTATCCTTGACCTAACCACATGTCTCCATCGTCTGGTTAGATGCGTTCGTTGCCATTACGAGTTATTTCATCGCTACCTCCTAAGTGTTGGTTGGAATGGAGCCTGTCCTCCGCGCAGGTGTGATGCAAGGCCAATTCACGTTCTCCGTCGTCTAACTAGAATTAGACGGAATGATCGAATTTTGAGGGCAGAGTTCAAACAGGTAAATGTAAAGCAGGGGCGGATAGAACGGAAACAGAGCCTATCTCCTTCATTGATCAAGGTATTGCCCCCGCGTGAAACCTGCTGAGACTGGGAGCGCAAAGAACAAGTCTGCGGACTTATTCCGCAGGCTTGCCCGGTTCTCCAAAAGTAGCCGGTAGGGTCCTCAAACTTTCGGGGCCCGGATTCTACCTGTGCTCGGCAAACAGCCCCGCCCCTAGTTGACCGTGAACACCGTCCTGCTGGTGGCAGTGCCTCCCGCGGTGGTGATGGCAATCTTACCGGTTGTGGCGCCCGTAGGCACGTTGGCCGTGACCTGCGTGTCCGAATTGATCGTGACTGTAGTCGCCTTCACCTTATTGAATGTCACTTTCGTCGTCTGCAGGAGTCCTGTCCCCGTAATCATCACGGGCGTTCCCACCGAACCGCTGGTCGGACTAAAGCTGGCCAGCGTGGGCGTGACGCGGAATGTGCGATTGCTGGTCAGTGTGGTTGCGCCGGTGGTGACGGTCACCGACCCGGTCAGTGCTCCGGCGGGAACCGTGGCGTTCAGAAACGTGCTGCCCTGGCGCGTCACGGATGTAGCTTGCACGCCGCCAAACTTTACCACTGACGAGGCGCTGAAGCCTTGGCCCCGAATGCCGATCTTCGCGCCCTCTTTGCCTGATGTACTGACCAACGAAACGAATGGCCCGAGCCCCACGTCCAGGCTATAGAATACGCCTGCGTTATTATCACCGCCGCCAAGAGTATCTCCATACAGCAAGCCGTTCGTGTGCTGGGTCAGATTGCTTGTGGGGTTGACACCAAAGTTATTGCTGCCGTCGCAGTTGAACAGCACGGTGAGGGCGCCTCCCGTGGTGATCTTAAAGATCGTACCCTTGTTGAAGGTCCCGCCACCGACTGCCGTACCGTACAGGTTGCCATCAGTGGCCTGGATCAGGCCATTCCGCGACGCGTTTCCCTCGGCTGCGGTCATGCTGTGCAGCATCGTAAACGCGCCGCTGGCGGTGATTTTGTAAATCTCCTGTTGGTTGGTGGCTCCGCCCGTAGAGTATCCGTAGAAGTTGCCGTCGGTTCCTTGGACCAAGGGTCCGATCAAACCCCGCCCCTCGGTTGTGCACGCAAAGTTGTGGAGCACAGTAAGGACCCCTGCGGTACTCACTTT